>DBGAZC010000075.1:0-53091 GCA_048472015.1 Collinsella sp. | reverse complement strand
ACAGGGGCCGCCGAGGACACGGGTTGCGGGTCCGCAGATGCCGCAGCCCGTGCAGATGGAGAATGCTCCTCATGTTGAGGAGCCGGCGTGCCACCCCCATCCAGGACATAGTCGACGGTACGACGACCGAAGACCGCGCAGACCGTCGGCAGGACCACCGACTGCGTATCGGCGCGACCGAGCATCTTAATGGCAAAAGTCGAACCCGCGGGGAACGAGACCGTGAGCTTGGAGCCGTCGTCGGCCGTGGCGCGGGCGTTGAGCAAAAGCCCTGCGTAGGAAGCCTGACGTGCCTTGACACGCTCGACAACCTCGGCCCATTTGCGCTGCAGCTCTCCGGCATCCTCGACCGCGGGCGTCTCGGCAGCACCGGCGACGGCAACCTGGGCGGCATTGTTGGACTGGGGCTTAGGTGCCGGAGCTATGGCAGGCGCGGGGGCCGCAACGGGCTGAGGCGTCGGAGCCGGCGCAGGCTGAGGTGCAGGCGCAGGCTGAGGTGCAGGCGCTGCAGGCTTGGAAGCTGACACGGACGCAGAACGGGGCGAAGGCTGGGCAGCCGGAACAGCAGCACCACGGTCCCAAGGCATACCGCCCTGGCGCGCGGACGTAGCAGCGGGGGCAGCGGATGCCGCCGGGGCGGCAGCGCGGGCGCCCGAAATGAGCGTCGGCTGGTGGGCAGCAGCGGGTACGGATGCTGCAGGCGCGGCGGCCTGAGCAGCAGCCACGCTCGCCGGCACGGCGGCGTTGGCAACCATGGCCTCCAGGCGTGCCACGCGCTCGGCCAATGCCTCAATCGTTAAATCAGCCTCGGGACGCGCCAGACGCGTGCAGGCAATCTCGAGCACCAGGCGCACGTCGCTCGCGCCCCTCATCTCCAGTGCGGCATCGTCGAGCACTGTCAGCACACGAGCCAGGCGGTCGGCAGGATGCTCGCCAAAGGCAGCGGCCTCGGCAGCAAGCGCCTCGGCCTGCTCGGAGCCGCCCTCAAACAACTCGGCACGGGCACCGGTAACGCAGGCAACATACACGTCGCGCACGTGCGCCACCAGGTCGCGCGTCAGCTCCAGCAGATCGTTACCTTCCTCGACCTGCGCGCGAATAAGCCCATACAGCTCGGCAACATCGCGATCGGCAATGGCGCGGGAAAACTCGCCCAGAATCTGGTCCGAAACCTCGCCTAAAAGCGAGCGGGCGTCGTCCGCATGCACAGAACCGTTGCCAAAGACGCTCAGCTGCTCCAGCGTGGACAACGCGTCGCGCATGCCGCCCTTTGCATGGCGCGCCACGATAGCCAGCGCCTCGTCGTCGTAATCGAAGCCCTCCTGCTCGCACACGTATGCCAGGCGATGCTCGATATCCTCGTTGCCGATGCGATGGAAATCGAAACGCTGGCAGCGTGAGAGGATGGTCTCCAGAATCTTTTGCGGGTCGGTGGTGCACAGCACAAAGATCACGTGTGCCGGCGGCTCTTCAAGCGTCTTGAGCAGCGCGTTGAACGCCGCCGTCGTGAGCATGTGGACCTCGTCGATGATATAGATCTTGTACTTGCCGCGCACCGGGGCAAAGTTGACGGAGTTGATGATCTCCTCGCGCACATTGTCCACGCCCGTGCGGCTTGCGGCATCGAGCTCGTAGACATCCGGGTGGTTGCCCTCGGCAATGAGCTCGCACTCCTCGCAAGTACCGTCGGGCATGCAGCCGCTTGCACCCTCGGCGCGCGCTGCCTCGGCATTACGGCACAGCAGCGCCTTGGCCAGAATGCGCGCCATGGTGGTCTTGCCCGTGCCGCGCGGTCCGCAGAACAGGTACGCGTGGGACAGGCGTCCCTCGGTGATGGCGTGCTCGAGCGTCGAGACGATATGCTGCTGGCCCACCACGGAGTCGAAGGTGAGCGGGCGATACTTTCGGTACAACGATTCCATGGGTGCTCCCCCGGGTATACTGAGTTTTGTTGCCGCGACGGCCATGCGGTCGCACGGCATACTGCATTCATAATAACCCGTACGGCGAGCCCGCCGCGATAGGAGTCCAAAGAGCATGGCAGACGCAGAGAGCAACCTCGTTCCCTCCGAAGCAGCCGACCAGGTCGAGGTCGCGCTCGAGGAGCAGGCCGCAGCCGATGACGGCATCCTGTACCTCAACGAGTACCAGTACGAAAACGACCTGGTCACCGACTTCGCCCGCCTGGTCGCCTCGCCCAGGCGTCGCGGCTCGCTGTATGTCGCCGCGGCAATTGCCGCGCTCATCGGCATCGGCATGCTGGTGGCCGGCGGCAACTGGATCAAGTTTGGCGTCGTGTTGATCGTGTTCGGCGCCTTTTTGGCCTGGTGGAGCAAAAACCTGCACCACACCCTCGCCCGCGACTTTATCGACGCCGTCGAGGCCGACGAGTCCATGGGTGGCCGCTATCGCCGCGTCGCCGCCAACGAGGACGGCCTGATGGTTTGGGGCAAGAGCGGCAAGTCGCAGTTTTTCCCGTTTGAGAAGCTCGACCACGTGCTCGACGGCGAGCGCATCTTTGTGGCCATGTTCGCCGACCAGGGCGTGACGATCCCTAAGGAAACCTTTATTCGCGGCGATGCCGAGCAGTTTGGCACCTTCCTTAAGGCGCGCATCAACAAAAAACTCCGCATCGAGACCAAACGCAAGAAGATGAAGGCTGAAAAGGCCGCCGCCGAGGCCAAGCAGGGCGACAAGCCCCAGGAGACCAAGGGCAAGCAGCGCAAGCAGAAGAAGAACAAGAAGAAGCGCTAAGGCCAAGACAGACAGGCAGCCTCGCATCCCGTTATCCTCGCCATCCGCCCGAGCGTGCTACACTAGCAGCATCTATGCCACCGCGAATGGCTCGGCCCCGCGCCCGCCGCTCGCAAACGAACTTTAAACGCACGAGGGTTGGCCATGCCGCTTTTCCCGCAACATACCGCCCGGTTCTCGCCGGACGTTCCTTTGGAGGGCACCAGCTCTCGCGAGCTGCTCAAGCGGTACCAGCCGCTCGAGACACTTGCGACCGGCGGTTTTGGCTCCATCGAGATCTGCCGCGACACGCACCTGCGCCGCCGCGTCGCCATTAAGCGCATCCCCCTTATCAACGGTGCCGGCATGCCCGCCAGCGACATCATGGATGTCCTGCGCGAGGCGCACACCGCCGCCATGCTTCAACATCCCAATATCGTGCAGGTCATCGACTTTACGCACGACACAGCCTATGCCTACCTGGTTATGGAATATGTCGATGGCATGTCGCTGGCCGAGTTTTTGCACCGCGTGGACGGCCACTCACTTACCTTTGACGAGGCCGCGGCCATTGCCGATGCCCTGGGCCAGGCGCTCACCTTCGCCCATAGTAATGGCGTACTCCACCTGGACATTAAGCCCGCCAACGTGCTCATCGACCACTCGGGCAATGTAAAGCTCACCGACTTTGGCATGGCGCGGCTGTCGTCCGCCGGTGGCTTTGGCGGCTCGCGCGGCGGCACCATCGGCTACATGCCGCCCGAGCAGCTCGATATCGAGACCGGCACGGTCGACGAGCGCGCCGATGTCTTTGCCCTCGCCTGTGTGATCTACGAGGGCCTGTGCGGCAGCGCTCCCTTTATGGCGGCCACGCCCGCCGACTCGCTCGACCGCATCATCGGCGGCGCCACCTATCCCAGCGAGCTGATACCACACTTTCCCCCGGGAGCCGAGAGCGCGCTCATGAGCGCGCTCTCCCCCATGCCGCAGGACCGCCCCAACAGCATCGAGGCATTTTGCGACCAGCTCCTTGCCGGTCTGGGCAGCGTGCGCGAAGGCCGTCGCAGCCTGGAGCAAATGGTTGGCGAGCTTTCGGATGACGAGCAGGAGCTCGACGGTATCGAGCCGTCGCACTACGAGGACGACGCCATCGAGGTCGACCCCGCACTTGGCTGGGCGGGCACGCGCTGGAGCCATGCGCGCGACTACACCATGCGCGCTATCTCGGCGCTAACGTGCGGCACCTTTAGCTTTTTGCTGATGCAAACGGCCGGGGTCGCGGCGCTTCCCGGCCTGGTCATTGCGGCTATCGCAATCGGAGCGGCGGCTGGCCTGGCCCCCCAGATTGGCTCGGCCATCTCGGCTGTGGGCTTTTTGGTGCTCATGGCCAACGCCACCATGCAGGCGCAGAGCATCCTGTCGATGTTGCCCGTCGCGGTGATCTTTGCCGCCGCCATGTCCGGTTGGTGGATCGCCTGGGGTCGCACCGAGGCTGCCGCGAGCGCCGCACTCACCTGTGCACTCGCGCTTGGCTGTCTGACCGGCAATACCTTCCTGGCAGCTGGGGTCGCCGCCGGCGTCGCGTCATTTTGGCTCGGCCCGGCAAGCGCCGCCGCGGCAACGGGCATGGGCGCGCTTTTTGCCCGCCTGGCGACAGTCGCGCTTTCAGCCGGAGGCGTGCTGGGGCTCGGTAACGTTGCCGCAGCGCTGGGAGACCCGCTCCTTTGGGCTGCCTTTGGGCTGGCCGCGGCAACTGCCGCAGCGTCATCCGCGCTGCTCAATGCCCATGCCAAGCGTGCCAATCAGGGCTCAAACCTTGCCGCAATCGCCGCCATCGCTGTCACCGGCATCGGCTGCGCAGCGGCGTCCTGTCTTGCACACCATATGGAAATTGCCAGCCTTGCAGCCGCGGTCATCGCCAAGGCGGCGGTTGCGGGAATCCTATCCTCTATAATCGTTGGGATATGCCTATATTTGCTCGGATACCAAAGAACCTATACGGAGAGTGATCTTTCGTGAACTTCCTGAACATCTTCGAGGACCACGTGGCCGGCATCTTCGGTGCCACCCGTGCCCCGTTCTCCTTTAAGAAGCTTGCCAAGCAGGCCGCTCGCGACATGGAGGATCAGACTCTGGTGATCAACGGCGTCAACACGGCGCCGGCACTCTATACCATCCTTATCGCCGCCGACGACGATCCCATGCTCGCCCCGTTCTACCCCGAGCTTTCGCGCGAGGTCCGCGAGTTTGTGAAGGCGCAGGCCGAAAAGCGCCGCTATGTCTTTGTCGGCGAGCCCCTCGTGCGCTTTATGATCGATCCGCAGCTGCGCGCCGGCAAGTTCTCGGTCTTTGCCGAGAACGTCGATGCCCCCACGCTCGGCCGCCTGTACGAAGAAGAGCGCGCCTATCAAAACGGCCTGGGCCAGAACAACTCCGCGGCAAGCCGTGCCGCCAGCGCCCCGCGCGCCGGCCAGCAGCAGTTTGCTGCCCCGCAGCAGCAGCGTCCCGCCGCCATGCCCCAGCAGCAGCCGACGCCTCGCGCCGCCGCTCCCGACCCGCTTGCCGTGGCAGACCCCTTCGCGCCTAGCATCCCCGACCCCGCCGCTCCCATCCCGGTGCCGCAGACCGTCTCGCGTGACGCGCTTGCCGGCATGGGCGGAGCCGCCGCGACCGGTGCCGCCGTGGGCCTAGGCGCCGCAGCCGGCATCGCCTCCAACATGGCGAGCACTCGCGCCCCGCAGCGTCCGCTCGCCCAGCTCGTCGACGTCGTGAGCGGCGAGAGCCATAGCATCACCTCCGCACAGGTGACCATCGGTCGCGAGCGCTCAGTTTCCGACATTGCCCTGCGCGACCCCAACGTGTCGCGCCGCCACGCCCAGCTCACCTTTACGGGCTCGGATTGGTCGATCGAGGATCTCAATTCCACCAACGGCACGCTCGTCAACAACCGCCGCATTACGCGCTGCCCGCTGCGCAACGGCGATCTGCTGACGTTTGGCCTGAGTACCTTTGAATTTAGGGGATAGTCGCTTATGAACATCGATATCGTCCTTTTTGCAGGCCGCATCGTCCTGGTCGCCCTGCTCTATATCTTTCTGTTCGCCGTCATGAAGACCGGCGTGGGACTTGTGCGTGGACAGCGCCGCGACTCGGCTATCTGGACGATCGATGTGGACAAGGGTCCGCGCGGTATCCGCGGCATCCACGTAGACATGCTCGGCCCCGTCATCGTCGGTCGCTCGCCATCTTCGGACATCTGCATCAACGAACCGTTCGTTTCAGCCTCGCACGCGCGCTTTTCGCTGCAGGGCCCGGCGCTCATCATCGAGGACCTCAACTCACTTAACGGCACGCTCGTCAACGGCCGCCAGCTCGTGGAGCCCGCGACGCTGCGTGAGGGCGACGAAGTCCAGATTGGCGACGTGGTCATGAAGGTGAACCGTCGATGATCGACGAGGAGAACAAGTCCGCGACTATGACCGAGGCACCGGCTGCCGCCACAGCTGCGCCGGCCCACGCCGCTCCGGCGGGCTCCGCACCCGTGGAACCCGAGGACACCGTGTTCTCCCTGCCTCTTTCGCATGTAACGCATGATATTTCGGATCTCGCCGATAACGAGGACGAAGAGGATGCCGTAGCGGCGCCCATCGGCGCACATGCTGCGGAACAGCCCACAGCGCCCGAAGCAACCTCGGCGCCAGCTCACTTTGCAGAGCCCGTCGCCGCGGCAATCAACGAGAGCGCTGCGGTGTTTGCGGCACCCGAGCCCGCCGCGCCGGCGTTTCCCATAGCCCCGGCATCCGAGGTTGCGCCCGTGTCTACGCCGGCGCCCGAAGCGGGGCCATCCCCCGAGGACGGCCCTGCACCCAAGGCCCCACAGCCTGCGCCCGCAAGCGAGTCCGATACCGTGGCCGAGCCCGCCGCCCAGTCGCAAAGCACGCCCGCGCCGTCGCACTTTGCGACACCCGAGCCTATAGACGTCAGCCCGCAAGACGACGAGTCGACCGCCCGCGCGTCCGAGGAGCCCGGCTCCCCGGACACCGGCGATTCCGAATCAAACGCCGAGACCGACACCGTCTCTCCCGGTGACACAGCCGAGATCGACGTTGCCGCCGTTGAGGCCAAGCTCAAAGACCCCGGCTCGACCATGAGCTTTGAGCCCCTGACCGAGGAACGCATCGAGACCGACTCGACCTATGATGCCGGCACCACCACGCAACTCATGTGGGGCGCCCGCTCCGACGTTGGCTGTGTGCGCCCGCACAATGAGGATTCCTACCTGGTGCAGTCGCCGCTCTTTTGCGTATGCGACGGCATGGGCGGTCACGCCGCCGGCGAGGTAGCCTCTTCCATCGCCGTCGAGACTATTGCCAAGACGGCCCCGCAGTCCGCCGACGCAGCACGCCTGGCCGCAGCCGTCGAGGCAGCCAACGCCGCCGTAATCGAGGCGGCCCTGAACGGCCTGGGCAAGCCCGGCATGGGCTGCACAGCCACTTGCGCCTATATCGAAAACGACACGCTCGCCATCGCCCACGTGGGTGACTCTCGCGCCTACCTGCTCCACGAGGGCACGCTCATCCGCGTGACCCGCGACCACTCCTACGTGGAGGAGCTCGTGGACGCCGGCGAGATTACGGCAGACGAGGCTCGCGTCCACCCCAACCGTTCGGTCATCACCCGTGCGCTGGGCTCGGACCCTGCCATGTATGCCGACCACTTCACTCTGCATATCGAGGAAGGCGACCGCCTGATCCTGTGCTCCGACGGCCTTTCGAGCATGATTCCCGATAGCGATATCGAGAACATCGCCACGCAGTCCTCAACCGCGCAAATCTGCGTCGACAATCTAGTGGACGCGGCGCTTGCCGCCGGCGGCCACGACAACGTGACCGTAGTAGTCGTTGACCTGGTTGACGATGGCGTTATGCGCGAGGCGCAGCGCGTGCGTCGCCGCAACATTACTATCGCCGCCATCCTGGCCCTCGTCTTTGTGCTGGCAGCTGGCATCTGGGCCTACACGGGTGTCACCGGCTCGTACTACCTGGGTACCTACCAGGGCAATGTCGCCGTCTGGCGCGGCCTGCCCGGCAAGCCGCTCGGACTCAAGCTCCACTGGCTCGAAAGCGAAACCAGCATTAAGCTGTCCGACCTGCCCGAAGACACGCAAAACCGCCTCAAGGCGGGCATTCCGCAAACAAGTGTCGACGATGCGCAGGACACGATATCCAAGTACCGCCACCAGATCGATGAAGAGCAGACCCGCCAGGTGATCGACGCGCAAACGATTCGCGACAACACCAATCAGGGATCGACCTCCGAATCAGATTCCGAGAAAACCGCCGAACAGTCCGCCGAGGCCGAAGCCTCCGATAAGAATTAGAAAGGGAGTGCCGCTTATGAGTCGCCGCAACACCGAGCTGCTCTTGCTCATCGCCTCGGCGTTCCCCGTCATCCTGCTGTATGCGATGTACGTCCTCACCGCGGGCGCTGCCATCTCCTTTGAGACGCTCGCCGTACCGATCGGCCTCTTTGCCGTCTTTGCCGCGGCCCACATTGCCGTGCGCATCTTGGCGCCCGGTGCCGACCCCGCCATCCTGCCCATCGTATTTATACTTTCGGGCATCGGCATCACGTTCGTGACGCGTCTCGCCCCCGCTCTCGCCATCTCACAGCTCATCATCCTGTTTGTCTCGGTGGCCCTGATGGTGGGAACGCTCGCACTGGTCAAAAACCTCGACGTGGTCATGCGCTACAAGTACACCTTTGGCATTATCGGCATCATCCTGCTGATGCTGCCCATCTTTATCGGCACCACGATCTCGGGCTCCAAACTGTGGATTCGCATCGCGGGCTTTACCATCCAGCCTGGCGAGTTCGCCAAGGTCTTTATCGTGCTGTTCCTGGCCGGGTACCTGGCCGAGAACCGCGAGCTGCTCTCCATCTCCAACCGCAAGATCCTGGGCTTTAAGATCCCTCGCCTGCGACTGCTGCTGCCGCTGTTTGCCGTGTGGGGTGTGTGCCTGCTCGTCGTCGTCTTCGAACGCGATCTGGGTTCGGCCGTGCTGTTCTACACCATCTTCTTGCTGATGCTCTACGTTGCCACGGGGCGCTTTTCGTATGTCGTTATCGGCCTTGCGCTCTTAGCCGTCGGAGCCGTGGGCGCCTACAAGTTCCTGTCTCACGTTCAGGTGCGCTTCCAAGTTTGGGTCGATCCGTTTAAGGACGCCCAGGGGCAGGGCTACCAGATCGTCCAGTCGCTCTTCTCGCTTGCCGATGGCGGCCTGGTCGGTGTTGGCATCGGCAACGGCATGGCCAACAACATCCCTGTCGTCGAGTCCGACTTTATCTTCTCGGCTATCGGCGAAGAGATGGGCCTTTTGGGCGGCGGCGCCGTGCTCATCCTTTTTATGCTCTTTGCCGTTCGCGGCCTGACCACGGCTGCCCGCGCTAAATCCGACCTCGCTGCCTTTAGCGCCACGGGCCTTACGGCCGCCATCAGCTTCCAGGCCTTCTTGATCGTTGGCGGCGTAACCCGCCTGATCCCGCTGACCGGCGTCACCCTGCCCTTTATGAGCCAGGGCGGCTCCTCTCTGCTGGCGAGCTTTATCATCGTCGCGCTCCTGCTGCGCGCCGGTGACGAGGCGACCGGACGCGAGGCCGAGCTTACCGGCACCGGCACCATGGCCGCCATCACCGATGATCAGGTCGCATCTGCCGCCGCCCCGACGGGCACGTGCTTTGCCACCTCGTCTTCCTACGGCAGCGGCAGCCATTCCGTCGGCTCGCGCATGCGCCGTCGCCTGCTCGACACACCTGAATCCGGTGTGCTCGGCCGCGTGGCGCTCGCCAACCGTCTAACCCGCGCGGTGCTCGCCTTTACGGCGCTGTTCGCCATCCTTATCGGCAACCTCACCTATGTCCAGGTCATCAAGGCCAAGGACTATCAGGACATGCCGACCAACAACCACACCATCGCCCGCTCCAAGTACATCCAGCGCGGTTCCATCATCACGTCCGACGGCGTGACGCTGGCCGAGTCGCTGCAGCAGGAGGACGGCACCTACGTACGCTCCTACCCCAACGGCAACCTGGCAGCGCACGTGGTTGGCTACGTGAGCCAGCAGTATGGCACCACCGCCATCGAGAGCGTCATGAACGACACGCTCACCGGTTCTAAGGACTACTCCAGCTGGAACAACGCCATCGCGTCGCTCGCGGGCCAGACCCAGCCGGGCAACACCGCCAAACTCACCATCGACTCGCGTATCCAGACGGCAGCCGAGCAGGCGCTCAAGGGCTTTAAGGGCGCTGTAGTGGTCATCGACCCGCGTACCGGCGCGGTGCTCGCATGTGCCAGCTCGCCCACCTACGACAACACCAACATCGATGCCCTGCTGCAGACGGGCGGCGGCGAGGACGGCTCCATGTACAATCGCGCCATGGACGCGCTGTACACGCCGGGCTCAACGTTTAAGGTCGTTACGCTTTCCGCGGCACTCGAGACCGGTACCGCCAGCCTTACCAGCACCTACCAGGCGCCCGGCTCCATGGACATCGGCAACGCACCGGTCACCAACTCTGCCAACGAGAGCTACGGCACCATCAGCCTGCAGCAGGCCTTTGCCGTGTCCTCCAACGTCGTCTTTGGCCAGGTGGCAAACGAAGTTGGCGCAAACACGCTCGTGCAGTTTGCCAACGCCTTTGGCTACGGCCAAAAGCTCGGCCAGGACCTGACCTCCGCGGCCTCCATCATGGCCGACCCGTCGCTCATGACCGAGTGGGAGACCGCCTGGGCCGGCGCCGGCCAGCCTGTCGGCATGGACCACACGCCCGGCCCGCAGACCACCGTCATGCAAAACGCCGTGATTGCCGCCGCCATCGCTAACAGCGGCGTGGTCATGGACCCGTACTTTGTAGCCCAGGTACTCGCCCCGGACGGAACCGTGGTCAAGACCACGCAGTCCCGCTCGCTTGGTCAGGCCGTCAGCTCCGCCACGGCCGACCAGGTCAAGCAGGCCATGCTTGCCGTCGTCCAGTCCGGCACCGGCACCGATGCCCAAATCCCCGGCGTCAAGGTCGCCGGCAAGACCGGCTCGGCCGAGACTGGCGGCACCAACGTCAACTCGATGTTCGTTGGCTTTGCACCTTACGATTCACCCACGGTCGCCATCTCGGTGGCCTTGGAGGATTTCGACAAGCATGACGTCGAGGCCGCCAAGATCGCCGGTATCGTCCTGACCGCGGCGCTTGCCGCACAGGGAGCGTGATGCCCATGATCGAATCGGACACCCGAGGCGCGCCGCGGCCTAAGGGTTAGCGGCAACGCGTCACACGGCCCCAGCGGCCACATCGTAGGTACTACACACATCGTTGAGCGAATAGTTATGTTAGGAGCAGGAATGGAACAGAGGGTCCTCGGGGGAAGATACCTCCTCAAGGATAAGGTGGGAACAGGCGGCATGGCGACCGTCTACCGTGCACAGGACCAGGTTCTCGACCGCACGGTAGCCGTCAAGATCATGCTGCCGCAGTATGCTAGCGACGCGACCTTCGCCGCACGCTTTAAGCAGGAGGCCCAGGCAGCAGCCGGTCTCTCCTCACCCTATATCGTGGGCGTCTACGATTGGGGCAAGGACGGCGACACCTATTACATCGTCATGGAGTACCTGCGCGGCACCGACCTTAAGAGCGGCATCAAGAGCCACGGCGCCCTCGACCCCAAGAAGGTCGCCCAGATCGGCTCGCAGATCAGCTCCGCGCTTTCGGTCGCCCACAAGCACGAGATCATCCACCGCGACATTAAGCCGCAAAACATCATGGTGCTGCCCGACGGCAACATCAAGGTCATGGACTTTGGCATCGCGCGCGCAAAGAACAGCCACCTCACGCAGGACAACAATGTACTGGGCACCGCCCACTACGTAAGCCCCGAGCAAACGCGCGGCCAGGACCTCGGTCCCACTTCGGATATCTACTCCCTGGGCGTCGTGATGTACGAGTGCGCCACCGGTCGCGTCCCCTTTGACGGTGACGACGCCATCTCGGTTGCGCTCAAGCAGGTAAACGAACTGCCGGTTCCGCCGAGCCAGATCAACTCCGGCGTCGACGCCGATCTGGAGCGCATCATCCTCAAGTGCATGGAAAAGGACCCGTCGAACCGCTTCCAGACGGCAGACGAGCTGCGCCAGGTGCTCAACAACTACCTGTCCGGCCGCGCCGTCAACGTCTCCGAGCCCACGCGCATCATCGGTGCCGCGGGCGACCTGGGCGCCACCAAGACCCGTGAGCTGTCTGACTCCACGCGCGCTATGGTTCGCCCCGTATCGGGCGTAAGCGGACAGACCAACCCCCGCAGCACCGTCTCGGGTTCCACCGGTTCCTACGAGGTCGATCAGCCCAAGTCCAACAAGAACAAGATTATCGCCGCCGTAGTCGCCGCAATCGCCGTGGTTGGCGTTGTGGTGGCCTTCGCCACCGGGCTCTTTGGGGGCGAGCAGGTTACGGTGCCCGATGTGCTTAACAAGGACCAGCAGACCGCTATCGAGCTGATCAAGGAGGCCGGCCTTGAGGTCGGAACTGTCGACCAGAGCTATAACGACGATGTCGACGAGGGCAAGGTTGCCGAGCAGACCCCCAACGGCAACACTAAGAAGCCCAAGGGCTCCAAGGTTAACCTGGTGATCTCCAAGGGCCCCAAGCCCTCCGAGAAAGTTGAGGTTCCGCAGCTCGTCGGCCTAACCAAGGACCAGGCCGAGGCCGCGCTGGCAAGCGTGGGCCTGAAGGGCAACGCAACCGAGGAGGCCAACGAGGCCGACGAAGGCCAGGTCTTTGAGCAGGGCACTGATGCCGGCAAGGAAGTCGAGAAGGGCACGACCATCTCGTATAAGGTCTCCAGCGGTCCTGACACCACCTCCGTCCCCGATCTGACCGACATGACCGAGGCCCAGGCACGCAACGCTCTCGACATGGCCGGTTTTGGCGTCAACGTGAGCTACCAGGAGAACGATTCCGTCACCGAGGGCACCGTCATTAGCTGGAACCCCAGCGGCAAGCAGAAGCCCGGCGCCACGATCACCGTCGTCATCGCCAAGAAGTCCGGCAAGGCCAGCGTTCCGGGCAACCTGTACGGCAAGAGCATCTCCGCCGCCGTCACCGCGCTCAACAACGCCGGATTCTACAACATCGCATTCTGCGATCAGAACGGCAACCCCGTGAGTGGCAACGAAAACGCCACCGTGACGGGCGTCTCCCCCACTGGTAAGCAGTCCACCGACAGCACGATCACGCTGACGGTTTCGGTTTCTGGCTCCGATTCGGGCGACGATTCCGGCACGACTAACTAGTCGAGGACCCATCACCCGCAGCGGCTAGGGCCGCAAACATATTCGCTCAACGGCGCCCGCTTGCCCCCCCCCGCAAGCGGGCGCTTTATTTATCGACAGACCATGGCCCCTTAGCAACGCAAAGAGGCCCGCAAAAGCGAGCCTCCCAGGTGACAACAGAATATGTAATGCAGTAATTACTGGCCGCAGAACTTCACCATGATCTCGACCATGGACTCTTGCCTATGGACAAAATGTCCATAGGCAAGGAGATGAAAGAGTAAGGACAACGCCCTCTAAAAGAAGGCCGTATATGAAGATTGCATATCCCTTTTGCCTTCATATACTCAAGAAGCACCCCTCGAAGCGCTCCTGAGAGGCCCCCTTGGATGCAACCCAGGGGATCCAGATTCTGGTAGACATCGGCGCAGCAAAATCCTGCCGCGCAGGCACGAACGGACATCTTGACTCCTAACGCAATGCGGGGCGCCCCAAGACACCCCGCCACGACAAAAAACTAGTTCTCGTAGACCAGCGGGTGGCCCCAACTGCCCTCGATCTTGCAGGTCTCCGCCGCAAAACCGGCAGCGAAGTCCAAGCTCTCGCGAATCGCGGCCTCGCCGCACTCGCCGGCCTTCTTCTTGGAAAGATAGGTGACCAAAAACGCCGTCAGCAGTGAATCGCCGGCCGCCATAGCGTCTTTGAGCTCCTCGGGCGCCACGGGCTTGATGCCCTGCTCGTAGAAGTTTTCGCCGTCATAGGCGACGGAGCCCTTGCTCCCGCGCGATGCGCATACGATTTGAGGGCCAAGGGCCTTCACCCACTCGAGCTTCGCCTTGATATCCTCCAGGGAAGCGTCGCCCATGGACATAAAGGCGTACGTCACAAATGGCGCAATCTGCCCGAAGTACTCGTCGGTGGAGTCATCGGAGAAGTCGAAGCTGATAGGCACGCCGGCAGCCTTGATCTTGGGGAGCTCGCGCTCGGTGAAGCAGTAGTTGCCGCTGTGCACCAAATCGAAGCCGCTGACGTACTCGGCGGCGAAGCGGTCTATCACGTAGCGCATGTCGCCACGTATGCCGCCTTCATTGGAGCCCAGGAAGATACGGTCCCCGGTCTCGTCAACGGTCACGCGAGCGGCGCCGTTGACGCCCAGGACCTGCTGGCAGCGAAGAAGCTCGACGCCCTCGTCCTCGAGCGATGCTATAACGTGCTCGGCCTCCTCATCTGATCCGAAGATTCCCATGTAGGCGCTGCGATCGACGCCGAGCTTCTTGGCGAAGACGGCGAAGTTAACTGCATTGCCGCCGGGATACATGGTCTTGATGTGCTCGTACTTATCGACAACGTTGTCTCCAAAGCCAAGCACGCTTATAGGATAGGCTGCCATGGTTATCTCCATTCAGGTAAACCGCCGTGGTTACGGCGAGCAGACGGGGCGCGAGGGATTCGCACGTCTCAACGCGCCTCGCGCCCCGTTTTAAAATCGCTAGTACTTCTCGATGCCCATGTAACGACGCACGTCCGGGTGATGGTCGAACACCTTGCCGCGAGCGGAGCGCAGCTCACAGTTCATCGCGTAGAACAGGATTGGATCAAGGAACGCGCGAACGCTCGCCGGTACTTGGTCCATGCCGTACTCCATGGCGTCGAGCACCATAAGAGTGTCGGTATGGGTCTCGAGGAATGCGAGGGCGCGCTCATCCATGGCTCGGCACTCACTAGAAGACATCTGCAGGAAGTAGAAGACTCCGGGCTCGGTCACCTCGAAGGGGCCGTGGAAGTACTCGCCGGAGTGGATATAGGCGCAGCTCTGCCACTGCATCTCCATAAGCGAGCAGATAGCGAAGCCATAGGCCTGGCTAAACACGGGACCGGACCCCAAGATATACAGGAACTTGTGGTCCTGGCACAGGGCGGCAAAACGGTCGCAGAGTTCGGCGTTGACCTTCTCGCGAGCTGCAGGCAGGATCTGGTCCATCTTGGCGATGCCTTCGTACATGTCGGCAAGGTCGGCATAACCTTCCTGCTGATCCAGGAGCTCGGAAGCGAGAGCCAAAGAGATGCCGGCGGGCACCTCCGCCTGCGGAACTCCCTCGCCCCACGGATATACCCAGCACGTCCACTCACCGTTATCGATGCCGGAACCCGCGTTGTCCGTCTGCACGATAACGGTCGCGCCCGCCGCCTTGGCGATCGAGCACGCATCGATTACCTCGGGGGTGTTGCCGGAGTGGCTGCAAGCGATGACAAGGGACTTTTCGCCCAGGCGCTTGGGACGCATGATATCGAACTCGCGGGCGGTATACGCCTCGCTGGCAAACGTAGTCGCCTCGCGCTTGAGCAGCTCGTGGGCGGGCAGCAGGTCGATGAGGGAGCCGCCGCAGGCAACCCAGAAGACGCTATCGAAACCGCCCTTTTCAGCGATTGCGTCGGCGATAAGATCATGTGCGTTCATTGTTATTCTTCCTTTCGATACGGCGGACGAATCCGCCAACGTTTACTGCGAGTCTTCTCGTCAAGCGTGTTGACTTCCCCACGCGAATGGGAGCTACGCGCTAGTCGACAAAATACCTCTCGAAGGCGTCCATGTTGTGCCGGTCCGCTGCTGCGGGATCATCGAAATACCTTCCATCGGTGATCTCCTGACCAAGATAGCCCTCGAACCCATGCGCGTTGAGGACGCGTACGAAATCGTCCATACTGTGCTTTCCATCGCCCCAAACCAGATGGCCATATGGGTCGCCATCAATGAAGCGCATGTTCCTTATGGCACCATCGCCAAACTCGGCAAACCACTCTTCAAGGCTCTCGCCGGCGACTCCCATAGCGGTAGTGTCCACCATTGGAGTAAGGTGCGGGCTGGCTACTTGGTCAAGCATGCGCCTGGCGTCCGCGAGTGTAACCACCAAGTTGCTCTCTTCCGGCCTCAGGCTCTCCATGCAGAGGGTCACGCCGTGCTCGCCGGCATAGTCCGCAAGAATCGCCAAGTGCTCGGCAGAGCGCTTCCAAGCCTCCTCGCGGTCCTCGTCCCAATCGCCCCAACCGGAGTTGATGGACATATACGGGGCGCCGAGCACCTCGGCGAGCTCGATGCCGTGCTTAAAGTAAGCGAGGCTCCGCTGCGCGTGGAGGGGCTTTCTGGCAGCGTACTGCCACGGATACACCACGTTCTCCGGACACAGGGAGCTCACGGAGAGTCCGCGGGACTCGATCTTGCGGCGAAGCTCGTCGGCCTCGAAATACCCCGTGTGGTCCAGCGTCACGTGCGGCTCGGCCGCCCAAAGCTCGATGGTTTTGAAGCCAAGGCGCTGCTGAGCATCAAGGAAGTAATCGAGCGACCACATGATGTAGTGAATGTTCATGCCGGCGACCTGCTCGCGACGCAGACGGGGTGTGGAAGCGCTTAAATCCATGCTGGGCACCTCCTACATCGGCAGTAGGCCGGAGATCACAGTCGCGACCAATCCGAACAGAACCATGAAGATAAAGAACTTCCAGATGGTCTTCCACCATTGCCCGAAGGAGATCTTCGCCACGGCAAGACCCGCGACGGTCATGCCCGCAACGGGGCTGATGGTGTTGACGGTCTGGTTCGCGAACTGCAGAGCGGTGACGGCAGCCCCGGGATTGAGGCCCATAAGCTCGGTCAGCGGGCCCATGACGGGCATGGTGAGTGCAGCGAGGCCGGAGCTGGAAGGAACCAGCAGCGAAAGCAGGCCGAGGACGATGTACATGAAGGTGGTATAGATGAAGGACGGAGCGCCCGCAAGGAGTCCGACGAGCCAGTTAAGAATAGAGTCGATGATCATTCCGCCCTCTGCAACGACCAGGATGCCGCGGGCGATGCCGATGATGCAGGCTGCGTAGGCGAAGTCGGCGATTCCGCGGACGAACTCCTCCGCAATGGTCTTCTCGTCCAGGCCGCCGAGTATGCCGGCAAGAAGGCCCATGGCCAGGAACACCATGGAGATCTCGTCCATATACCAGCCCTGGGTAACGAGGCCCCACACGATAACGCCCATGCCGACCGCGAAATCAATGAGGACGAGCTTGTGGCGAAGCGTGAACTCCTCTTCGATAGAGGCATCGGTGACAGAGAACTCGATGCGCTTCTGCTTATCGTCCTCATAGGTGATGGAGGACTTGGGATCGAGCTTGACGCGGCGCGCGTAGCGCATGGCCCAGAAAATGCCCGCGGCGGTGAAGATGACCCACAGGATGGCGCGGAGCCAAAGCTGGGGATTTCCCTCGATGCCGATAACGCCCTGGGCGATCAGCACGTTGAAAGGATCAATAGTGGATGCGCAGTAACCAAGGTTGGGGCCGAGGAAGCAGATGATGAACGCGGTCATGGAGTCATACCCGATGCTCAGCATGATGGGGATGAAGATCGCGTAGAACGGCAGCGCCTCCTCGGACATGCCGAACGTGGTGCCGCAGATCGAGAGCAGGATCATGGAGATGGGGATGATCAAGATGTCCTTGTTCTTCAGCTTCTTGATCACGCGGCTCATGCCGGCGTTTAGGGCGTTGGTCTTGGTGACGATGGCGAACGATCCGCCGATCAGCAGGACGAACGCGACGACATCGGCCGCAGCCTGAATGCCCTTGGCGGGAGCCTGCAGGACGGCATCGATGCCCTGTCGCAGATCGACGGTCTCCCCCGTCTCCGAATCGGTGTAGACCTTGTCGACCTCTTGGTACGTTCCGGCTACGGCGACTTCTCGCTCGCCCGCGGCCGTCTGAATGGTCTGGCGGTCGAACTGACCCGATGGGACGATCCATGTGAGCACCGCGAAGAACACGATCAGCATGAACGCGATGGTGTACACATGGGGAAGCTGGAGATAGAATCTGCGCTTGGGCTTCTCCTGTTTGGCATCCGGCATTCTTAACCTCCTGCCAGAGCAACGATGCTTGCCAAAAATCCTTCACGTATAGGCAAACATCTTAGGTTGTTCTATGTATAACCTGCATGAAGGCGTCGGTCAAGAAACATATTAGGTTGTTCTATAAGTGGTAACTTTTACGCGCTAAACGGACCTGCCGCGGCAATACGAGAACAGCGCTGTGTGAGACAGAGCCGCTAGATATCGAAGCTGTAGCGCGAACCCACGTAGTACTGTCTGCCATAGCAGAAGCGCTCTCCGTTGGAATCGAGAAAGCCCGCGTTCATGAAGAACAGCGGCTCCCCTACTGGGACCTTGAGCTCGCGGGCGGCATCAATTCCCGCACGGGCGATCTCCAGCCTGCAGGGATCGGACGAGCAGGGATACCTACCCGTACGCTCCCCCACGGCCTCGAATATCGAACAATTGGAGAGACCGATATCTTTGAGAAATTCGAATCCATCGACAGGATAGTAGTTGTTCTCGAACAGGACCGGCACGCCGTCTGCGGTACGCACGCGTGAGACCAAGATGAGGTCAGAGCCTTCATCCAAGCCAAAGAAAGAAGCGAGGTCGCGATCGGCGGCAACGGTCTTGCGGGCAACGACGCGAGCGCCCGCCTTCATGCCGTTTTCAGCGCATGCTTGGGTAAAACTCTGAACATCGTCCTTCTGATGCACCTTGCGAATTATCTTTGTCGCGGTCACAAACGTACCACGCCCCTGCCGCTTGGTGAGATACCCCTCGCCCACAAGCTCCTCTATTGCGCGGCGAACCGTGACCCTTCCCACGCCGTACATCTTAGAAAGCTCAAGTTCCGTTGGAATCTGCGAGTCAACGGGATATGTCCCCTGTTCGATATCGCTCTTAAGCAAATCGAGCACCTGTTGATACAGCGGGGCGGAAGAGCCCCCATCCAGATGCGCATCCACAAAAACTCTCCCTTTAAGGCGTTCGCGATCTCAACGACTCCATTCTACCGCACACGGAAAAATGAGCTTAAACACATAGGGGCCCTGCATGTTTGAGCGTATCGGGAATCTGGTCGCTGATTTCGTCCGCATTTGCTTGCGAAAAACCAAAACGCTCCTCGCGCTTGGCGAACACGGTGAGGCCCGCCGCCTTGCACGCAACGATCGATGATGCTCGTGTGATGTTGGCTTCCTTCCTTTGCTTGCGAGGCGCGTCACTCGTCCTGCTGAGCCGCGGGCCCATCGTTCGGCGTGGCCTGCCTGCGCGGGGCATGCCGGGAATTGATGTAGTCGTATGCGTAGGCGATCTCCGTGACGGGGACCTCCACGTGGTAATGGGCGGAAATGTCAGAGAAGCTCGTGCGGAATGCCTCGACGAAATCGTTGTGTTCATTGGCGAAGCGCTGCTCGTCTGCGTAGTTCTCGATGGGGCTTCTGGTCACGAGGCGCTCCACGAGACAACACAGGTGCACGTAGAGCCCCATGCTCACACGAGCGCCAATCACGTCTCCGGTGAGCTGCTGGAGCCGCTCTGCGGCACTCTCGATTTCGCCGAAGAGCTTGTTGGGGTTAAGGATTGTGATGGACTCGACCACGTTCCTGAGGGTCATGTTCTTGACGAGATTCTGGTGGAATGTGCGCAAGCTGTCAGCGTCGAGCAAGCGTGCGAAGGCGCGGTCTATCTGGGCCGTTCCTTCGCCGGCGATGAGTTCCTCGAGCGAAATGAACGGGACTCCGTCGGCGTGCGGATTGTCCGTGCCGATGACCGAGCGCACGTTGTACTGGGAGAAGGCGGCATCCTCAGATCCGTTATTGGCGAGCTGCCGCCAGTCAACGGCGACAAGCCGCGCGGGGGACTCGCCAGGCAGGCTCTGCGCCACGAGATCGCGGATCCGCGCAGCTGCGTCAAGTCCGCCTTCGGAGCAGAAGACAATCGCGTCCGGTCGGGCGTTGCGCGCCACGATGTGATAATTACAGGTGCAAGCTGCCGCAGCATCGTCGAGAACCTCTCGCACGGAGCGACCCGCGATAAGTCCGGCGCCAACCTCCACCGCAAGGCCGGTAGAGGCGTTGTTTATGATGCCGAGCGTCATGCCGGAGGTGGATTCCAGACTCTTATAAATATCCTGGAGCGATCCCATGTCCACGAGGATGACGACCTCGTCTGCGTAGGAGAAGCGGTCGATGATTTGCTGAAGAGGAACAGCGACGTCCGTAACCTTCTGGTCGTAGGGCATGTCGATGGCCTCGAAGACCCTCGTGTCAAGAATCCGATTGGCGGCGTCGGCGATGCTCGTGGCGGTCGAGTAGCCATGACTGAGGACGATACCGACGCTCCGACGACGCTTAGACGGGTCGAGTGCGAGTGCCGCATGCGCAAGGACGAGCAGACACGTGAGATCGTCGAGTGCGATGCCGAGCGTGGCCTTGAGTTCATCAGCGATGCAGGCGCAGACAGTAACGGCAAAGCGGTTGCGCTGGGCCACGACGCCGCGCATGCCGGAAAGCTCGCTTGCATGGGAGCTCTTCCAACGCGAGAGGCTTGCGGGCGGCCACAGCTGGAGGCAGATGCCCTGGGCGATTAGATGCGAGCTCTTTCGGGACAAATCGATCGAGTAGAGTTCGTTCACGGAAGTGACGACGCTGTCGGCGATCTGCTCGTATGCGTCGGACTTCGAGCGGCCCGGGTTTTGCCCGAACGCCAGGTAGTCCTCGAGGTCGCGGGCTCGCTCCACCAGCTGAGCGCTGCACGCGCCCCCATCAAGCGTGCCTTCGCGATAGCTCTCGTATGGCTCCAGCATGGCGTCGAGTACATGCCGTGCGCGGTCGTCCGCCTGGCTTTGGATGCTCCGGGTGGTGTCGATGAGCTGCATGTCGTTCTCGCTGCGCCCGAGTGCGGAGCCGGCAAGGATTGCGGAGGGAAGCTGGTAGGTGCGAATCTCCAGGCTGTCACCCTTCGTGTCTAGATAGGCCTCGGCGCAACAGTTGGTGATGCAGTCGCGCAGGCCGCGTACGTTCTCCTCGAAGTTGGTGCCGGCGAGGGCTCGGAAGGCTCCGCGACTTATGAGGATGTCGCGTCCTATGCGTCGGCCCTCCTCCTTGAGGAAGTGGAGAGTCAGTTCCTCACGCTCCTCCTGGGTGCGCTCGCGCAGAGACGGCACCTGGGCGGACATGGGGATGCGACGCGTGAGGCTGCGGCACTCGGTACTGTCTGCCTCGTTTGAGGTGGCAAAGATAAGGCGCACAGCAGGGGCTGGCACAATGGCGCCCGCCTGTGCGGAGGCCCACTCCAAGAGCGCGTCCTGGGCAGCGGGTGAGAGGGCGTCGACGTCCTTGAGATAAACGATGCCGCCGCTCGCCCGATCTGCAGGCCCGCCATCTGCGCACAGGTCGTGAGTGAGCGCGCGGGCATCGTCTGCGTAATGCGAGCAGTCGATGCTCACAAGCTTGGCTTCCTGCTGCAGGACGCCGACGTTCTTGCCGTATTCGAGGGCAAGTTCGGCGAGTAGACCCTTGCCGGTTCCCGAGGCGCCACAGAGCAGGATGGGCAGGCCAGCTGGCGGGTACTTGAGCGCGGCGCAGAGCTGGCTGATGCAGGGCGCAAGGCTCAGCTCGTGACCGATTGCGCGGTCGAAGTCGAGTCGCTCGCCGTTTCCGAGCGTGGCGAAGAGCTGCTCGACCGAAGGGTAGGTGCTACGCTCAATGCGAGACTGGAAGAAGCGTTCGAGGGAGCGGCGGTGGAAGTAGCACACCGGTCGTGCCCCTGCTTTCACCACGAGGCCAGCGCGCACGAGCTCGTTGAGATACTGACTTGCCAGGCTGCGCGAGATGGCGAGCGAGTCGGTTATAGATGCCGTGGTGAAGTGGTCGAGACGGTTCTGGATGCGCCCGCCCCGCGTGCTGCCAAGCTCGCGCGTGATGCGATCGAGGTAGGCAAGCAGGTCTTTCTGTGTCTCGGAGATGTTCATGCGGCTGGTCCTCCTTTCGTCCCACACCTTACGGGCGGGGTGGTGCTCGGGACGGGTTGGCGCCCGCGTTTTGTCACGGGCACGTGAACTTCGGCACTCCATGATACATCTGTAGTGGCATATGGCGACTTCTCGACACCTGCGCTCGACACAGCGAGCGGCAACAGCGCTGTCCGCCGAGCGCCTCACGGGCGTATCCCAACCGTAGGAGTGCGCTTTGCCACCTTTGACTGCCTCCCTGTCGGCAAGCGGCTCGCCGTTCGCTCCGTCTCTGACCACATCGCTCGAATCGACTCTGCCGCCGGCGCTGTGGTGGCCGTCGTGCCCGCAAAGGTCATCAAGCAGGCCGACGAGGTCACCGCGGGCAAGGTCTCCCTCGTCGACGCACTCAGGAATCTGTAGGCGAGGCCCCTAAGGCCGCCTCGCTGTCGGCAGCCCGGGGCCATGTGCCATCAGGGCACAGGACGAGTCCGGTCGCCGGAATGCGGCCGGACCCGTTGTTCGCGTGTTTTGCTGGGGGAGTCGCTGTGGCGACGAGGTTCACTGGCTTACTTTTCCTGTTCGCGCAGCCCCTTCGCCAAGGCTATGTTGGACAGTTTGAGTTCGCCATTCGTTACCGTAACAGCAAGCGAGTGGCCGAACTTCTCGCAGACGCGTGTCGTGAGTGCGGTACCGTCGAGGTAGAGGACGAGGATGTTGTCGTCAACGATGAGCTGCAGGTGGTAAGAACGCCCGGACTCGAGCCAGACTGGCCTCCAAAGCCCCTTATCCATTACGCGGAACCACTTGTAACAGGGGCTCTTGTCGAACGAGAGCCGATTCGCGTCGAGGTCGAAGCGGTATTCGTACGACTCGTCGGTCTCGAGATTCTTGTAGGCTCGAATTGAGAAGTCGCAAGCGTCCCTGAACGTCACGTCTGCCTCGAAGCAGAAGATCTCGCCTGCGTTTTCGGTGATTACGCACTCCGTTCGTTCGTGGTCTCCGCGAAGCTCGATATCCGGGACGGCATCAGGGCACTCGAACGCATCCTTTATGCTTTGGGGAGGGCGAACGCCGAGGGTGCCATTGGGGCGCTGGTACACCTCATGGGGCATAAACGAGCCACCCCAAAGCCAGTTGGCCCGGTCATCGTCGTTCTCGCGCGTGGGGACCCAGCCGGACAGAATCCTGCGCGATCCGTCGAAGGCGGTCCGTCCGGCGTAATACGCCCTCCCGTCGAAGGCGTCATCTCTCGGCTTCTCCCACGGACCGTAGAGATCGCGGCTCATGCGGTAGACGATCTTGTTCTCGTCGCTGTACTCAGAGTAGACCAGGTACCACCAATCGCCAATTTTAAAAATGTCTGGCATTTCGAACATGGTGTAGAGGCCGGGGGCCCAGAAGTCGCCCTTGAACTGCCAGTGCTCGAGGTCCTTCGACGTAAAGTGAACGAGCCTGCCAGTTTGGAGGGTTTTGGAGGGGTCGTCTCCCTTACGCGTGCCCAGTACGAGGAGGTATTCCTTCCGGTCGTCATCCCATATTACGAAAGGGTCGCGCCAGTTGCGCCCATCGTATCCTGGCTGAGGCGTGAGCTCTACTGCAACGCCCGTCTTTTTCCACGTCGCATAATCATCCGAGCAGGCCTTCGCCTGCATGAGCACCTGGGACGTTTTGCCTTCTCGCAGGTAGTTGCGGTTGAACCCGGTATAGAAAGCGCGTACCTCCCCTTTTGCCTCGTAAACGGTTCCGGCGTAGATGAACTGGTCTTGGTCGTCTTCTCCGCCGTGGGGGATCGCCGTTCCGTGTTCCTGGTACGTCACGAAGTCCTGGGTGGTCGCGAGCGACCACCCAAAGGGCTGTCCTTCGGCAAGCGGAGCGGGGTCGCGCGTGTCACGCTGGTGGTATAGATAGAACGTGCCGTCCTTGCCGAAGGGCATGACGTCTCCCACCCACACGTCCTTCGGTTGGTAGAACAGGTGCTGGTTATTGGTCGGGACTTTGCGCATGTCTCGTCCTCCTTACTGTCGCGTCTTTCCTATTCGTCTTCTTCGTCAACGTCCGGAGTAAGATCTCCGAGGTAGACGAGCTGCTCTTTGGCTTGGGTGACGACATGCCTCACCACATCGGGAGTAAGCTGTCCGGCGTGGAGCGAGAGCTCGAGGGCCACGGGAAGGTTTACGCCGGTCACTATGAACGCGCCTCGCGGAGCCGAGCAGGCTACGAGCTGGTTTACGCTGCCCTGAAGGATGTCGGTGAGAACGAGGGTCTCGTCATCTTCGGCGATGCCCTCGAATGCGCTGGCGAGCTTCTCCTCGAGCGGGGTTTCGTCTGTAAACGCGCAGACAACCCTGATGTCGTGCCCCGGTCCTATGATGGCCTTGAGCGTGTCTCCGAGTCCGGCTGCCAGGCCGTAGTGCGATGCAATGATGATGTGCCTCATAATGCGTCCTTTGTGGGTTGGTCTAGCCCTAGGCTAGGCAGCAAGAATGCCGAAAGCCGCGCACACCCACGAGATGATGAGGATGCCGAGGACAATCTTGTTGATGCTGACCTTGCGCTTGACGAGGGCGTAGACGATGGCTGTGGCTATTACGGGCAGCATGCCGACCATGATTTGGTCGAGGATGCCCGTCTGGACGTCGAGCGTGACGTCACCCATGGTGAACGTGAGACCACACGAGACCTTGATGACGGTGGGGATGAGCGCACCGACGACCATCATGCCAAGTGCCGACGTCGACTCGGTGAAAACGGACATCTTCTCGGCAAGGGTCGTGAAGAGCTTGTCGCCGAACTTATAGCCTATGCGCCAGTCAAAGAGCTTCCATACGAAGATGGCGATGGCGACGGCGAGCCAGAGAAGCACGCCGACGGGGTTTCCCGCCTGTCCCATGTAGGCGGCGATGGAGCCGAAGATGGTGGGAATGAGGATGGCGAAGATCGTATCGCCGACTCCTGAGAGGGAGCCCATGAGGCCAATCTTAAGGTCTTGGACCGCGTCGATGGCGTCATTGTGCCCCTTGTCCTCCAAGGCTAGGCCGGCGCCGAGGAGCAGGCCGCTTACCTGGGGAGTCGCATTGTAATAGCGATAGGTGCTCAGAAGTGACCTGCGGTAGCCCTCCTCGTCTCCTGCATAGATCTTGCGCAGGGCGGGTTCGGTTGCGAACATGACCGCCGGGGCACACTGGGACTCATAGTTATAGATGGACGCGCCGAGCATCCAGCGGCGGCCGCAACGGTCGAGATCGGAAACGGTGAGGACTGGCTGGTACGTTCCGTCTGCCAGGCGGGTTGGCGCTTCGTTTGCCTTGGTGGCGTTAACTTCGTTACTCATCTTCCAGACCTCCAGCGTCGAGGGCGTTTACGGACGGATTGCTGTGCGACTTGTAGTACTCGATGGCCGCGGCGGCACCGAGCAGGGCAATGGGGAGAATGCTTATCTGCAGGTAGGCGGCCAGAACGAAGCCAACGATGGCGTAGGCGATGAATTTCTTCATTGGCATGAAGGACAGAAGCATCGCAAGGCCGACGACGGGGAGGATACCGGCGGCGATGGAGAGGCCGGTCGTGAACCAGGAGGGCATGACGGAGAGGAAAGCGTTGACGGCATCGGCGCCAAAGAGCAGTACGGCAAACGTGGGGATGGCCGCCGTAAGGCCATAGAAGACCGGACCGAGGAAAAGTACGCTCTTCATCTGCGAGTACTTGCCCTCTTCGGCAAAGCGCTGCGAGGTACGCCCGAGGAAGCCGTTTGCCGTCTTGGCGATGACGTCGAGCTGAAGGCCGAGCATGCCGACTGCGATTCCGGCGGCAACGCCGACGCTCGCCTCCTGACCCGAGGTGATGGCAACGACGGCGCCAATGATGGCGGCAGTGGGATAGTCGGGGACGGAGGCTCCTCCCATGGCCGCCACGCCCAGGCTCATGAGTTGGACGATGGCGCCGACGGCGAGGCCGGTTACGGGGTCGCCGAGCGCAAGTCCGACGAACCATGCTGGCGTGACGGACATGTTCGTGAGAATTTGTCCCGCGTTCTTCTCGGCTCCGTAGATGAAGGCGATGAGTGTAACGACGGCTATCTGGATGATGGATGGTGTCATAAGTTCACTCCCTTGCTAAAGCGTGATGATGCTGGAGAGCTCTACGGGCTTGTCGGCCGGCACATAGCGAACGGTGATGTCGCAGCCGGTGCCAGCAATCGCTCGATATGCGGGCAGCTCGTCTTTGGTGACGTAGGCGCGACTGCTCACCTGGACGGCGTCTGACCCCTCTTCGGGAAAGACTGTGCCTCCGACCACGAGTGTGGGAACAACCTGGCCCGTCTGTATGACGTCGAGGATGGTCTGGGGGTCTCGCGCCACGATGAAGACCGTGTGGTCGTCGTACTTGCCCGCCCGATAGTTCGTGAGAGCCGTCTCCTTGTTGATAATGGAGAGGGCGACTCCCGAGGGCTTTGCCATCCGCATGGCGGCCTTCTTGGTCGGGTCGTTGGCGACGATGTCATCGATGACCATGAGACGCTGCGGACGGAACTCGGGTACCCACTGGGTTGCCACTATGCCGTGTAGCAGGCGGTTGTCGATGCGTGCTGCGATGATGCTCATGTGATGTTGGCTTCCTTCCTTTGCTTGCGTGACGCGTTTCGGCATGGCCTGTGCCGAAGCGCGTCATTCGTCCTGCCGGGCCGCGGACCCGTCGTTCAGCGTGGCCTGCCTGCGCGGGGCATGCCGGGAATTGATGTAGTCGTATGCGTAGGCGATCTCCGCGACGGGGACCTCCACGTGGTAATGGGCGGAAATGTCAGAGAAGCTCGTGCGGAATGCGATCGAGGTAGGCTCTGTGTCTCGGGGATGTTCATGCGGCTGGTCCTCCTTTCGCCACACACCTTACGGGCGGGGTGGTGCGCGGAACGGGTTGGCGCCAGTGTTTCGTCACGGGCGCGTGCACTTCGGCACTCCATGCTACATCTGAGTGGCATATGGCGACTTCTCGACACTCGCGCTCGACACAGCGAGCGGAAATGGCGCTGCCTGCCGAGCGCCTCGCGGGCGCATCCCGACCGCAGAAGTGAGCGCGAAGGCTCGTCGAAGTGCTGGGTGGGGGACCGGCGGTCTGGATACGCGGTTTCGTTCGGCGAAGGCGGCGAGGCGAATGGCATGGCGAACGTACGGGTTTGACGTGAACGGGTTGCCCGTGGCGGCGTGGTATCGGGAGGAGACGGTCGAGCAGGTGCTCGCGCCGCTGCTCGCCCGTCTCGCGCGCTCGCATCAGGAGAAGGGGTCGCAGGCCCATCTCGGCAACCCGGTGCGCATACGCTATTGCGACCGGGACGGCCACGTGTCGCGAACGGATATCGTCCGCCAGGTGGACGTCGCGCCGCGAAATGCAGACTCGCCTCAATCGTCGGTAAGGGGTGCCGCGGGCGATACGATGGAATCCACGGACCGCACCGCGCCGCCGAGATTGCGACGCGAACGCAGGCGATGCGCCCGAAAAACTCCTCCGCGCATGTAGGGCGAAACGCCAGATTGGAGCTCCATGAACGATTTCTCCTTCTACTCCCCCACCCGCTTTGTCTTTGGGCGAAAAGCGACCGACAAGGTTGGGGGACTCTGTCCGCCTCCGGCTACCGCTGAGCGCTCATTGTCTACGGCAGGGGTTCCGCAGTTCGCTGCGGAACGCTCGTCCGCGTGAGGGCATCGCTCGATGCCGCGGGCGTGGAGCACATCGGGCTTGGAGGGGTGCGTCCAAACCCCGAAATAGGCTTGGCACGAGAAGGCGTCGAGCTCGCACGGGAAAACGACGTCGACATCATCCTGCCCGTGGGCGGCGGCTCAGCCATGGACTGCGCGAAGGCCATCGCGCTGGGGGCGGTATACGACGGCGACGTATGGGACTTCTTCCGCAAGCGCGCCGTTCCCGCCGACCGCATCGACGTCGCCTGCGTGGCGACCATCCCCGCATCGGGTCCGAGGCCTCTAACTCCTGCGTTATCAGCAACGACGAGGAGCACCTCAAATGCGGCATTAACACGGACCTCAACCGCCCGGCCATCGCCTTCCTCGACCCGGAACTGACCTTCACCCTGCCCGCCTACCAGACCGCCGCGGGAGTGACCGACATGATCGCCCATACATGGAGCGACTCTTCTCCGGCGAGCCCGCCGTGGGCGTAACCGACAACAGCGCCTGCGGGCCAGTGCGCGCTGCGATGGAGGCGGCGTCCAAGGTGATGGAGAACCCAGATGACTACGGCGCCCGCGCCGAGATCATGTGGGTGGGTACGCTCGCCCATAACGGCCTCGCCGGCTGCGGCCTGGGTGTCCCCGGCCTGCGCGACGGCGATTGGACCTGCCACGTCCTTGAGCACGAGCTGTCCGCACTGGACACCAAGATCACGCACGACGCCGGCCTCGCCGTCATCTTCCCCGCCTGGTTGCGCTACGCATGGCGAGAGCACCCCGAGCGCTTCCTGGAGTTCAGCGCCCAGGCCTTTGGCGTCGAACCCGTCGATTCGGACGCGGACGAGCTCGATGTGGAGGTAACCCCCGAGCAGGCAATCGAGTACGCGGTCGAAGCGACCATCGACGAGCTGCAGGATTTCAACGTCTCGCTGGGAATGCCGCGCACGCTATCGGAGTTCGGAGTCACCGAGGACGATATCGAAAAGATGATTCCGGACCTCAAGATCAACCGCGGAGAGCTCTTCGGCAGCTTCAAGAAGCTCACGCTGGACGACGCGAGAAAGATTTACCGCAGCACACTCTAGGAAACAGATGCCCATCCCCCACGGGCGAGCAGCACGGCGGCCCCCGCAAACCAGAAACGGCGCCGCTCCCGCGACGCCGTCATATTCCCTGGTGCCCCCGGGCGGATTCGAACCGTCGACACCCGCTTTAGGAGAGCGGTGCTCTATCCCCTGAGCTACGGAGGCATGTTGTACTAGTGTAGCAGATTTGCCCCTTTGCCATGTAGCGCATGTCCACTCATCAAGAAGGCTTTATAGCGAATTGTCGCCGTAGATAATCCTCAATATCGGAAAGAATAAAGCGAAAAAATGGGATGGAGTTTCCTCTAACCACATGAAAAGGAAATTTCCCGACTGGCGCTCAAAAGGAAAATGCATCCCGGAATGAGAATAAATTCCGGGATGCATTTTCCGCCATCTATCGCAGGCAACTAGTCACCCCTGTGGAAAAGGTTTTTGATAACGGAGGGGATGCTCTTGGCGCCCTTAGCGGTCACGTCGATAAAGTCGGGCGAACGCACGAGCTTATCCTCGTCGACGTACTTGCGGACCGCACGAAGCGTCTCTTTGTCGTCGCGCGTCGAAAACGTAAAGTGACCGTTGTCCTTGGTGAAGATGGCAAAACGCGTAATCTTCTTGGTGCCGCGCAAAACCTCGGCGGCAATATAGTCGACCTCGTCCCACGGGATTTGAATATAATCCTCGGGATTGCGCTCGTTATAGTACTCGAACGCCTTATTGCCCACCATCACGTTACCGTGGCTGGTAAGCCCCATCAGGCAGGTTGCCGGCGTTGCCAGATCGACCTTGCTGTTCTGAGATTGCGCCATACGCGCCTCGCCCTCCAATAAAAACAATCGGACCGCATCCAGTGTACCCACCGGGTGCGGTCCGTTTCAATGGCTCAAAAGCCCTTACCTAGCAACTCTCGGTCTTAAGCCGAAGCGTGCTTACATGAAGCCGCAGAAGCGACCGATGATGCCGACGGCGAAGAGAGCCAGGATGATGACGATCGGGCTAACCTTCTTCTTGAGGAGCTTGCAGACCAGCAGGGTCAGGCACACGGCGGCAAGGCCGGGGATGAGCTGATCGAGGTTACCCTGGAGCGTGGTGACCTTCATCTGATCAAGGGCGGTAGCACCGACGGAGTTGTACATCGTCAGCGCTTCCTTGATACCCTCGGAACCGGAGGGCAGGCTAGCCCAGTCGATAAAGGCGCCAGCAGACTGCTTGACCGTGGAGACGATCGGGGTGAAGGAAATGGACACCCAGCGCTCGACCAGGGCGCCGATGATGAACATACCCAGGATGGAAGCGCCCTCGGTGACCTTGCCCATCAGACCGCCGGAGAGGTCCTTGGCGATAGAGGAGCCGACCTTGTAGCCAAACTCCTGTGTGTACCACAGGAAAGCGTAACGGATGATGTTCCACGCGAAGAAGAACAGCAGCGGACCGACGATGCTGCCGGACATGGCCAGGGAAGCGCCCAGAGCGCCCAGAATCGGGCGAAGGGTGAACCAGAAGACGGGGTCACCGACGCCGGCGAGCGGGCCCATCATACCGACCTTGACGCCCTGGATGGCGACGTCATCGATCGGAGCACCGTTGGCGCGCTCCTCCTCGAGGGCGAGGGTAACGCCAATGACGGGGGCGGAAACATAGGGGTGGGTGTTATAGAACTCCAGGTGGCGCTTAAGCGCGGCAATCTGGTCATCCTTGCTGGTGTAGAGCTTCTTGATCGCAGGGATCATTGCGAAGCACCAGCCGCCGTTCTGCATACGCTCGTAGTTCCACGAGCCCTGAAGGAACTGATGACGGAAGCAAACCTTCTTACGGTCAGCCTTGGTGAGCTGAATCTTGTTCTCTGCCATATGTATCACTCCCCTCCTACTCGTAATCGTTCAGAATGTCGCCGAGCGGGTCGCCGGAGCCACCGCCCATGCCGCCACCCTGCTTGGCCAGATCCTTAAGGCCAAGGTAGATGAGGGCAAGGGAGATGCCGATGAGACCAAGGGCGATCAGCGTGAGCTGAGGGATGGCAGCAAGGACAAAGCCGAGGACGAAGAACGGCCAGGTCTCCTTGGTGGCCATCATGTTGATGACCATGGCGTAACCGACGGAAGCGACCATGCCGCCGCCGACAGCCATGCCGCCGGACAGCCAGTCGGGCATAGCGTTAAGCGCGTTGGTAACGGCCTCGGCCGGGATGACGCACAGAAGCACTGCCGGGATGGCGATACGAAGGCCCTGCATGAGGATGGCAGCATACTGCCAGCGCTCGATGCCGGAGAAGTCGCCCTTCTCGGCGCAACCGTCCATGGCGTGAGCGATAGCGGTAGCAATGGTACGGCAGATCATGGTCAGGAACAGACCAGCGACCGACAGCGGGACGGCGACGGCGATAGCGGTGGTAACGGCCTTGGCCGAATCGGTGGCGCCACCGTTGAGGGCGAGCACCATGATGATCGAAGAAGCGACCGAGGCCAGAGCGGCGTCAGGCGCGACAGCGGCGCCGACGTTAGCCCAGCCAAGGGCCATCATCTGGAGCGAACCGCCCAGGAGGATGCCCTCCTGAAGGTGACCGGTTACGAGACCGATAAGCGTGCATGCCACGAGCGGCTGATGGAACTGGAACTCATCCAGAATGCCTTCCATACCGGCAAGCAACGCGACAATCGCAACAAGCAGAATAGTGATTGCAGACATGTATCGGACCCTCCTTTACTATGCTTGAGCGGCCAGTTCGGCCTTAGCTTTCTTCAACATGGCGTCGAGATCCTCGGAGGAATCCGAAGGAACCTTGCGGACCTCGAACTTGACGCCCTTGGCCTTGAGGGCCTCGAGAGTCTTAACGTCGTCATCGCCCATAGCGACGGCGTTGGTGACGACGACCTTGCCCTTGGAGTGAGCCATGGAACCGATGTTGACTTCCTTGATGTCGACGCCGGCCTCGATGGCCTTGAGCAGATCCTGCGGGTTCTCAAAGAGCAGCATGGCCTTGGTGTCACCAAAGCGCGTGTCCTTGACGACCTCGGCCATCTTCTTGATGGGCACGACGTTGGCATGGACTCCCGGAGGGGCAGCCTGCTCGATCATGGTCTTGCGGAGCTCGTCGTGAGCAACGCCGTCGGAAACCACGATGATGCGGTTGGGGTTGATCTGCTTGGTCCACGTGGTGGCCACCTGGCCATGAAGCAGACGGGTGTCGATACGGACGTGGGCGATCTTGATGTGCCCATCGCCGATGACCGTTCCCGGAGGGATGGCGCCTGCAGGAGCAGCGGCGGCCGCAGCCGGCTTCTTCTCCTCGGGCTCCAGAGACTCGGGCTTGACGCGCACGCCAGCCTTAGCCTCAGTCACGAGATGTTTTGCGATCGCATGTGCAGTGTTCTTTGCGTCAAAGCGCTGCGAATATGCCTCGATGAGCATAGGCAGGTTGACACCGGTGACGATAGCCCAGGAATCGTGGCCCTCGATGAGCCCGCTGATCTGGTTGAACGGCGTGCCGCCCCACAGATCAACGAGGAAGAGCACCTGCTCCTGGTCCTCGAAGGAAGCGACTGCTTCCTCGACCTTGGCACGGAAATCGTCGGGGCCCATGCTCGGCTCGAGCGAGACCACGGCAACAGACGGTTGATCGCCAAAGACCATCGAGCCCGTCTGCTTGATTCCAGCTGCCAAGTCCCCGTGGCTAGCAAGAACAATACTTACCATCACATAACCTCCTTTTTGTCTACGTATTTCCTACACGACATGAAAGGAGTATAGCTGTTTGGTTTGTGGAATTATAGCTAAATCCGCAAAAGGTTGGATTATTTGTTTAAACGTCTAAGTTTGTTACAAGTTGATTACGTTGCTGGCTTATAGCTCATTGCCTGCTAAAACGTGATTTGCTGATTGTTTTCAAAGACATATAAAGGTGCACCGTTCGTTAAGACCGCTTTTAGGTGAATCCCAATGCGTCTGCGTGCCACCATTTTGTTTGAACAGACATGACTTGACTAACCGAAGCAAATATGTTTAGAACTCTAGCCCATGTAGACATTAGATGTTAGGCGATGTGGAGAGGGTTGGCGGCGTCGACGGCATCGGGCGCGTCGGAAGGGCCGTCGGGGGCAGCGCCTGCCGGATCCTCTTCGGGGGTCTCGATCTGTTTGATCATTACCTCTTGGCCCTGCAGCAAATAGGTCTCGCCGCTACCGCAATGGGGACAGGCCTTGCCGTGCTCGACCGTCGCGTAGTCGCAGCCACACGCCTCGCAATGTGTCACGGCCTCAACGGGCTCCACGATAAGCTCTGCACCCTCGGTGATGGGCTTTTTATCTGCCGCCCAGCGCCAAGCGTCGAGTAGCAAGTCGGGAACGACGCCCGAGACCTCGCCCAGCAGCAGCGTGACGCTCGAAACGCGACGCACGCCATTGGCGCGCGCCACGTTCTCGACATCGCGAATGATGTGATAGACGATTCCCAATTCATGCAAGGCGAAACCCTTTCTGCAGAGGTTGATTCGATGCAAACTCAAAGCAAGGGGACGACGAGATCTAGTCTGCGCCGTCCCCTTACCCGCCATGGCTACCTATTTACGACCAAATTTAATCTTGATGGCACGCTTTAGAGCATACTTGCCAAGGCTTGGGAGCTTTTGCTCGTATTTGACCATCGTTGAGCACTCGGGGCGGTCGCGATCCAGATGGATGGCGTCGAACGCGCACTTGGTGGTGCACAGGCCGCAGCCGATGCACTTGTTGGGGTCGACGATCGAGGCGCCGCAGCCCAGGCAACGGGCGGTCTCGGCGCGCACCTGCTCCTCGGTAAAGGTCTCAACATACTCGCTAAACGGCGCAGCCTTCTCGCGTTCGCGGTCCACATGCGCAACCTCGCGGCTCGCGTTGTCGTAGCTCTCGATCACGACATCGTCGCGGTCGAGCGCGGTGTAGCGGCGCTGGTTGCGGCCGATGGTGAGCGTGGAGCCCGGCTGCACAAAGCGATGGATGGACACGGCAGCCTCGTGGCCGGCGGCAATGGCATCGATGGCAAAGCTGGGGCCGGTGTAGACGTCGCCGCCCACAAAGATGTCGGGTTCGGCGGTCTGGTAAGTCTGGGGATCGGCCAGGGCGCCCTGGCCGCGGCCAAGCTCCACCTTGGAGCCAGCCAGCAGGTCGCCCCACACAATGGACTGGCCAATCGACATGACGACACGGTCGGCATCGACACGGCGCAGATCGTTCTCGTCGTACTCGGGCGCAAAACGGCCCTCGTCGTCAAAGACACGCGTGCAGCGCTTGAAGGTGATGCCGCACACGCGACCGGCCTCGTCCAGGTGAATCTCCTTGGGGCCCCATCCGCAGCTGATGTGCGCGCCATCCTCAATGGCCTCGCGACGCTCCTCCTCGCTGGCAGGCATCTGGGCATCGCTCTCCAGGCAGAACATCTCAACGTGCTCGGAACCCAGACGGCAGGCGTTGCGCGCGACATCGATAGCCACGTTGCCGCCGCCCACCACAATGGTGCGGCCGGACAGGGAATCGATCTTGCCGCTGTTAACCTCGCGAAGGAAGTCGACGGCCACGGTCACGTCCTCGGCACCCTCGCCCGGAATGCCCGCAAGGCGGCCGCCCTGGCAGCCAATGGCAACGTAGAAGGCCTTAAAGCCCTGCGCGCGCAGCTCGTCGAGCGTCACATCGCGACCGACCTCCACGCCATAGCGGAACTCGGCACCCATCAGGCGAATAACTTCGACCTCGGCCTCGATAACGTCCTTCTCCAGCTTAAAGCTGGGAATGCCATAGGTGAGCATGCCGCCCGGGCGCTCGTTCTTCTCGAACACGACGGGCTTGTAACCCTTCTCGGCCAGATAGAAGGCACAGGACAGACCGGCCGGGCCGGCACCGATGATGGCGATCTTCTGATCGAAGCCGCCGGCACGCGTCGGGGTCACCACAGGTGGGACATAGCGGGTCGCGGCATCCAGATCGCGCTGGGCGATGAACTTCTTGACCTCGTCGATAGCCACGGCAGCGTCTACACGGCCGCGGGTACAGGCATCCTCACAGCGGCGGTTGCACACACGGCCGCAGATAGCGGGCAGCGGGTTCTCGCGCTTAATGAGTGCTAGGGCCTCGTCATAGCGACCCTGAGCCGCGAGCTTCAAATAGCCCTGAACGGCAACGTGCGCGGGGCAGGCCGTCTTGCAGGGAGCGGTGCCGGACTCATGCGTCTCGATGCGGTTGTCGTTGCGGTAGTTGGGCGACCACTTGGTGTGATCCCATTTGGTGGCGTCGGGCAGCTCCTGGCGCGGATACTCGGGCACCTGTCCGCTGGCCTTTTTGCTGCAGAGCTTCTGGCCCAGTTTGGCGGCGCCGGCCGGACACACCTCAACGCAGCGACCGCAGGCCACGCACTTGTCCTTCTCGACCTTGGCGACATAGGCCGAGCGCGACAGGTTGGGCGTGTTGAACAGCTGCGAGGTGCGCAGGGCGTAGCACACGTTGACGTTGCAGTTGCAGATGGCGAAGATCTTGTTCTCGCCGTCGATGTTGGTGATCTGGTGCACAAAGCCGTTATCCTCGGCCTGGCGCAGAATGTCGTAGACCTCGTCGCGCGTCACGTAATGGCCGCGGTCGGTCTCGACCACGTAGTCGGCCATATCGCCCACGGCGATGCACCAATCGGCCGGGTCGTCGGCGCAGCCCTCCCCCATCACGCGACGGCTCGCGCGGCAGCTGCAGGTGCTAGCGGCATATTTGCCATCATATTTGTCGAGCCAGTGCTCGATATGCTCAATAGGCACCGAGGTGCTCGCGGCGTCGATGGCCTTCTCGACCGGAATGACGTGCATGCCGATGCCGGCGCCTCCGGGCGGCACCATCGGCGTAGCCTTGGACAGCGGGCCTTTGGATGCCTGCTCAAAGAACTTGGCGTAGACCGGGTGCTCTTCGAGCTGGCTCACGCGCATGTTGAGGAACTCGGCAGAGCCCGGCACCAGCATGGGCAGCACCCACTGCTTGGCGCGCTCGGGGTTTTCCAAGTTGTACTCGAGCAGACCCGTGTAGCTCATGTCGTCGAGCATCTTCTCGATATCGGCCTCGGGCATGCCGGTGAGCTTGGCCATCTCGGGCAGCGTATAGGGACGGCGCATCTTCATCTTGCAGAGCACTTCGGCCTGCTCGTCGGTCGCGGCCTCGGCAAACGACCAGTACTCGTAGCCCAACAGCTCGTCGCGATGCAGCAGACGGTTGGTGCAGTGCTCGCACAGCTTGACGATGGCCTCGCGCGGATGCTCCGGCAGCGGCGGCACGAACTCCGAACCGATGTCGGGCTCGGTGTAGCTAATCCCCGGTCCGTTGAGAATCATGGTTGTCCCTTCTCTTGCCACAGCCCGACGAGGCCGCAGCGCCCCTCTTTTTTTGCAGGCCGGGCATGCCCCATGCCGTTCACCCGCCATTGTTGACATTGTGTCAAAAATAGTATTGACGAACCGTCAACAATATTCAAGACTGTTAGGCGAACGGTCAGGCAAAAGAGGATGAAAGGCGGCAAAACATGGGCAACAACACAGCAGGTACCTCTGTGGTCGATGCCGTCCCCGCATCCGATAGCGCGGCAAAGCGCCTGACGGGCGACGAACGCCGTCGCGAGATCCTCGATGCCGTGCGCACCGTAAGCTCCGAGCTGGGCGTGTCCCACCTATCGGTATCGGCCGTGACCAAGCGAGCCGGCTGCACGCGTTCATTGTTCTACCATTACTTCGCCGACATGGACGCCGCCGTCACCGCTGTTATGGACGAGGCGATCGACGGCTTTATCTCCGAACTCGAGCGGTGGAACGCCGACCGCACCGTCGGTGATATCGAGGGCGCGCTCGACACCGTCGCCCCGCTCTTTAAGCGCCTGGTCGCCAGCGGCCACGAGCTGCCGAGCACGCTTACCTCGAGCAGCGGCGCGCTCTACGGCGGCTTTTTGCACAACGTGGTCCAGCGCGTGGCGCAGTATATCTGCGACACCACCGTAGTGGATTTTGTCGCCCATCATGAGCTACGCATCGACCATGTCTACGAGACGTTCTACACCCTCATCATGGGTCTTTTGATGTATATCCGCACGCACCCCGATGTGCCCGACGAAACGGTCAAGGAAATCATCGCCTCGACACTCCACATCGAGGGCTATACCGCCAAGTATCCGGAGCGCAAGCCCCAGAACTGACGACATTTGGCCAAACTGCCCGCGATCAGAAGAGGGGCCGCGGGCGTGTGAAAGGAGAGCAGCATGCTGTTCGATGTTTGGGGTAGCGATACCCTTATCCACTGGGCCGGCTGGGCCATGGTCTTTATTGGCCTGATCGTGCTCAACGAGGTCGGCCGCCGCACTAAGCTGGGCGCGGCAATCATCTTTGGCGTTGCTCCGCTGGCCATGACCATCTACTGCGTCGCCATCGCCGTCGGCGTTTCGCAGGGTGCCGAGTGGGCGCTCACCAACCCCACCCATGTGTACCAGAACAGCTGGTTCCACTACGCCAAGGTATACGCTGCGCTGGCCGGTTGCTGGGGCTTCATTGCCATTAAGTACCAGTGGGGAAAGATCGGCAAGGCGCATTGGTTCCGTGCGTGGCCGTTTGTGATCGTCGCCATCAACATCATGATTGCCGTCGTGTCCGACTTCGAGAGCGTCTACCACTTCTTTGTCCTGGGCGAGTCCACCTGGGTCACCTCCGAAGGTGCTACGCAGCTGGCCGGCTGGAACAACGTGTTCAACGGCATCGCCGGTATCATCAACATCTTCTGCATGACCGGTTGGTGGAGCGTCTACGCCTCCGAGGATCAAACCGACATGCTGTGGCCCGACATGACCTGGGTCTACATCATCGCCTACGATATCTGGAACTTCTGCTACACCTACAACTGCCTGCCCACCCATTCCTGGTTCTGCGGCTTTGCGCTGCTGTTGGCGCCCACCGTCGCCGCCTTTATCTGGAACAAGGGCGGCTGGATCCAGAACCGCGCCTTTACGCTGGCCATTTGGTGCATGTTTGCCCAGGTGTTCCCGTACTTCCAGGAGGAGTCCGTCTTTGTGACCCACTCCACGCTCGACCCCGGCGCCGCTGCCGCGGTCTCGATCGCCGCACTGATCGCCAACGTCGCCGCGATCATCTACATCGCCTACCGCGCCAAAAAGCTCGGCCGCAATCCCTACAAGCAGGATGTCTTTGAGGGCACCAGCGATTGGGAGAAGGCTACCGCTCGCCGCGCCAAGGTGGATTACGCACACGCCGAGTAACATGTTTATTCCGTCCACATTTGGATGTAGGCAAACTTAGCCGATGCCGCAATCGCGCGTCATGCGCAGCCCCGGAAAGCGATTCGTCCGCTTTCCGGGGCTTTTTGTTGTTGCGCGCATTCACGCACATATGCAAAACCTCTCTCACAGATAAAATCAGATTTCCAATCGCCTGACAGCTCTATGTGACCCCAATTTTGGGTACATTGTTGTCCCGATATTGAGCTTGGGGGATGTATGAATGATGAGACGATGGGCCAAGAGGATGCGGCCCAAGATGCAGAAGCGAGTGCCGAAGCCCTGGAGAGCCTAGACCGGATTTCACTTGATGAGATTGCGTTTGACGATTCGGGCGTTGATGTGCAGGATGAGTCGGAAGCCGAGGCGCAGTCCGATGATCAGGATGCAGACGACGTTGAGCCTGCCGAAGATGAGGCAGATCACGAAGACACCGAATGCGAGGCCGACGACCAGCCCGAATCCGACACGAGCGAGGAAACCATCTTGCTCGACAGCTTGCCGGCCGAAGATTCGCTGACCCGCGAGCTTCCCGGCCTGGGCTCTGCGCCTGCCGTGGACGAGACCATCGCCATGGGCGATATTCCCCTGCCGTCCGTTCCCTCGGCACGCGAGGCCGAGGTTCGTCATCGCAAGATGTCGCCCAAGCGCCGCAATCTGATGGTCGCCGGTGTCGTGGCCGTCGCGCTCGTCGCAGGCGGCGCAGGCTATGCCGCCTGGAACGGATATCAGCAAGAGCAGGCTGCCGCTGTCGCCGCCAATGCCCACACGATGATGTCAGTGCAGATTGGCGTGCATGCCGCGGGCCTCGACTGTTCCACCGGCTCCAAGATTCCCGTACAGGTGAGCGGTCAGGACGCTGATGGCTCCTCCGTGAGCGAAACACTCTATGTTGACGAGCGCGGCCGCGGCATCAAACTGCTGCCCGGCGATTACACGTTCTCCATCGCTGCCTCCCCCATCGCGGCCGACGGCACCATCTATACCGTCCCGACCACCAAGACGCAGGTCACCGTTAAGAGCGATGGACAGGATTTAAGTGCCCAGGCCACCTTTAAGCTCAAAGTGCCTTCGGCCAACACGGTGACTGACGACCAGATCGATGCCGCCGCCAAGTATGCCGAGGAAGGCGGCGCGAGCTCCGCCGCGGCTGCCAAAGTGCTCCAGCAGGCAGCAACCGCGCGGCGCGACGCCGCCGTCAATGCCGTGAGCGCGCAAAAGGCACAGGCATCCCGTGATGCTGACGCTCGCCACAAGGCAACCGACCTCTACCAGCTCGATATTCCCGTCGAGTGGTACGGCAAGGTCGCAACTTGGCAAAACGGCAGCACGCTATGCATCTATCTGGGCGACGACGCCAATACGCCGCTCGTGACGCTCGTCGCCGTGCGCGATGGCGAGACCTTTACGCCCGATGACGGCGATACGGTTTTGGGCACGGTCAGCCTGGGCAACGGTTATACCGTCTATGCCAGCGGCCCCGTCTATCCGTACGTGGTGCCCCAGACTATCAACGGGCGCACCCAGAATCCCGTGTCGACCTACCCCATGGACACGGCCATTGAGCTTGTCGAGCTGACGACCGGCAACCGCTATACGTATAGCCAGATCAAGAACGACCTGGTTGGCAAAGACGGCAACGCAGACGCCGCGACCAAACTCGAGACCGACTACCTCGCGCAGATCCTGCTGCCGAGTATCAAAGCCCAGAACTAGCCTGGCGCAGCAAGGTGCTCCCCAACCGTGATGAAGGAGCCAGGAGGTCCTGACCCCACAGGCCCATAGATGATTAGGCAAGGAGCCACTTCCATGCGGGCATAACGTGTACCACACCGTGCTCGCATGGAATATCGGTCTGTTCATCCATGGTAACGATTGCCGACTCGCCAAGATCAAACTGGGCCATCGAGGCATCAAGCGCGGCAATTTCGCGCTCGCGCGTTTTCTCACTTGCCATATCCGCACTCACCTGAATCAGGCTATAAGCCCGCATGAGAAGCGCGTCCCCAGCCACAAAGTCTACCTCATGGCTTTTGCTCTTCTCTTTGATTAGCAGGCGGCAGACCGAGCCGGTCCTCACCGCGGGAGTCCTTCTTCTTAGCGCATTGAACACTGCGGTCTCGAGCCTCTGGCCCTGGTCCAATGCCGATGCGGGAGAGAATGCTCCAAACATCGCAGGGTCGACAGCGTAGACCTTAGACGCAGACCGCATGTTATTTGCCAGTGAACGCGTGAACTCCGGCACAGAAAATAACAGGTAGGCGTCCTCATAATACTCAAGTAAATCGCTGAGCGAATTACGACTGACGGGTATCTGTCTGCTCTTGAACTCGTTGTACACTTTGTTCACTGACAGCTCTCGTCCCGAAGATGCCATACACCGCGTCAAGAACAGCGATGCCAGGCGAGGGTTCTTGACGTCGTAACGTTCAACGACGTCCATGGCGACCGTTCGCGAAGCATATTCCTGTAGCAGCTGAATCGCGTCTGCAGGCGTCTGCTCAAGTGTCGCGATGAATCCCCCTTGTTCAAGATACCCGATCAGATGATGTCGAAGCAGCGCTGCATCGCTCGGGGAAAAGGTCGCATCTGGCTCGGGAACGCTCCCCGTCTTATATCGAACGTATTCCGAAAAACTCAACGGAAAAAGCTCTCGCACAAGAGAACGACCCCTGAACTCGCTCTTAAGTTCTGAGGACAGCATCTTGGAAGAAGATCCCGTCACATAGACGGTCGCTTTCTCCGTATCGACTACACGCCGCAGAAACGCACCCCATTCGGGAATTTCCTGGATCTCGTCAAAGAAAATGTAAGCGCCCTCGGTTCGAGCAACAGGATACAGCGCATAGAACGTGTCGAGCACGTCCGCCAGCAGCGATGGCTCATACGGGCGCAAGCGCTCATCCTCAAAATTGAAGTAAAGCATCCGGTCAAGCTCGACGCCCCGGCTCTGAAGCCGCCGCATCTCCTGATACAGGCGATACGTCTTTCCACAACGGCGGGCCCCCACAATCACATTTACGATGTTGTCGCGCTTTGGCTCCTGTGGGTTTCCTAGATCAAGGTCTCGCTCAAAGACCTGCGGAACCCCCTGCTGTTCAAAGTCCTTTATTTTCTGGGCGATCAAGTCGTTGAATGCCATGATTCTCCAATCTTGCTCTCTATCTAATCAAAATTATAGCGATTCTTGATTAATTAGAGAGCAAGATTATGTCTGACTTGATTAACACTTAAGCAAGTTTTTTCACTATTACTGCTCGAAGGATGCCGAGTGGCTGAGAGGACAACCAAGCTCGAATGCGACTCCCTGGACAGTCGATTTGGGACGGGGCTTTTTTGACTACCCTCCCCCTGTAGAAAAATCCCTAACGCAGTTGCGGTGAAATAGGGGCTGTTTTTGCTGGTCAAACCGCAAAACAGTCCCTATTTCACCGCAACTTATTGGTGGCCTTTTGGGTGGCACTCAGCGCCACGGGTCGGCTTCGAACATCGGCTCGCGCTCGGGGCGGCGATCGCTGTAGGGATCGTAGCCGTCGTCGTCCTCGTTCTCGGCGCGGATGTAGGGGTCGCGCGGCTTGGGCGCCGGTTTAGGCGCAGGCTTGGGTGCGGCGGGCACTGCCTCAGCCGCCGGTGCGTTCGTCTTGTTCTCGTCTTTCATCTGCATAGCTCCTTGCATCGCATCCGCTCAACATCATCGATTGTCGCACGAAAAAGGGCGGCGGACCCAATTGGATCCGCCGCCCTTGGCGTTTAGAGACGACTGGCAGGTTTTAAGGCATCTCCCAAAAATCTACTCGGCGTCGGGGACCTCGTAGGTGGCCGCCGGCGTATTGTCGCACACGACGGTAAAGCCGCCGTCCTTGTCGACATCGACCGTCACCTGATCGCCCTCGCGCACCGTGCCGTCGATGATAGCGGCGGCGATGGCATCCACGACCTCGCGCTGAACCAGACGCTTGAGCGGACGGGCGCCAAACACGGGGTCCAGGCCGCCCACGGCGAGCATCTGCTTGGCCGCCGGGGTGATGGCAAGCGTCATGCGCTCCTTGGCCAGACGCGCGCGGACGTCGGCAAGCTGGATGTCGACAATCTTCTCAATCTGCGCCATGCCGAGCGGATGGAACACCACGATATCGTCGATACGGTTGAGGAACTCGGGGCGGAAGGTCTGAGCCATGGCCGCGTCGACCTGATGGCGCATCTCCTCCTCGTCCTTGCCGGAAAGCTCGGCGATAGCCTTGGAACCCACGTTAGACGTCATGATGATAATCGTGTTCTTGAAGGACACCTGGCGACCCTGGCCATCGGTCAGGCGGCCGTCGTCGAGCACCTGCAGCAGCACGTTGAAGACATCCGGATGGGCCTTCTCCATCTCGTCGAGCAAGATTACGGAGTACGGACGACGGCGCACGGCCTCGGTGAGCTGGCCGCCCTCGTCATAACCCACGTATCCCGGGGGCGCACCGATCAGACGCTGGACGCTGAACTTCTCCATGTACTCGGACATGTCGATACGCACGAGCGCGCGCTCGTCGTCGAACAGGCACTCGGCAAGCGCCTTGGCGAGCTCGGTCTTGCCCACGCCGGTGGGGCCCAGGAAGAAGAAGCTGCCGATGGGCTTGTCTGGATCGGAGAGGCCCGCACGGCTGCGGCGCACAGCTGCGGCGACGGCGGAGACCGCCTCGTCCTGGCCGATGACGCGCTTATGCAGCTCGCCCTCCAGGCCCTTCAGCTTGTCGAGCTCGCCCTGCATCATCTTGGAGACGGGCACACCGGTCCAGGCGCTCACGACCTCGGCGATCTCATCGGAGGTCACCTGTTCGTTGAGGCCCTCGCCGTCCTGCTGCTTTTGCGCCTCGAGCGCAGCCTCGGAATCCTGAATCTGCTGCTGCAGACCCGGGATCACGGAATAGCGCAGCTCGGACGCACGGCCCAGATCGCCATTGCGCGTTGCGCGCTCCTCTTCGCTCCTGGCCTCGTCAAGCTGGCCCTTGAGCTCCTGCACGTGGTCGATGGCGTTCTTCTGGTTGAGCCAGCCAGCCTTTTGCACGTTGAGTTTTTCCTGGACCTCGGCAATCTCCTGGCGCAGAGCCTCCAGACGTTCCCTGGAGGCATCGTCGGTCTCCTTCATGAGCGCCTGCTCCTCGATCTGCAGCTGGGTGAGCTGACGCGTGGTGGCGTCAATCTCGACCGGCATGCTGTCGAGCTCCATGCGCAGACGGCTTGCCGCCTCATCGACCAGGTCGATGGCCTTGTCGGGCAGGAAGCGGTCGGCGATATAGCGATCAGAGAGGTCGGCGGCGGCCACGAGCGCGCTATCGGTGATGTGCACGCCGTGGAAGATCTCGTACTTCTCCTTGAGGCCACGCAGGATCGAGATGGTGTCCTCGACGGTAGGCTCGCTCACCATAACGGTCTGGAAACGACGCGCGAGCGCCGCGTCCTTCTCGATGTACTTGCGGTATTCGTCGAGCGTGGTCGCGCCGATCGCATGCAGGTCGCCACGGGCGAGCGCCGGCTTGAGGATGTTACCGGCGTCCATGGAGCCCTCAGTGGCACCCGCGCCCACGATGGTGTGGAGCTCATCGATGAACAGGATGACCTTGCCCTCGGACTTCTGTACCTCCTTGAGCACGGCCTTCAAGCGGTCCTCGAACTCGCCGCGGTACTTGGCACCGGCGACCAGCGCGCTCATGTCAAGCTCGATGAGGTCGCGGTCACGCAGGGTGCTCGGAACGTCGCCGGCCACGATACGCTGGGCGATACCCTCGACGATGGCCGTCTTGCCGACGCCCGGCTCGCCGATGAGCACGGGGTTGTTCTTGGTGCGACGGGACAGGACCTGGATGGTACGACGGATCTCGTCGGTACGGCCGATGACCGGGTCGAGCTTGCCGGCACGGGCGAGGTCGCAGATATTGCGGCCGTACTGCTCCAGCGCCTCAAACTGGGTCTTGTCCTCGGCAGACGTCACGCGGTCATCGCCACGCAGCTCCTCGTAGACCTGCTCGATGCGCTCCTTGGTCACGCCAGCGTCACGCAGTACACGACCAGCCTCACCCTTGTCCTCGGCAAGCGCCATCAGCAAATGCTCGGTCACCACAAAGCTGTCGCCCATCTTGGTGGCCTTTTTCTCGGCCTTCTCGATGACGCGGACAAGCTCATTGGAAAGACCCATCTGCTGACCCTCGCCCGAAACCTTGGGCGCGTGGTCGATGGCATCCTGTGTGGAACGTGCGAGCTGAGCTGGGTCGGCACCGATGCGCTCGATAATCACGGAGATATTGCGCTCGCCGGCACCAAGCAGGGCAGACAGCAGGTGGATCGGCTCCACCGCGCCGGCCTGCGCATCGGCAGCCGTGCTCATGGCGGTCTGCAGCGCCTCGCGCGACGTCATTGCTAGCTTATCGATTCTCATGGAATCACCTCTCTTGGGGCGGCCGCCCTACGGGGCGGCTTCACGTTGTTCGAGAAGTATTGTTGCCAGCTTTGCGCGATCTTATACACAAATCTAAGTCTCTATATATAAGATTTTCTGAGTGATCAAGAGATAGGGGACAGACCCGCTCACCAGCTGCGACCTCATCCCCTAGTTATCTCGATCTGTAACATCTATCGACCGTTTCTGGCTCCAGATGTTACAGATCGAGACGAATTGTTCAGCGGCACCCGTTTGTCTCAATCTGTAACATCTACTCGGCAAATAGAGCTCTATCTGTTACAAATCGAGACGAACAGAAGACACCTGAATCGAAAATCTAAATCTGTAACACCAGGCCCACTTTTAGCGGCCAAGATGTTACAAATCGAGATTTAGTGAGAAGAGTATCGCTCAAAACTCGTGGACTCAATTATTGACCTCTCGCCCAGAATGAGTGGGGCAAATATTCCTATTAGAGGTCAAATCGAAACCCAATAGGGCCTTTTCACCCCGTCATTTCGATCGATCGCTTTCTTTTGAATATTGTCGTAAGCTGGTATCACTTATCTTAATGAATGCATACTGTTTGCGAGGTACCCGCCGTGAAACGCTCCACCTATATCGGCCTGCTCGTCTTAGCGTTTGCGATTACCGCAGTCGGCGTAGGAATTATCTATCTCGCATTTCTCCCCGCCTCTGCGACGCAGGCGGCGGTTGAGACCGTAAGCTATCCCATCGAGGTCCTCACCGATATCGTCAAACCCGATTCGATCACCGTCGATTTTGACGGTACGCCCGCAGCGCTTGGGGTCAGCAACTATCCCCGTATCGAACTTGGGGCCAGGCGCTACACCAAAGATGAGCAGCTTATCGGCAAGGCAACCAGTTTACTCAAAGGCAAGACGTTTAAGCGGTGGTACGGTGCCGCAACATATCGAGCCAAGAACGGCCAAATGGTTGGCGGGTATTATTCGACCCTTGAGCTCGATGCGGCAAACGGGAGCAAATTGTGCAACGTCTCATACGACCCCGGCTGCGTGGACAATGAAGGACCGGGGGTCTATATCTCGGATGGCGACGTAATCTACGTCATGGAGGGCGACCAGACGGCAGTCGTCGATTTTATGGATCGGTGTACCGAGGATGCCTACGAACAAACCTGCGAGCCCGATCCGCAGACAGCGCGCAACAGTGGCTCGGCACGCACTTGGCTATTTGACGATGAAATAACCTGGACCCCATCGAAATAAGGTCCCGCCGGGCAGGCACCTTTGTGGTGGTTTCGGCTCCGATGTTCCACTGTCTCGATCTGTAACATCTAGCGGCCCTTTTCGATCCTAGATGTTACAGATTGAGATGAAATGATCGGCGGCGATCGTTTGTCTCAATCTGTAACAACCGCTCGTCAAATAGGGCCCAGATGTTACAGGTCGAGACAAACGGGACCACCACAAAGGTGCCTGTCCCCTTTGTGGTGGTTCTCGACAAAAAGAAGCCGCCCCGATAACAGAGGCGGCATCAAGCAAGCCTATTTATTAGCGTCCCTCAAGACCCAACGAAAACGTCGCGGTAGCCCCTGCCACACCTTTCCCTCGGGCGACCCTCGCGAAGCGCGTGAGCACGAGGGAAAGGTGTGGCAGGGGCGTACAGCAGAGTTACTCGGCAGCGGCCTTGAACTTGTTGTAGTTGATCAGGCAGCCGGCCTTGACGATGGCACGCTCCTCTGCCGTCATATCGGCAATGTAGAGCTCAATCTGCTCGACCGCACCATCGGCGCGAACCACGTAAGCGACGATGTCCTTCAGGTCGCCGTCGAGCGCGGCGCGGATACCCGGCACAAAAACGTAGTCGCCCACCTCAAAGCTGGGCTCGGCCTCCATCTGGAAGGGCACCATGCCCCAGTTCATCACGTTGGAGCGATAGCGCTTGGTGGCGTACTCGTGGACGATGTTGGCCAGGCCGCCAATTACGCGCTGGCAGCTCGCGGCCTGCTCGCGGGCAGAACCGTCACCGGGCTTCTTGGCATAGAGCATGGAGCCGTACTCGGTCGCCTTGGCATCGGCCGCGACACCCGCGCCTGCCAGTGCCTCAAACACGCTGGCAAGCTCGGCATCGAGTGCTGCCAGGTCACCCGCGGACTCGCCAGCCACGCGGCGCTTCTCCACGGCGTCGACCTCCTTGGAACGGCCCACGTAGGCCGGGTCGCGGCGGCTCAGCGTAAACTCTGCCAGGCCCAGCGGGTTGGAGCGGAAGGAGCTCGTCTCGCCCGAAGGAATGAGCTCGTCAGTCGTGGTGACCGGGTCCATGATCTTAGAGCACACCTTGAGCAGGATATCGTCGCCGAGGGGCTCCATCGCGGGCCACGGCTTGATGTTGGGACCCTCGACCAGTTCGTCGGCAGGCTCCGCCTTGCCAAAGCCCCAATACACGCGCTTTTTGTACGGCGCGTCGTCAAAGGTGTACTCGCAGGCCTCGTCCCAAGTCTCCTCGGGCAGGTCGGTCGCCGGCATCAGGACGCCGCCGTTGGCAGCCGTCGCCGCAATGGAGCGAGCGTCCATCAGGGCCACGGCGCTCAGCTGGCCATTGCCCGGCTTGGAACCCTCGCGGTTGGGGAAGTTGCGCGTGGTGTGGCGGATGGACAGACCGTTGTTGGCAGGCGTGTCGCCGGCGCCGAAGCACGGGCCGCAGAATGCCGTGCGCACAATCGCGCCGGCCTCCATAAGGTCGTAGATGTAGCCGCGGCGTGTAAGCTCGAGTGCCACGGGCTGGCTCGTGGGATAGACCGACAGCGAGAACTCGCCGCAACCGGTGTTGGCGCCCTTGAGCACGCGGGCAGCCTGGACCACGGAGTCGTAGTTGCCGCCCGAGCAGCCGGCGATAACGCCCTGCTGCACGTGCAGCTTGCCGTCGATGATCTTGTCGAGCAGACTAAAGTGCGTCTTGCCCTCGCCGATCTTGACGGCCTCAAGCTCCACCTCATGCAGGATGTCCTCGAGGTTCTCGTTGAGCTCGTCAATCTCAAAGCCGTTGGAAGGATGGAACGGCAGCGCGATCATGGGCTTGATGCTCGACAGATCGACCTCGACGCAGCCGTCGTAGTAGGCAACATCGGCGGGCTTGAGCTCGCGGTAGTCGTCGCCGCGGCCGTGCATGGTCAAAAACGCGTGCGTGTCCTCGTCGGTGGCCCAGATGCTCGACAGGCAGGTGGTCTCGGTGGTCATGACGTCGACGCCGTTGCGGTAGTCGGTCGTCATGCTCGCGATACCGGGGCCCACGAACTCCATGACCTTGTTCTTAACGTAACCCTTGGCAAAGACGACACGGATGATGGCGAGCGCCACGTCGTGCGGGCCGACGCCGGGACGCGGGGCGCCCGTGAGGTAGATGGCGACGACGCCGGGATAGGCAACGTCGTAGGTGTCGCGCAGCAGCTGCTTTGCCAGCTCGCCACCGCCCTCGCCCACGGCCATGGTGCCCAGAGCGCCGTAGCGGGTGTGCGAGTCGGAGCCCAAGATCATCTTGCCGCAGCCGGCGAAGTTCTCACGCATAAAGGAGTGGATGACGGCGATGTGCGGCGGAACGAAGATGCCGCCGTACTTCTTGGCCGCGGAAAGGCCAAAGACATGGTCGTCCTCGTTGATGGTGCCGCCCACGGCGCACAGCGAGTTATGGCAGTTGGTAAGCACGTAGGGCAGCGGGAACTGCTCCATGCCCGAGGCGCGCGCCGTCTGGATGATGCCGACAAAGGTGATGTCGTGGCTCGCCATGGCATCGAAGCGAATCTTGAGCGCCTCGGGGTCGCCGGACGTGTTGTGTGCCTGAAGGATCGAATACGCGATGGTGCCACGCTTGGCATCCTCGGGCGTCTGCGTAATACCGCGCTCGGCAGCCTCGGCCGCGGGCACGACCTCGCTGCCACCGCGCAGGTAGATGCCGTCCTCGTACAGCTTAACCATACTGTCTCCCACTCTGCCCGAAAGGCTCGGGCGCATAGCATACATTCATTCAATATCGTGCCATAGAACAGTTGCGAGTGGGTTACGAATCTGCACGTTCACTTTATCTCGGTAAAGTAAAGGACGAGCCCCTTGCATCACTCTCCTAACAAGGAGTGTCCCAAAGTGCCAGCCAAAGCGACGTCGCAGGTTGAGGACGGACAGCGAGCGACGTCCAGAGCGAACAAGTTGGCATGAAAAAGGCAAGGCATAGACCTTCTGGTCATGCCTTGCCTTTTGAATGACAAATTGTCGCTCTGGACGTCGCGCAGCGTCGAGCCGTTACGCCGTTCGGCAGAACGGCGTAACCTAGAGATCTCCTCCGGCACCCAGCAGCTTGCGCATGACTTGCTCGGGGTTAACCGAGCCATCGCGCGGGGCCAGGGCGGTGATCTTCTTCTGCATCTTGTACTCGTGCAGCTCGTCCTCGAGCTGGCGCACGCGGGCGCGGAGCTTCTCGTTCTCGCGCTCGCGTTCCTCGGCGCGCTCCTTCATATCGAGGATACGCACCACACCGGCAAGGTTGATGCCCTCGTCGGTCAGCTGGTTGATGAGTTCCAGACGCTCGATATCGGCACGCGAATACAGGCGCGTGTTACCGCCCGAGCGCTGAGGATTCACCAGGCCCTTGGACTCGTAGACGCGCAGAGTCTGCGGATGCATGCCGGTCAGCTCGGCCGCCACGCTGATCATGTACAGCGGTTTGTTCCTATTGTCCTCGGCCATGCTACCTGACCCCTTTCCGTCTCGTTATCGTCCATCATAAGCCCGCGGGCGCGGGCGTGCGCCGCGACCGCCCTAGTACGTCGCCTTGTAACGGTTGACCTTCTCGCGATAGTCGCGCGTGTCGGCCTCGCGCAGCTTGGTCATGGCATCGCGTTCGTCATCGGATAGGTTCGTGGGGACCTGCACCTTGATCTCGACGAGCAGCGCGCCCGTACGGCCACGGTGCTTAACGTCGGGCGCTCCCATCTCCTTAAAGCGGAACTTCTTGCCCGTCTGGGTACCCGCGGGCACTTTCAAACGGACCGTCGCACCGCCGGGCGTGGGCACGTCCACCGTGCAGCCGAGCGCCGCCTCGTAGACCGAGACCGGTACCTCCATGGTCACGTCGGCGCCTTTGCGCTTAAACAGCGGGTGCTCCTCCACATGCGTGATCACGACCAGGTCGCCGCGCTCGCCACCCGCAACGCCATACTCGCCGCGACGCTTGTAGCGTAGCTTGCCGCCGTCGACCGCGCCCGCGGGCACCGAGACCGTAATGGTCTGCTGCTCGCCTGTCGAGGGAATGCGATAGGTGACCTTGTGCGTCACGCCGCGAAACGCGTCCTCGGCAGTTACGTCGACAGTCAGCGACAGGTCGCCGCCCTTGCGCGCGCGGTTGCGGCCCGCGCCCGCACCGGCAGCGCCCGCGGCCCCGGCAAAGCCCGAGCCCCAATCGCTGCCCCAGGCGCCGTTGCCGCTAAAGATGCTGTCGAAGATGTCGCCCCAGCCGCTGGCGCCCGCGCCGGCACCGTAACCGCCGCTATACGCGCCGCCTGCGCCCGGCATGCCGCCAAACATGAGCATCTGGTCGTACTCTTTGCGCTTCTTCTCGTCCGAAAGCGTCTCGTAGGCCTCGCTGATCTCCTTGAACTTGGCCTCGTCGCCGCCGGCATCGGGGTGATATTTTTGCGCGAGCTTACGAAACGCGCTCTTGATCTCTTTGTCGGAGGCGCTCTTGGATACGCCCAGGATGTCATAGAAGGTTTTGCCTGCAGCCATCGTAGCTCCTCTCCTGTTTCATCCGCCGCCCAGCGGGCGGCGGCTCATGCTTTCATATGGCACTAGGCCAGAAAGGGCCCCGGGTGTTGCCCCGGGGCCCTTCTCAATTACTCCTCGGTGCTCTCGGCCGTATCGGCCGAAGCATCCTCGGGCGCCGCTTCGGGCTCCGATGCGGGGCGCTTCTCGCCACCGTAGGTCACCGTCACCATCGCGGAACGCAGGATGCGATCCGCCATGCGGTAGCCCTTCTGGTACACGTCGTTGACGGTCTCGTCGTACTGCGATGCGTCCTCGACGCGACCCACAGCCTGGTGCTCGAGCGGATCGAACGCCTCGCCCTTGGGGTCGATGGGCTCAACGCCCTCGTGCGCAAACACGTCGAGCAGCTTGGCATGTACCGCGTCAACGCCATCGACGAACTGCTTAAAGTCGTCGGAAAGCTCTTGGCTGCGGGCATGGTCGATCGCGCGCTCGATATCGTCAATCACCGGCAACAGCGCGGTGACAAGCTTCTCGGTCGCGCGCTCGCGCTCGGCGATACGCTCATTGGCGGTGCGGCGACGGAAGTTCTCCCAGTCGGCCTGCAGACGGGCGGTACGCTCGGTGGCGTCCTTCGCCTTGTCCTCGGCGGCCTTCTGAGCCTCTGCCGCAGCATCGAGCTCGTTGCGCACGTCGGCAAGCTCCTTTTGGGCCTGCTCGAACTTGAGCTTAAAGTCGTTGTCGGCGGCTTCCTCACCGGCGCGGATAGCGGCTTCCACCATCTCGTCCTCGGTCATCGTCGCCTCCTTGTTGGAATCCTCTACCTGGTTCTCGGCAGCCTCGGCGGCCTCGGCCTCGTTGGCCTCGGTATCGTCGACGGCCTCTACGGGAATCTTCACGTCCTTCTCCTCAGAGTCAACGGGGGCGGCGCCAGCGGCAGCCACCTCCGTGCGAGCTTTACGGGCGGACATGATTACTTGTCCTCGTCGTCCACAACCTCGTAGTCGGCGTCGACCACGTCATCGTCGGCAGGCTGGGTGCCGGCGGCACCGTCGGTCTGCTGCTGAGCGTCGGCGTAGACAACCTGGGCCAGCTCGTAGGCCACGGACTGCAGGGACTCGCCGGCGGCCTTGATAGCCTCGACGTCAGAGCCCTCGAGCGCCTTCTTTGCGTCGGCGATAGCGGCCTCGGCCTTGGACTTCACGTCGGCGGAAACCTTGTCACCGAGCTCGTTGAGGGTCTGCTCGGTGGAGTAGCACAGGCTATCGGTCTGGTTGCGGACCTCGACCTCTTCCTTCTGCTTCTTGTCCTCCTCGGCATGAGCCTCGGCGTCCTTGACCATGCGATCGACTTCGTCGTCGGACAGAGCGGTGGAGCCGGAAATGGTGATCTGCTGCTCCTTGCCGGTGCCCTTGTCCTTAGCGGAGACCTTGACGATGCCGTTGGCGTCGATGTCGAAGGTAACCTCGATCTGCGGCACGCCGCGGCGGGCAGCCGGGATACCGGTCAGCTGGAACTTACCGAGCGACTTGTTGTCGCGGGCAAGCTCGCGCTCGCCCTGGAGCACGTTGATCTCGACGCTGGTCTGGTTGTCGGCAGCGGTGGAGTAAACCTCGGTCTTGGAGGTCGGGATCGTGGTGTTGCGGTCGATCATCTTGGTCATGATGCCGCCCATGGTCTCGACGCCCAGCGACAGCGGAGTAACGTCGAGCAGCAGGATGCCCTCGACGTCGCCGGTGAGCACGCCGCCCTGGACGGCAGCGCCGTCGGCAACGACCTCGTCGGGGTTCACGGACATGTTGGGCTGCTTGCCGGTCATGGTCTTGACGAGCTCCTGGACGGCGGGCATACGGGTGGAGCCGCCGACGAGGATGACCTCGGTCAGATCGGAGAGCTTGAGCTTAGCGTCGCGCAGGGCGTTGGTGACAGGCTGCTTGCAGCGCTCGAGCAGGTCGCGGGTGATCTTCTCGAACTCGGCGCGAGTCAGCGTGTAGTTGAGGTGCAGCGGGCCGGACTGGTTCATGGTGATGAACGGCAGGTTGATGGTGGTCTGCTGGGCGGCGGAGAGCTCCTTCTTGGCGTTCTCGGCGGCCTCCTTCAGACGCTGCAGGGCCATGGGGTCCTGACGCAGGTCGACGCCGTTCTCCTGCTGGAACTTGTCGGCCATCCAGTCGATGACACGCTGATCCCAGTCGTCGCCGCCCAGGTGGTTGTCGCCCGAGGTGGACAGAACCTCAAACACGCCGTCAGCGAGATCGAGGATGGAGACGTCGAAGGTGCCGCCGCCCAAGTCGAAGACCAGGATGCGCTGGTCGGTGCCCTGCTTGTCCAGGCCATAGGCCAAAGCAGCAGCGGTCGGCTCGTTGACGATACGCTTGACGTTGAGGCCGGCGATCTTACCGGCATCCTTGGTGGCCTGACGCTGGGCGTCGTTGAAGTAGGCCGGGACGGTGATGACGGCGTCGGTGACGGTCTCGCCCAGATACTTCTCGGCGTCAGCCTTCATCTTCGCGAGCGTCATGGCGCTCACCTGCTCGGCGGTGTAGTCCTTGCCCTCGATGTCGACGACGGCACGGCCACCCTGGCCCTCCTTGACCTCATACGGCACGGTCTTGATCTCGGAGGTGCACTCGGAGTACTTGCGGCCCATGAAGCGCTTGATGGAGAACACGGTGTTCTTGGGGTTGGTGACAGCCTGGTTCTTAGCGGCCTTACCCACGACGCGGTCGCCGTCGGCACGGAAGCCCACGACGGACGGAGTGGTGCGGTCGCCCTCGGCGTTCACGATAATGGTCGGAGAACCGCCCTCGAGAACGGCCATTGCGGAGTTAGTAGTACCAAGGTCGATACCAAGAATCTTACCCATTAGAAATTCCCTCTCTCTTGTGCGTTCGCGCCGCCTCGGCGGTCTACCGCGCGGTGCTTCGGCTTGTCTTTCAGGATGTAGTGTATCCCCTTATGGGCCGGAATATACAAAATCTAAGTCAATTCATATAAGATTTCTTATCTCTGAGAGTTTAGGTTC
>DBGAZC010000074.1:0-1798 GCA_048472015.1 Collinsella sp. | reverse complement strand
CGGAAAACCTCCTGCGACGCGATGCGCAGCGAGGTGGCGCGGGGACGAAGCGTGCTCATTTCAAGCCATCTGCTCGACGACCTGGCAGACCTCACCAACTCGTTCTACTTCATCGAGGCCGGCACGCTCGTGGAAAAGATCAAGTCGTCCTCGCAGACGCTCAAGCAGGAATACCTCGATACATACGAGCGACGTGAATGACATGAAACTATTTGAACAGCTGAAGTCCAATGCGTCGCGCATGGCTGTCTACGCCATCCTCGTGGCAACGGCTTTATGCGGAATCGCGGCACCCGTCTATGCGCTCAACGGGGAGAAAGGCGATGTCGAACCCGCGTACATGGCTTCGACGGTTAAGGACCGGTACAAAGCCTTCTCTGGAGACACGTTTTACGTAGCAGAGTACGACACGACCTACCGTCAGCTTCGCTACAACAAGGGCTACGACTATCTAGGCGCAGAGGCAATCAGCTATACGTCGGGTTGGTACCGCTCCAACTATGGACACATAACCCAGTTCAAGTGTAACTACCGTGTGTACAACTAAAGCAACCGGCTGGGACGAGGGGCGACGCAAAAGCGTCGCCCCCGTTTTTAACCATGTCAACTGAACCTAGTTCAGTTTGGTTGATTTCCGATCTCAGCCGAACACATTGAGCGGAAAGGCCGTTCCCGCAGTCAGTCGAACGTCCCCGGGGCCCTTCTCAGGCCCCGGGGACGGCATTTTCCCAGTTGAAGGAACGGTGGAGATGTGTTTCGATGGGTCAGATTCGTGTCGTTCCGAAAAGACCGTGAACCTTTTGTGGGACACGCGGCGCCGTGGTACCATAGCCAAGTTTGTTGTCTTGGTCGGAAACCAAGACGCCTTATGCGCTGATCGGTAACCAGCGCCTGACCAATAAGGAGTCCTACCATGAAGCAGGGTATCCATCCCCAGTATGTCGAGTGCACGGTGACGTGCTCCTGCGGCAACACCTTCAAGACGCACGCTACCGTGTCCGAGATGAAGGTCGAGCTTTGCAACGAGTGCCATCCGTTCTACACCGGCCAGCAGAAGTTCGTCGACACCGGTGGGCGCGTCCAGCGCTTCGCCGACAAGTTCGGTGGCGCCGCTGCCGCCCAGCTCAAGAAGGCTGAGGAGGCCAAGGCTGCCAAGGCCGCCAAGGCTGCTGAGGCCGAGGCCGCTCGCAAGGCCGCCGCTGAGGCTAAGGCTGCCGAGAAGGCTAAGCGTGCCGCTAAGTTTGCCGAGGAGGCTGCCAAGCAGGCCGCCGAGGCTCCCGCAGAGGCTCCCGTCGAGGAGACCGCTGCCGAGGCCGAGACCACCGAGGCTGCTGAGTAAATAGCTCGCCGCGGAATCACTCGCATTCATGGCATAAGGGCCGTGCATCCGTTTGGGTGCGCGGTCCTTTTCTTTTTATTGGTGCAAACCAACCTGCCCCCATTGCACCAAATGGCAGAGAGGCGGCGTTTGCCCAGATAAAAACTGCCAAAATAAACCAGTCCCCTTTTGGCAGGTTGGTCGTAGTTATTACGTGGCGGTCGAGGTCGACCGTATAGGCCGCGCCTTGTTTGGCTAAAGTACAATCATCTGTGTTTAACTCGCCCGCAGCTGCACGGCGTGGGCGATGGCCAAAAAGGAAAACCACATGGGATTCATGTCAAAGCTGCTGTCCTTTGGATCCGATAAGGACCTTAAGCGCTACTACAAGATCGTCGACCAGATCAACGGTCTTGAGCCCCAGTTTGAGAAGATGACCGAGGAGGAGCTCCGCGGCCAGACCGATAAGTTCCGCGAGCG
>DBGAZC010000073.1:0-7078 GCA_048472015.1 Collinsella sp. | reverse complement strand
GCGTGTGATGAACGTGCTTGCCGAGGATGCCCTGGCCCCCGTGTCACTCGAGACGACGTCTGAGTTTGTCGCCGGCGGTATTATTCGACTTTTCACGATATGGTGGGAATCGGGCCACGATCTTGAGCGTCGACCTGAGATAGCCGATGTGGTCGATGCACTGTTTGAGCGGACCATGACACCGGTGCATCACTAGGAGTGGCGGAGAGAGGGGGATTCGAACCCCCGGAACGCTCTCGCGCTCAACGGTTTTCAAGACCGCCGCATTCAACCGCTCTGCCATCTCTCCGTGAGTCGTAATGATAGCATCGTTTTGGATTTGCAACAGGGAAGGCGAACGATGACGATCACCGAAATCGATGAGAAGTTCATGCGTGAGGCGCTGGCCGAGGCGCGCGCCGCCGCTGCGGTGGGCGAGGTGCCCATCGGAGCCGTAGTGGTGCGCGACGGCGAGATTGTCGCGCGGGCGCATAATCGCCGCGAGCTCGACCAGGATCCTTCGGCGCATGCCGAGTTTTCGGCCCTGTGCGCCGCCGCTCAGTCGCTTGGACGCTGGCGTCTTTCCGATTGTACGGTCTACGTGACGCTCGAGCCCTGCTGCATGTGCGCGGGGCTTATGGTTAACGCGCGCGTGGGGCGCTGCGTGTACGGCGCGGCCGATGCTAAAGCGGGCGCTCTGGGGTCGCTATACGACCTCAATGCCGATTCGCGCCTGAATCATCGGTTTAATGTGACCGCCGGCGTGCTGGCAGACGAGTGCCGCGCGGTGCTGAGCGGTTATTTTAGTGGGCTGCGTGGCACCGATGGTGCTGGCTGCGGTTGTGGGGCCGATCTTGAGGCGCATACCGCCCACGCCGAGGCGCTTGCGGGTGTCGAAGATACTGCCGTTGGGGCGGTCGATTTTGGTGCCGCGTGCCGCCGGCCCCGCCGTGTGCAGCTGGCGATCGACTCCTTTAAGGGCAGCGTTTCGAGCGCGCAGGCGGAGGAGGCCGTTGCCGAAGGTGTGCGCCGCGTGTGGCCCGATGCCCAGGTAAGCGCGCTGCCGCTGGCGGATGGCGGCGAGGGAACGCTCGATGCCGTTGCCGCGTGCGGCGGTGAGGTCGTGGCATGTGAAGTCGCAGGCCCTCTGGGCGACTGTGTGTCTGCCCGGATGCTGGTGGACGGCGAGTACGAGTCGGCTGTAATCGAGATGGCCGAGGCGGCGGGTATTGGGTATTCGCCTTGCACAGAGCCGGCGGCGTTGGCCGCTACGACCTATGGCGTGGGCGAGCTCATGCTTCGAGCGGTTCGTACTGGGGCAAAGACTATCTATATTGGTCTGGGCGGCAGTGCCACCAACGACGGTGGCGCCGGCATGCTGCAGGCGCTGGGCGCGCGTGTGGTCGATGATCAGGGCTGCGATGTCGCCCCTGGTCTCGCGGGGCTTGAGCAGGTGGCGAGTATCGATTTGGCACCGGCGCTTCGGGCGCTGAATAGCGCGCGTATCGTCGTGCTCTCTGATGTCGAGAACCCGCTCGTGGGGCGTCGTGGGGCACTTGCAGTGTTTGGCGGGCAAAAGGGCCTGCCGACAGACGATGTCGAAGCGCTGGGCAGGTACGACAGTTGGATGGTCGGCTACGGCCGCCTGCTCGATGCGGCGATTACCGGGGTGCGGGCTCAGGGGTTGTTGCGCGTGCCCGAGGGCGTGCGGACATTTGGCTCGGTGCTCGGCGTGCCTGGCGCGGGCGCGGCAGGTGGCTTGGGCGCCGCGCTGCTGGCGCTCGGTGCTGAGTTGCGTTCGGGCGTGGAGACGGTGCTCGATCTGATTGGGTTTGACGAGCGCGTGCGCGATGTCGACCTGGTCATTACAGGCGAGGGCAACATGGACGAGCAATCCGCTGCCGGCAAGGCGCCGGTGGGCGTGGCCCGCCGTGCCAATCGCTATGGCAAGCCGGTAGTCGCCGTCGTGGGCGGTCGTGCGGATAATTTGGATGCGGTGTATGGTCAGGGCATCGACTTGGTCCTGCCGGTCTGCCGCAGGCCCATGCCTCTTGACCAAGCGCTCGACCCCCAGGAAGCCACAACCAACCTCATCTGCGCCGGTGAAGCAGCCGCCCAAGCCTACGACCTCGCCCGCCTCTAAAACCCAACTCCCTATAAGTTGCGGTGGAATAGTTCCTGTTTGGCGGCTCAGGCGGCAAAAACAGGAACTATTCCACCGCAACTTCGAGAATGGCTATCCGAGGCTGGTCGCCTTGGGCCTTGGGTCGGACCGTCCGCCATGAAATGCGGCCATCTACTACGTTTAGCCGAGCGCCCTTGACCATCCCGGATTTTGTGAAATTAAAACCGCAGGTAGAAAGCTTGCCGATTTTCGAAAAAGCCGGCTATGGTTGACCCCTGCGGCCTAAACGTAGTAGATAGGCCCCTTTTGTGGCACGGCAGCAGACCAGTCTTTTTGGGACGGGGCTTATTTGACTACCTGTCGATCTGATTGCCCAAGTAGTCAAAAAGCCCCGTCCCAAATTAGCTACCTTGCCCCATCGGGCGGGAGCGGGTAAGATATATCGAGCGCCTAGCGCGTTCGATGGGTTCGGATGACGACATGTTCCGAATCTGGTCAGGTCCGGAAGGAAGCAGCCATAAGGAGCCTCTGTCGGGCATCCGAATCCATCGAGTGCGCAGGCGTTTTTTTGGTGCCGCGGCTACCCGCGAGTGCCGGCAGGGCGCTTGGTGTCTCGCTGGTCCTCGGCTTCGCCTGCGGGATCGCTCGACTACCAAGCGCCCTGCCGGCACCCGCGGGTAGCCGACCAAAACCGCCTGAAGGGTCACATTTATCTGATAATTGAATCCCCGGCGTTATGCCGCTCGCTGGCGTTGCCAAAACATCGGCTGCTACGTGCCTTGGGCGCTAGTGACCGTTGCCCTTACATCTGTAACGAGTTGCTTACGCATCTCCAGGGTTCTCCGTACTATCATGAATCAGATTGAATTGAGATGATGATAGGGAGCGCCTTTTTATGATTGAGCTGCTCAGGCGTTTTGGTGGTAAGTTTCGCCGGTATATGGTGATTGGCCCTGCGTGCAAGTTGATTGAAGTGATCTTTGACCTGCTGACGCCGCTGGTGATTGCCCAGATGATCGATAAAGGTATCGGTGCGCACGACGTGAGTGCCGTCGTCCGCTACGGCATGGTGCTCGCCGCCATGGCTGTAATCGGCATCTCGTTTACGCTTGTTTGCCAGAAGATGGCGGCGCTCACCTCGCAGGGCATGGGTACTGACATTCGCGGCGCACTCTACCAGCACATCAACAAGCTGAGCTATGCCGAGCTCGACCGCTTTGGCACGCCGTCGCTCATCACGCGCATTACCAACGACGTTAACCAGGTCCAGCTCGCTGTGGCGCTGGGCGTGCGCATGCTCATCCGCTGGCCCTTTCTAGCGGTGGGCTCCATGTGCGCGGCCCTTGCCATCGACCTTAAGCTCGGCATCATCTTTTTGATCTGCACGCCCGCCATTGGCCTGGTGTTCTGGGTTGTCATGGCGCGCTGCATTCCGTACTACAAGCAGCTGCAGGCAAAGCTCGACCGCATCGCGCTTATCTGCCGCGAGGGCCTTTCGGGCGCCCGCGTGGTTCGCGCCTTCGTGCGCGAAGATCACGAGCGCGAGCGCTTTGCGCAGGCCGCCGACGACCAGGCCAATACTGCCATCGCGGTGGGCAAGCTCTCGTCGATTCTCAACCCCGTCACGTTTTTGGTGATGAACCTGGGCGTGTGCGCCATCCTGTGGGTGGGCGGCATCCAGGTCAGCGTGGGCGAGCTTACGCAGGGCCAGGTCATGGCGTTTGTGAACTACATGACGCAGACCCTGACCTCCATCGTGTACGTCGCCAACCTGGTCGTGGTCTTTACCAAGGCGAGCGCCAGCGCGTCGCGTATCAACGAGGTGCTCAATTGCGTGCCGGGCATCGCTGACGAGGGCAACCAGCCGGTCGCGCTGCCCAAGCCGGGCAATGTCGCTTCAGTTCCCGCGCTGAGCTTGAGCCATGCGAGCTTCTCGTTTGGCGCTGGCGCGGCCAATGCTGTCAACGATGTGACGCTGGAACTCCCGCTGGGCAAGACGCTCGGCATTATCGGCGGTACGGGTAGCGGCAAGTCCACGCTCGTCTCGCTCATCCCGCGCCTGTACGATGCGAGCACCGGCAGCGTGAGCGTGATGGGCGTCGACGTGCGCACCTGGCCGCTCGACCAGCTGCGCCGTGTGGTCGCGACCGTTCCGCAGCGCGCATCGCTGGTGAGCGGCTCCATCCGCAGCAACCTGACCTGGCGCGATGAAGCTGCGACCGACGAGGAGCTCTGGGTGGCACTCGACATGGCGCAGGCCAGCGAGTTCGTGCGCAACAAGCCGCAGGGCTTAGACGCCCCGGTCGAGGCGGGCGGCAAGAACTTTAGCGGTGGCCAGCGTCAGCGCCTGACTATCGCGCGTGCCTTGGTTGGTTCGCCTCAGATATTGATCATGGATGACTCCGCGTCGGCGCTCGACTTTAAGACCGACGCGGCGCTTCGCCATGCCATTCGCGAGCGCAGCATGCGCGGTGCCGCCAAGGGCGGGCTGCCGCTGACCACGGTGATTGTGAGCCAGCGCGTCTCGACCGTGCGCGATGCCGACGTGATCTGCGTGCTCGACCACGGCTCGGTTGCCGGCCTGGGCACACATGACGAGCTCTATGCGACCTGTCGGCTCTATCGCGAGATTTGCCAGTCGCAGCTGCGCCGCGAGGAGCTTGAGGGCCAGCGGGGGAGCACAGCGCCCGCGCCCACTCCGGCGCCCGCGTCCACCCTAAGCCCCGCGTCCGCCCCGACTGCCCCGGCATCCATTTGCGCAAAGGAGGGCTGCTAAATGAATCCGTACACTTCCTCCGGTTCGGTCGCCACGATGACGGCCAACGTGTCCGGTAACGATAACCTCAACGACCTGGGCGACGGTCCGCGCCAGCCCGGCGACCCCGAGCGCTATCCCGTGGGTGCGGTGACTCGCCGTCTGATGGGCTACGTTCGTCCGCATCGCATTTCGTTTGTTGCGTCGTTTGTGAGTGCCGCCATCTCCGTGATTCTGCAGCTCTACACGCCCATTCTCATCGGCGAGGGCATCGACCTGATCGTTGCCGTCGGGCAGGTGGACTTCGACGCGCTGCTGCCGCTTGTCACCAAACTCGCGCTCGTCGTGGTGGGAGCCGCGGCCTTCCAGTGGCTGCAGGGCTACTGCGTCAACCGCCTGTCCTACGAAACGGTGCGCGACATGCGCGTGGAGGCGAGCGACAAGCTCAGCCGCATGCCGCTCAGCTTTATCGACAGCCATGCTCACGGCGACCTCATGAGCCGCGTGGTCAACGATGTCGACCAGGTGGGTGACGGCCTGCTGCAGGGCTTCACGCAACTCTTTACCGGTGTTATTACCATCGTGGGCACGCTCGCGTTTATGCTTTCCATCAACCTGACCATGACGCTCGTGGTGGTGCTCGTCACGCCGCTTTCCATTTTTGCAGCCGGTGCTATTGCCAAGCTCTCCAACAAAAGCTTTACGGCACAGCAGCGTATTCAAGGGCAGCTCGGTGGTCATATCGAGGAGTACGTAGGCGAGCAAAAGCTTGTCGACGCCTTTGCCTACGGTCCCAACGCCCAGCAGCGCTTCGATGCCCTCAATGCCGAGCTTTACACCGCGGGCGAGCGCGCACAGTTTATGGGTTCGCTCTCCAACCCCGGCACGCGCTTTATCAATAACATCATCTATGCCGTGGTCGCTGTGATCGGCTGCGTGGGCGTGATCACGGGCGTGCCCGCGGCGCTTACGGTGGGCGGCGTGCAGATCTTCCTGTCCTATGCCAACCAGTACACCAAGCCGTTCAACGAGGTCACCAACGTCATTACGCAGATCCAGACGGCGTATGCCTCGGCGCGCCGCATGTTTGCGCTGCTCGATGCCCGCGAGCAGGAGCCCGATGCGGCGGATGCCGTGGAACTTGCTGCCCCGCAGGGCGAGGTCGCCTTTGAGCATGTGGACTTTAGCTACGTGTCCGACCGCAAGCTGCTGCAGGACATCTGCATCGAGGCCAAGCCCGGCATGCGCTTTGCCCTTGTTGGCCCCACGGGCTGCGGAAAGACGACGCTCATCAACCTGCTGCTGCGCTTTTACGATATCGATGCCGGCCACATCACGGTTGATGGCAGGTCTTCGCGTGACTACACGCGCGCAAGCCTGCGCCATGCCTTTGGCATGGTGTTGCAGGATACGTGGCTGTTCGAGGGCACGGTGGCGGAAAACATCGCCTACGGCTGTCCCGACGCCACGCGCGAGCAGGTTATCGAAGCTGCCAAGCGCGCGCATGCGCACAAGTTTATCGTGCAGCTGCCAGGCGGCTACGATACGGTCATCGGCGAGGACGGCGGCACGTTTAGCCAGGGTCAAAAACAGCTGCTGTGCATTGCGCGCGTTATGCTCACCGATCCGGCGATTCTGCTGCTGGACGAGGCAACGTCGAGCATCGATACGCGTACCGAGCTGCAGGTGCAGACGGCATTCGACGAGCTCATGGCCGGCCGTACGAGCTTTGTCGTGGCGCATCGCCTGAGCACGATTCGCAACGCCGACTGCATTCTGGTCATGCGCGACGGCCAGATTATCGAGCGCGGCACGCACGACGAGCTGCTAGCGGCAGGCGGCTTCTACGCCGAACTCTACCGCAGCCAGTTTGCCCAGTAAGCAAGCCCGTGGGGCAAATTAATCAATCGACAGACGGTGGTTTACATCTGTCACGTTAGTACTAAGATAGTCATCTAATAAATTGCATTAGTGGCTTTAGTTTTGGGGGATACGAGGCAACGTGACTATGACGTGCTCTTTGGTGGTTAACAGCAAGAGCGGTAATACCAGGATGGTTTCGGGTGCGATCAAGCGCACTCTGCAGGCTGCGGGTGTTGAGTTTGTCCATGCCGCGGCGTTGAGCGACGATGCGGATGCAGATCAGGTTGCGCTCGAGGCGCAGGGCGCCTGCGCGGCCGACACGGTGCTCGTCGGTTTTTGGTGCGACAAGGGCGCGT
>DBGAZC010000072.1:0-4577 GCA_048472015.1 Collinsella sp. | reverse complement strand
CAGAAGATGATTACCCTGGCCGAGTATGCCAAGGGCATGCCCGAGGATCAGAAGGCCATCTACTACGCCGCCGGTGACTCGCGTGAGCGCTTGGCCAAGATGCCCGTGGTAAAGGGCGTGCTCGACCGCGGCTATGACGTGCTGCTGCTGACGCAGGATGTGGATGAGTTCACCTTCCAGGCTATGCGTGAGTACGTTGCCGCCGATATGCCCAAGATCTACGAGGACGATGCTGCCCGCGAGGCTGCCGAGAAGGCCGTGGCCGATGGTGCCGAGCCCGAGGTTGAGGATCGTCACCTGGAGCTCAAGAACGTCGCGACCGGCGATCTTGACCTGGCGACTGAGGATGAGAAGAAAGAGGCCGAGGACGCCACCAAGGAGAACGAGGACCTCTTTAGCGCTATGAAGGAAGCGCTTGGCGATAAGGTCGAGAAGGTTGCCGTCTCTGCGCGCCTGACCGATGCTCCCGCGTGCATCACCACTGAGGGTCCGCTTTCGCTCGAGATGGAGAAGGTGCTCCAGAAGGGTCCCGAGGGCGCGCCTGACGGCATGCCCAAGAGCCAGCGCGTACTCGAGCTCAACGCCAAGCATCCGGTCTTTGCCAAGCTCGTCGCTGCTCAGAAGGCGGGCGACGCCGACAAGATCAAGCAGTACTCCGGTCTGCTCTATGACCAGGCCCTGCTGGTCGAGGGTATTCTGCCCGAGGACCCCGTGGTCTTCGCGGCAGCTGTCTGCAACTTGATGTAGTTCGGGGATACGGCACCGTAACTAGATTAGAACGAGAGTGGATAATCTCCCACTTTTGGCTCGAATGCGGGCTTGAAGTGGGAGATTTTCCACTCTCGTTTCCATTTGAATGATCCCTTGGGGACGGAGGAAAACGGACCACCAGGGGGTCGGTCTGATCCGGTGATCCGTTTTCCTCCGTCCCCAAGGGATCAATTATTTGTCGGGGTTGTGGTTTTGCGACCTGCTGAAATTAAAGATACTGTACAACTGTACGCTAACTTATCTTCGTAGTATATTGCTACCCGCAAAACTCAATACCATTGTGCTCTGAGGCGCTAAAGCGCCTACGTACAATGGTTGTCGATAGTACGATTCGATTCAACGACAGGATGGATGGTCCAAGCGTGAGTCTCGGCAGCAAACTATCCGATGCAAAGGTCTCCTTTGCGATATTTAAGCGCGACATTAAGCGACTGCTCGTGAACCCCGTCGCCTTAGTGGTTACCATCGGCGTGTGCGTTATTCCCTCGCTGTATGCCTGGTACAACATCGTGGCCAACTGGGATCCGTACGGAAACACCCAGGGTATCAAGATTGCCATCGCCAACAACGATCAGGGCACCCAAAACGACCTGGTGGGCGAGCTCAACGCGGGCGACAAGGTCGTCGATCGGCTCAAGGAGAACGATCAGCTGGGCTGGACCTTCGTCGATTCGGCGGCCGATGCCAAGGAGGGCGTCGAGAGCGGTGAGTACTATGCGGCCATCGTAATCCCCAAGAACTTCTCGGATAACCTGGTTTCGATGCTCGACGGCAACTACCATCAGCCCAAGCTTACGTACTACGTCAATGAGAAGAAGAGCGCCATTGCGCCCAAGGTTACCGACACCGGTGCAAGCACCATCGAGGAGCAGATCAACTCGGAATTTGTCTCCACAGTGGGCGAGACCGTTGCCAGCATCGCCAAGGATGCCGGGGTCGATTTAAAGGACAAGGCAACCCAGACTCAGAATTCGTTGGCTGGTTCGGTATCAGAGGCATCCGGTACCTTGGGTGAGGTGCGCGATTCGATTGGCGACATGAATGCCGCCATCGATAAGACGAGCGGTTCCATTGCCTCGGCTGATGCCGCGTTGGCGGGCCTGCAGGGTCAGACGCCCTCTCTAACGCAGGCAATCGCTCAGGGCAATGACCTGCTGGGCGAGGCGCGCGCTACGGCGGGCAACTCTGTCGCCTCGCTCTCCAAGGCACTCTCGGAAGGCAGCCTTGCGCTCACCAAGACGTCAGCCTCCGCGAACGCTGCGATTGGCAAGCTGACGGGCGCGGTCACATCTACGACCACCCGCATCGACAACTCGCTTGAGTCTCTCCAAGCGACGATCGACCACAATAAGGCCGTTATCGGGCACTTGGAAATTCTCGTTAATGACACGTCGACAGGTTCCAAGGAAATTGACGCGCGCATTGTATCGACCATCGATTTGCTCCGCGAGCAGAATGAAAAGCTTCAGAGCATCAAGGACGGTCTGTCTGCGCAGTCGAGCGCCATGGCGAATGACGCCGCGGCTGTCTCGGGCGCCAGCGACGCTATCAATAACGCAATCCAGACCGGTGCGACCAACCTTGGCCAGGCCCAGACGGACCTGGGTCAAAACGCGCTGTCGAAGGCTTCGAGCGCGCTTGATTCATTTGCCGCCGTCTCGGGTGATCTGACGGGAATCGTGTCTGGCCTCACGCCTACTATTGCAAGTGCGCGCGGTACACTTTCGCAACTCAACGCTACGCTCGGTCAGGCCAAGACCACGCTGTCCCAGACCGATGCCTCGCTTGCCAAGGTCCAGGACAAGCTTGCGACCGCCGCCAACGACATCGCGGCGCTACAGACCTCCGAGTCCATGGGCGAGCTGGCCGGCCTGATGGGCGTCGACGTCGATGACGTTGCAGACTTCATGGCATCTCCGGTCGAGCTGACCTCAAAGTCAATTTATCCGGTCAAGAGCTTTGGTTCGGGCATTGCCCCGTTCTATACCAATCTGGCGCTGTGGGTGGGCGGCTACGTGCTTATCGCCATCTACAAGCTCGAGGTCGACCGCGAAGGCATCGGCAGCTTTACCGCGCGTCAGGGCTACTTTGGCCGCTGGTTGCTCCTGGTGATCCTGGGCGCGTTCCAGGCCATCATCGTTACGGTAGGCGATCTGGTGATCGGCGTGCAGTGCGTCAGCCCGCTGCTGTTCGTGCTGGGCGGCATCGCCATCTCGTTCACCTACGTCAATATCATCTATGCGCTGTCCACCACGTTTAAGCATATCGGCAAGGCTATCGGCGTCATTCTCGTCATCGTGCAGATCCCGGGTTCGTCGGGCATGTACCCCATCGAGATGATGCCCGGCTTCTTCCAGTGGCTGCACCCGCTGCTGCCCTTTACCTACGGCATCAATCTGCTGCGCGAGACGGTCGGCGGCATGTATTCGTTCAACTACCTGTTTAACCTGTGCATTCTGGGCGTGTTCTTGATCGTGGCGCTCTTTATCGGCCTGCAGCTGCGTCCGCTGCTGCTCAACCTTAACCTGCTCTTTGATAAACAGCTTTCCACGACCGGTATGATGATTTGCGAGTCCAACGACCTGCCGCGCCAGCGCTACTCGCTGCGCACGGCCATGCGTGTCATGCTCGATTCCGATTCGTACCGTCGCGAACTGCTCGATCATGCGGTCGCCTTTGAACATCGCTACCCGTACTACATCAAGGGCGGTTTTGCCGCCGTGGTGGGCGTTCAGGTCCTGCTCTTTGTCCTGTCGACGGTTCTCGATATCGACAATAACGGCAAGATCATCCTGCTTGTCATTTGGATCATCTCGGTTATTGCCATCTGCGGCTGGCTTATCAATATCGAATATATCCGTGCGAGCCTCAATACCCAGATGCGCATCTCGGCGCTTTCGGATGAGGACCTTCGTCGCGAGATGCGCGAGCACACGGCCGCCATTCCTGCCGCCCGCCACATGTTTGGTCTCAACGCCAGCGAGCGTGGTGCCAAGGGCGGCGATCAGTCCACGGGCCGCTTGCCGCATATCGGCTCGCACCATAAATCTCAGGGCAGCGACAACACAGCCATAAATGATGGAGATACCGCCCCGTTCGGCAAGCACTCCAAAGGAGGTGAGGCATAAATGAAGAACATCCTGCATCTGTTTAGGCGCGATGTCCAAAACGTGTCTCGCTCCGTGATCGGCTTGATTGTCGTGATGGGCCTCATTATCGTGCCGTGCCTGTACGCGTGGTTTAACATCGCCGGCAGCTGGGATCCGTACGGCAACACCGGCAATCTTAAGATTGCCGTGGTCAACACCGATGAGGGTTACGAGAGCGATCTGATCCCCGTCGAGGTTAACGTGGGCGAAAACGTGACCGCCACCCTACGTGGCAACGAGAGCTTCGATTGGGTTGTGCTTAACGATCGCGATAAAGCTATCGAGGGCGTAAAGTCGGGTGCGTACTATGCGGCCGTCGTTATCCCCAAAACGTTTAGCGCTGACATGATGACGCTTTTCTCGACCGACGTGAAGCACGCCGATATCGAGTTTTACGAGAACCAGAAGGCCAACGCCATCGCGCAGATCGTGACCGAGAAGGGTTCGAGCGCCGTTCAGAACCAGGTTAACGAATCTTTTACCGAGACCATTACGAGCGTCGGTCTTAAGACGGTGTCCAGCCTGCTCGATTACATGAGCACCGACCAGGTCAGCAACTTTATCGCCAACCTGTCCTCGACGCTCGGCGATTCGGTCCAGGACCTGCAGGACGTTCAGGCCAGCGCAACGTCGCTTGCGGGCATTTTGAGCTCCACG
>DBGAZC010000071.1:0-41929 GCA_048472015.1 Collinsella sp. | reverse complement strand
CGAGGCTTACGCACATTACGCCGACGTCGCCTTCCACGAGTTTGGCCAGGAGATCAAGTACTGGTTCACCTTTAACGAGCCCATCGTCGAGCCCGAGCAGCGCTATCAGGAGGGCGTGTGGTTCCCGCAGCTCCACGACTTCAACCGCGCCCGCACCGTGCAGTATCACATCTCGCTGGCGCACGCGCTGGCCGTGGCCAACTATCGTCGCGCCTATGACGAGGGCGCTATTCGCGCCGATGCCAAGATCGGCATGATCAACTGCTTTACCCCGGTCTACACCAAGGAGAACCCCAGCGAGGCGGACCTCGAGGCCGTGCGTATGACCAGCGGCATCAACAACCGCTGGTGGCTCGACCTCATTACCAAGGGCGAGCTTCCCGCCGACGTGCTCGACAGCCTGGCCGAGGGCGGCGTTAAGCTTCCGTTCCGTGCCGGCGACCAAGAGATTCTTAAGCAGGGTGTTGTCGACTGGCTCGGTTGCAACTACTACCACCCCACGCGCGTTCAGGCGCCGGCGAGCAAGATCGACCAGTACGGTCTGCCGCACTTTGCCGACGAGTACGTGTGGCCCGACGCCGTTATGAACGAGAGCCGCGGCTGGGAGATCTACCCGCAGGGCCTCTACGACTTTGGCATGGACTGCGCTAAGAACTACCCCGATCTTGAGTGGTTCGTTTCCGAGAACGGCATCGGCATCATGGACGAATACAAGAACCGAGACGCCGAAGGAACCATCCAGGATGACTACCGCGTCGACTTTGTACGCCAGCACCTGGAGTGGGTTGCCAAGGCAATTGCCGAGGGCGCCAAGTGCCGTGGATACCATTATTGGGCCGTCATCGATAACTGGTCTTGGGCGAATGCCTTTAAGAACCGTTACGGTTTTGTCGAGGTCGACCTTATGGACGGCTACAAGCGCCGCCTTAAGAAGTCGGCAGCTTGGCTCAAGCAGGTCGCCACGACTCACGTGGTTGATTAGCGAACGGGCGAACGCCCAGACCGCGCGCCGCTGCGCGCAACACATGGCACATCTGGTGGCAGAGGGCGACAGACCACCGTGCGCATAGGAAAAGGCCGGATTTGAAAGTTAGGAGCAATCATGGCCAGTGACAACGGAAAGAGCTTCCTCGACAAGTTTGCCGAGGTCTCTGCGAAGGTGGGAAACCAGGTTCACCTGCGTTCCCTGCGTGACGCCTTCGCGACCATCACGCCGCTCTATATCCTTGCGGGTATCGCGGTTCTTATTAACAACGTCGTGTTCCCTCTGTTCCCGCTCGATGCGGCGGGCCTTGCCAACCTTCAGACGTGGGGTTCGGCAATTACGCTGGGCACCCTCAACGTCTCTGCCATTATCTTGGCCGGATTGATTGGCTACAGCCTCGCTAAGAACAAGCGTTTCGATAACCCGCTCGCTTGCGTGGTCGTCGCTATCTCTGCTTTTGTCATCATGATGCCGCAGCAGATCACCGCCTCGCTTGCCGCCACGAGCCCGCTGCTCACCGACAAGATCACCTCCGCCGAGGTCACGGGCGCCCTTTCGACTGCCAACACCGGCACCAACGGTCTGTTCTCGGCTATTATCATCGCCCTGCTTTCCGTCTCGCTCTTCATCAAGATTTCTGGCGTCGAGAAGCTCAAGGTTAAGCTGGGCGAGGGCGTGCCTCCCGCGGTCTCCAACTCCTTCAACGTCATGATCCCGATGCTGCTCAACCTCGCGATCTTCGCTCTTGCCGCAGCCCTGCTCGCCGTGTGCGCCGGCACCGATCTGTGCACCATCATCTCCACGTGCATCTCCAACCCGCTCAAGAGCATCATGAACGCCGGTCCGTGGGCTGTTATCCTCATCTACACCCTTGCTAACCTGCTGTTCTGCGTCGGTATTCACCAGTCCACCATCTCTGGCGCTACCGTCGAGCCGATCCTGACCATGCTCATCGTCGACAACATGGCTACCTTTGCCGCCGGTGGCACCATCCAGCCCGATCACTACATGAACATGCAGATCGTTAACAGCTTCGCCCTCATCGGCGGCTCGGGCTGCACCCTCATGCTTCTGCTCGACACGCTCCTGTTCTCCAAGAACAAGGCTTCCGAGACCGTTTCCAAGATGGCTATCCTGCCTGGTCTGTTCAACATCAACGAGCCGGTTATCTACGGTTACCCCATCGTGTACAACCTGCCGCTCATGATCCCGTTCGTCCTTCTTCCCGATCTGTTCATCGGCATCACCTATGGCCTTACCTGCGCAGGCATCATCAGCCCCTGCATCGCCCAGGTGCCCTGGACCATGCCTCCCGTCATCAATGCCCTGCTCGCTACGGGCTTTGACTGGCGCGCCGGCGTGTGGCAGGCTCTCGAGATTGTCATTGGCATGGCCGTCTACCTGCCCTTTATGAAGATTTCCGAGAAGGCAATCGCCAAGCAGGAGGCTCTCGCCGAGTAGAACGCCTAACGTTCGTCCCTTTCACCTTTGCGGGCGCCGGTACGCGGTGCCGGTGCCCGCGGCTCTCTCCCTTGCGTAAAGATACAGGGGAGCGGGCACAATAGCCGCAAGGAATACAACCAGTTGTCGTCTGCGCGCCGCGCAGTTATAAGGAGGAAACCATGAAGAAGATCATGCTCTGCTGCAATGCCGGCATGTCCACGAGCCTGCTGGTCCAGAAGATGCAGGCCGAGGTTGCAAACCGTGGTCTGGATATTGAGGTCGAGGCTCGTCCCATGAACGAGGCCCACGATCACCTGGACGAGTGCGACATGTTGCTGCTTGGTCCGCAGATCGGCTACACCAAGGGCGATTTTGAGAAGGAGGCCGCCGGTCGTTTTCCGGTCGAGGTCATCAACATGGTCGACTACGGCCGCATGAACGCTGCCGGCATCATCGACCACTGCGTCAGCGTGATGGGCTAGGTGCTCCGCATGGAGGATATGAACGAACTGCAGATGACCTGCTTCGAGATCATCAGCTACGTCGGTACCGCCAAGAGCATGTACATCAATGCCGTGCAAAAGGCCAAGGAGGGCGATTTTGACGCCGCCGAGGAGCTTATCAAGCAGGGCGACGAGGCCTATAACGGTGGCCACGATGTTCACATGGGGCTTCTGAAGAAGGAGGCCAACGGCGAGCGTAACGGCGAGGCCCCGTTGATTCTGCTGCATGCCGAGGACCAGATGGCCGGTACCGAGACCATGCGCGTCATGGCGACGGAGCTCATCGAGATTCACAAGCAGCTGCAGGTACTTCAGGCCTAGTCGGCGTTATCGCCGCGATGGGCCGTGCGGTCCAACAGACAACACAGTCCCTTTGACGGGCGCCGGGAGTCTCCGCCTCCCGGCGCCTTTATATTTGGGGAAGGTCTTGCGCGACCTATTAAGCGACCATTCGCGTTTCCCCAGATAAAGCCTGCCAAAACAAACCTGTCCCTTTTTGGTAGGTTTTTGCCTTGGGAGCGGTACCATACAGGCAATGTTTAAACGAGAAAGGTGGGCTCCCATGGAACCTAAGCAGTACTACATCGGCATCGACGTCGGCGGCACCTCGGTTAAGGAGGGCCTGTTCGACGAGGACGGCAACCTGCTTGCCAAGGCCAGCGTGCCCACGCCTCCCATCGTTGACGCTGCGGGCTTTGCCGCGGTGACCGAGGCTATCGACCAGGTGGTCGCCAAGGCGCAGATTCCGCGTGCCTTTGTGGCGGGCATTGGCCTGGCCGTTCCGTGCCCCATCCCGGCATCGGGCGATGCCAAGGTCAAGGCCAACATTGCCATTAACCTGCCCGAGCTGAGGGTCGCCATTCAGGAGCACTGCCCCGATGCGGTCGTTAAGTATGAGAACGACGCCAACGCCGCTGCCATGGGCGAGGCCTGGCTCGGCTCTGCCAAGGGTGTACAGAACGTGGTGATGGTCACCATCGGTACCGGCGTGGGCGGCGGCGTTATCGTCAACGGCGACGTGGTGTCGGGCGTTGTGGGTGCCGGCGGCGAGATCGGCCACATGTGCCTGAATCCGGCTGAGGAGCGCACCTGCGGCTGCGGCGGCCATGGCCACCTGGAGCAGTATTCCAGCGCCACCGGTGTGGTGAGCAACTACCTTGCCGAGTGCAAGAAAGCGGGCGTCGAGCCCATCGAGCTCACCGGCCCCTCCGATTCCAAGGACGTGTTCCAGGCCTGCCGCGAGGGCGATAAGCTCGCGCTTGCCGCGGCCGATACCATGGCCGACTATCTCGGCCGTGCCCTGGCGCTTATTGCCAACGTGGTCGACCCCGAGATGTTCCTGATCGGTGGCGGCGCGTCCGCTTCGGCCGATGTCTATCTCGACAAGGTTCGCGAGCACTTTAAGCAGTACGCGCTTTCCGCCTCGCGCGAGACGCCCATTAAGGTCGCTTCGCTCGGCAACGACGCCGGCATCATCGGTGCCGCATACGTAGCCCTGCGCGCCGCCGGTAAATAGCTGGTGCAAGGGGGTCAGGTTACTTTGCACCAACATGGTGCAAAAGGGACGGCCTTGGCCCCCATGCCTGCCCCAAATTGTGCCGTGCCCCTTCCGTCTGCGAAGGCTCGGCGCCAGCGTGCTACCATAGCTACGTCCAAGTACACATATCAAGTGGAGGATATCCATGGCAAACGTTCTTGTCTTTGGTCACCAGAACCCCGATAACGACGCCATCATGAGTGCCGTCGTCCTGTCCCAGCTGCTCAACCAGGTTGAGTATGCCGGCAACACCTACGAGGCTTGCGCCCTGGGCCAGCTTCCGGCAGAGTCCGCCAAGCTGCTCGCCGACGCCGGCATCGCCGAGCCTCGCGTGATCGAGTCCGTCGAGGCCGGTCAGCTCGTCGTCCTCACCGACCACAACGAGTCTGCCCAGTCCGTCGCCGGCCTTAAGGACGCCACGGTCTTTGGCGTCGTCGATCATCACCGCATCGGCGACTTCGAGACCGCCGGCCCGCTGCACTACATCTGCCTGCCCTGGGGCTCCAGCTGCACCATCGTCACTAAGCTCGCCGACGTGCTCGGCGTTGAGCTTTCCGACGTCCAGGCCAAGCTGCTGCTCTCGGCCATGATGACCGACACGCTCATGCTCAAGAGCCCCACCACCACCGCTGTCGACCGCGTCGTCGCCGCCAAGCTCGGCGAGCAGGTGGGCGTCGACCCGGTCAAGTTTGGCATGGAGGTCTTCCTCACCCGTCCGTCCGGCTCCTTCACCGCTGCCGAGATGGTCGGCAACGACATCAAGATGTTCGAGCCCGCCGGTAAGAAGCTGCTCATCGGCCAGTACGAGACCGTCGACAAGAGCCGCGCGCTCGGCATGATCGACGAGATCCGTGAGGCCATGCGCGCCTACGCCGCCGAGAAGGGTGCCGACGGCATTGTCCTGTGCATCACCGACATCATGGAGGAGGGCTCGCAGGTTCTGCTCGAGGGCGAGACCGAGGCCGCTCAGAAGGGCCTGGGCATTGCCGACGAGCACGACGGCGTCTGGATGCCGGGCGTCCTCTCCCGTAAGAAGCAGGTCGCTGCCCCCATCATGGCCGCCTGCTAGGTTTAGTTCACTAAACGCCACGACCGGATCGCGGACGCCCCGCGCTCCGGTCGTTTTTTGTGCATGGTGCCGCGTCGTCTCTTGGACAGGCGTGCCTGTGCCGTTGGGCAAATAATGTTCAACCTGTGGTTCCGCTTTTCGGCCACGCCTGCGTGCTTGTCGTGCAGGGTAGGCTAGATGCAAGCGTAATACGTTAGAGCGCGGCGCCGACACTTGGGCGGGCCGTGCTTTTTTAAGACGGGAGCCTTCCCGTGAAAGGAGCCGCCCATGGCAGCACCCGAGCAGCTGTTCAACGTCCGTGAGCGCAAGCGTTTTGAGCGTCACGACATCTGGGAGCGCATCGCCGAGAACGGCACGATTTCCGCCGCCGTCATGGTCTTCGCCGCCATCGCCGCCGTCATTTGCGCCAATACCGATGCCTACGAGGCCATCCATCACTTTTTGGAGACCCCGCTGTATGTGGGTCTGGGCAACCTTACGGCCGGTCTCACCGTTGAGCTTTTCGTCAACGACTTTCTCATGGCGATTTTCTTTTTGTTGGTGGGTATTGAGCTTAAGTACGAGATGACGGTCGGCGAGCTCAAGAATCCGCGTCAGGCCATGCTTCCCATGCTGGCGGCCGTGGGTGGCGTCGTCGTTCCCGCCTGCATCTACCTGATCTTTAACCATGCCGGCGCCCGCAACGGTTGGGCCATCCCCATGGCAACCGATATTGCCTTTGCGCTGGGCGTGCTGTCGCTTTTGGGCAACCGCGTGCCCAACGGCGTGCGCGTGTTCTTCTCGACGCTCGCCATCGCCGATGACCTCATCTCCATCGCCGCCATCGCCATCTTCTACGGTCAGAGCCCCAATCCGTTTTGGTTGGGCGCCGCCGCGCTGGTGACCTGCGCGCTCGTGTGGCTCAACAAGACGCAGCATTACCGCCTCGCCCCGTATTCGGTACTGGGCCTGCTGTTGTGGTTCTGCATGTTCAAGAGCGGTGTACATGCCACGCTCGCCGGCGTCATCCTGGCCTTTACCATTCCGGCCAAGTGCGGCGTCAAGCTCGATAGCCTCACCGATTGGTTGGGCGAGTGCCTGCCGCTGCTCGATGACCGCTACGACGACGAGGCGCACATCTTGGGCCAGCATGACTTTACCGTCTCGACCACCAGGGTCGAGCGCGTCATGCACCGCGTGACCCCGCCGCTCATCCGCATGGAGCGTCTGATCTCCACGCCGGTCAACTTTGTGATTCTGCCGATCTTTGCGTTCGTGAACGCACAGGTTCGCCTAGTGGGCGTGGACATGAGCACGCTGCTCACCGACCCGGTGACGCTCGGCGTGTACTTTGGCATGCTGCTGGGCAAGCCGATCGGCATCTTTGGCATGACGTTTGCCCTGGTTAAGTTTAGGGTCTGCGAGCTGCCGCATAACGTTAACTGGCACATGATTGCCGGTGTGGGCATTCTGGGCGGCATCGGCTTCACCATGTCGATCCTCATCAGCGGCCTTGCCTTCCCGACGGCCCAGTTTGAGGTTCTGGCTGCCAAGGCCGCCATCCTTGCCGGTTCGGTCACCGCTGCCGTGCTCGGCATGATTTACATGAGCGTGGTCTGCAAACACCCCGCGCCCAAGGGCGAGTAAAAGCACATACAAGTTTGAAAACGCCGCCTGTGAACACCATCACAGGCGGCGTTTTAGTCATTCGAGACGTTCTTAATGACTAGGTTTATTCTACGGTGCCGTAGATGGCGCCCCAGCCGTGGGCGGCCAAGGCGGAGTTGAGCTGGTCGCAAAGCGATTGGCGGTCGTAGTAGCCGGGCGGCAAAAGGTTCACGATTTCCATGAGATCGGGCGCCAGGTCCAAGATTTCGGCCTGTACGATCAGATCCAGGCGGTCGATGGCGTGGCGGTCGTAAAACAGTCCGTCGACCAGGCGCTGAAGGTCGCCGAATTCCTCGGCCTGGAACGATCCGTACTCCATAGTGCCTCCTTGGGCGCTTCATGCCGGCATGCGCGGCGATTCGTAATTCATTGCGATGGACTTAATCTATCACGGCTTCATAACGTTGCGACGGTGGCGGTCTATACTTAGAAGAATTGCAACGTCCCGCTTCGCGAAAGGTCGCACACATGCAGACGATCTACCAGAAGATGGAAACCACCGAACTCGATGCCGCCATCGAGGCACTCAAAGCCGAGGTCGCCGAGGTCAAGGCCAAGGGCCTGGCGCTCGACATGGCCCGCGGCAAGCCGTCGCCCTCCCAGGTGGACATCTCTCGACCCATGCTCGATATCCTCAATGCCGACGCCGATTTGCACGACGGCAACGTCGACTGCTCCAATTACGGCTGTTTTGAGGGCATTCCCTCGGCACGCAAGTTGGCAGGGGAGTTCCTGGGCTGCCCCGCCGAGCAGACGCTCGTGCTGGGTTCGTCGAGCTTGCTGATCGAGCACGATATCGCCGGTATGTTCTGGCGTTGCGGCTCATGTGGTAGCGACCCTTGGGAGGCTTACGAGGCCGCGCACGACGGCAAGAAGGTCAAGTTCCTGTGCCCGGTTCCCGGCTACGACCGCCACTTTGGCATCACCGCCGATCTGGGTATCGAGAACGTCCCCGTCGCGATGACCGACAACGGTCCCGACATGGACGAGGTCGAGCGCCTCGTCGCCGCCGACGATTCCATCAAGGGCATCTGGTGCGTGCCCAAGTATTCCAACCCCACGGGTATCACCTTTAGCGAGGACACCGTGCGCCGCCTGGTCGAGATGCACACGGCCGCGCCCGATTTCCGCATCTTCTGGGACAACGCCTACTGCGTGCACGACCTGTACGACGAGACCGACGAGCTCGCCAACATCTTTGACCTCGCTCGCGCGGCGGGCACCGAGGACCGCGTGGTGGCCTTTGCCTCGACGTCCAAGATCACCTTCCCGGGCGCCGGCATCGGCTTTATCGGTGCGAGCCCCGCGGTCATCGCCGAGTTCTCCAAGCGCCTGAAGGCCGGCCTCATCAGCGCCGACAAGCTCAACCAGCTGCGTCACGTGCGTTTCCTTCCCACCATCGAGGCGGTCAAGGAGCACATGAAAAAGCATGCCGAGTTCCTGCGTCCGCGCTTTGAGGCCGTTGAGCGCAAGCTCACCGAGGGCCTGGGCGATACGGGCTGTGCCACCTGGACGCACCCCCGCGGCGGCTACTTTGTAAGCTTCGATGGTCCCGAGGGCTCGGCCCAGAAGGTCGCCGCGCTTTGCGCCGACCTGGGCGTCAAGCTCACGCCGGCTGGTGCCACCTGGCCTTATGGCAAGGACCCGCGCGACACCAACATCCGCATCGCGCCGAGCTATCCCACGGTCGAGGACCTGGAGGCCGCGCTCGATGTGCTGGTGCTGGCCGTTAAGCTTGTCGCTGCCGAGCTTGCGCGTGCCGAGCGCGCCTAACGCGTAGGGCCCCGCAAGTCCGCGCCTAGTACTATCCGCACTTTCGATACGTAAAGGAGCGTATACATGGATTTGGGTATTTCCACCAACCCCACGCCGGAGACCTACACCATTAAGGTAACCGGCGAGATCGATATCTCTAACGCCGATAGCCTGCGCAATGCCATCGACCTGGCGCTCGAGCAGCCCACTGAGGCCGTTGAGCTCGATTTTGCCCAGGTGAGCTACATCGACTCGACGGGCATTGGCGTGCTCGTGGGCGCCGCGCACCACGCGGTCGACCACGGCAAGCGCTTTAGCTGCACCAATGTGCAGCCCCCGGTGATGCGCGTGGTTCAGCTGTTGGGTGTCGACCAGGAGATTTCGATCACCGCTGCATAATCTTTGCCCCCAAAAGGGCATGCCGTTTGGCATATGTTTGTGATGCGCTCGGACGTTTTGGCGTCCGGGCGCTATACTTGACCGAATGAATAGACGAGTTCCGGCCGAATGGCGCGGTGCGGGCTCGACTCACATCGAGCCTTGGAGGTATGTGTGTTTGGTATTGGAGAGGGTGAGCTCGCGATCATCGTGGTCTTCGGCTTTTTGCTGTTTGGCCCGGATAAGCTCCCGCAGATGGGCCGTACGATCGGCCGTGCCATCCGTCAGTTCCGCGAGACGCAGGAAAAGATGACGGCCGTTGTTCAGTCCGAGATCATCGACCCGGTAAGCGAGGCCGCGTCGGCCCCGGTCAAGCCCAAGAAGGCTGCCGTCGATGATGATTCCGATGCGGACGAGGATGCCGTCGAGACGGCTGCGCCCGCAAAGAAGGAGACCTTTGCCGAGCGCCGTGCCCGCCTTGCCGCCGAGAAGGCCGCAAGCGAGGGTGCCACCGAGGGCGAAGGCGCTGCTGATGAGGCCGAGCCCGCCAAGGCCGAGCCTGCCGCTGCCACCGTCGATCCCGAACCTGCTGCAGAGCCGGAGCCCGAGCCCGAGCCGGCAGAGCCCACGACGGCCGATCTCTACGCCCGTCGTCCCCGCAAGCGCAAGGCCGTCGTCGACCAGCTCGCTCGCGAGCTCGAGGCCGAGGACGACGCTGCCGCCGCCGACGCCTCGAAGGGAGGCGATGAGTAATGCCTATCGGACCTGCGCGTATGCCGCTCTTCGATCACCTGGGAGAACTCCGTCGCCGCCTGACCATCGTGGTCGTGTCGGTGTTTGCCGCCGCTATCGTGCTGTATTTCGCCACGCCTGTTGTGCTCGACATCCTGGAAGATCCCATCCGCTCCTTTGTGCCGGACGGTAAGTTCTACATCACTACCACGCTCGGCGGCTTTGGCTTGCGCTTCTCGCTGGCCATCAAGATGGCCGTGGTCATGTGCACGCCCATGATCATCTGGCAGATTCTGGCGTTTTTCCTGCCGGCGCTTCGACCCAACGAGCGCAAGTGGGTCGTGCCCACGGTGCTCGCCTCGACGGTGCTGTTCTTCCTGGGTGCCATCTTCTGCTACTTCATCATCATTCCTGCGGGCTTTGAGTGGCTCATCGGCGAGACCTCGGCCGTCGCTACGGCACTGCCCGATCTGGAGAACTACGTCAACATGGAGCTGCTCTTTATGATCGGCTTTGGCGTGGCGTTTGAGCTGCCGCTCATCATCTTCTATCTGTCCGTCTTCCACATCGTGTCCTACGCTGCTTTCCGCGGTGCCTGGCGTTATGTATACGTTGGCCTGCTCGTGGGTTCGGCTGTGATCACGCCCGACGGCTCGCCCGTTACGCTGGGTCTCATGTATGGCGCCCTGCTCTCGCTCTACGAGATTTCGCTCGCCATCGCCCGTGTGGTCATTACCGCGCGCGAGGGCAAGGAGGGCCTGTTTGTGAGTCGTCTGGACCTGTTCTCGGACGATGAGGACGACGAGGAGTAAATCGGTATGCACGAGGTTGGCATTGTCAACGGCATACTCGATACAGTGATTCGCGCGGCGCGTGGGGCGGGGGCCTCGCGCGCCGTTTTGGTAACGCTGCGTATCGGGGATATGACCGAGGTCGTGCGCGAGGCGCTCGACTTTGCCTGGGAGACGTTTCGCGACGAGGACCCGCTCACGCGCGGCTGCGAGCTTGCCGTGGAGGAGGTCCATCCACAAAGCGAGTGTCTGGACTGCGGCGAGGTCTTCGAGCACGACCGCTTCCATTGCCGCTGTCCCCAGTGTGGCGGCGCCAACGTGCGTCTGCTGCACGGCCGCGAACTCGACATCGCAAGTATCGAGATCGAGACCCCCGACGATTAGCCCGCCAGCAACCTGGGGACGGGGTATAAATGGTAGAAGTAAGGAGCGCCGAGTATGGCCGAGAAAACGATTGATATCGCGTCGCCGATCCTGTCGCGCAACGAGCGCCTGGCAGATCAGCTGCGTCAGCGATTTAATGAGACAAACACCTACGTGATCAACGTCTTGTCGAGCCCCGGCTCGGGTAAGACAACAACGATTCTGGGCACCAACGAGCGCCTGCGCGACAAGGCCGGCTTGCGCTGCGCCGTCATCGAAGGCGATATCGCCTCGGACGTCGACGCCATCACCATGAAGGAAGCCGGCATGCCTGCCATCCAGATCAACACGGGCGGCCTGTGCCACCTCGAGGGCAACATGATCATGGAGGCCGTTGACGCGTTCGACCAGGCCGTTGGGCTCGATAACATCGACGTCATCTTTATCGAAAATGTGGGCAACCTGGTCTGCCCAGTCGACTTTGACCTGGGCGAGAACCTGTCCATCATGATCCTCTCGGTGCCCGAGGGCGACGACAAGCCCATCAAGTACCCGGGCATCTTCCAACACGCCGGCGCGCAGCTGCTCAACAAGGTTGACGTGGCCCCGGCTTTCGATTTTGACATGGATAGGTATACTAAGACACTCGATGACCTCAATCCGCAGGCGCCGCGGTTTGCCGTGAGCGCGCGCAAGGGCGAGGGCATGGATGCCTGGTGCGATTGGCTCATCGGGCAGATTGAGCAAGCAAGGGCGTAAGTCGGCCGCCATACGGGCGGGCGTAGCCGCAGAGATACGAGATAGGAGCCTCTTTTGAAGCTCATCATCGCCGAGAAAAACGACGCCGCGCGTCAGATCGCCGAGCGTCTGTCCACGGGCAAGCCCAAAAAGGACAAGGTGTACAACACCGCCATCTACCGTTTTGAGTGGAAGGGCGAGGAGTGCGTGACGATCGGCCTTGCCGGTCACATCCTTGCGCCCGATTTTTGCGACAGTGTGCTGTTCGATAAAAAGCTGGGCTGGTATTCGGTCACCGAGGACGGCGAGATGCTGCCGGCCGACATACCCGATGGCCTGGCGCGTCCGCCCTACGATACCAAGCGCAAGCCGTTTCTTGCCGATGGCATCTCCATCAAGGGCTGGAAGCTCGAGAGCCTGCCCTATCTCACCTGGGCGCCCGTCATTAAGTTGCCGGCCGAGAAAGAGCTCATTCGCTCGCTCAAGAACCTTGCCAAGAAGTCCGACAGCGTCATCATCGCCACGGACTTCGATCGCGAGGGCGAGCTGATCGGTTCGGACGCCCTCAACAAGGTGCGCGAGGTTGCGCCCGACCTGCCGGTCGCCCGCGCCCAGTATTCTTCGTTTACCAAGGCCGAGATCACGCAGGCCTTCGATAATCTCGTCTCGCTCGACCAGAATCTGGCCGACGCCGGCGAGAGCCGCCAGCACATCGACCTCATTTGGGGTGCGGTGCTCACGCGCTACCTGACGCTCGCCAAGTTTGGCGGCTTTGGTAACGTGCGCTCTGCCGGCCGTGTGCAGACGCCGACGCTTGCCCTGGTGGTCGAGCGCGAGCGCGAGCGCATGGCGTTTGTGCCCGAGGACTATTGGCAGATCCGCGGCATGGGCGCCGCACAGGGTGCTGCCGAGGACGACCGCTTTAAGATTGCGCACAAGACGGCGCGCTTTACCGACAAGGATGCTGCCGAGACGGCATACGGCCATGTTGACGGCGTTGCGACGGCAACCGTCGCCGCGGTGACCAAGCGCTCGCGCAAGCAGCAGCCGCCCACGCCGTTTGCGACCACCTCGCTGCAGGCTGCTGCCGCAGCCGAGGGCATCTCGCCTGCGCGTACCATGCGCATCGCCGAGTCCCTCTACATGGCGGGCCTCATCAGCTACCCGCGTGTCGACAACACCGTGTACCCTGCGACGCTCGATTTGGGTGCCGTGGTGAGCGACCTTGCAAAGATCAACCCGGCGCTGGCGCCTGTGTGCAAAAAGGTGCTCGCCGGCCCCATGAAGCCCACGCGCGGCAAAGTCGAAACCACCGACCACCCGCCTATCTATCCCACGGGCGAGGGCGATCCGTCCGCGCTCGACGGTGGCCAGCGCAAGCTCTACGACCTCATCGCCCGTCGCTTCCTGGCAACGCTCATGGGTCCCGCGACCATCGAGAACACCAAGCTCGAGCTCGACGTCAATGGTGAGCCGTTCGTGGCTTCGGGCGATGTGCTCGTGACCCCGGGTTTCCGTGAGGCGTATCCGTATGGACTCAAGCGCGACGAGCAGATGCCGCCGCTGGAGCAGGGCGATGCGGTCGACGTGTTCGACATTAAGCTCGAGGCCAAGCAGACCGAGCCGCCCGCACGCTACAGCCAGGGCAAGCTCGTGCAGGAGATGGAAAAGCGCGGCCTGGGCACCAAGTCCACGCGCGCGAGCATCATCGAGCGCCTGTACGCCGTGCGCTATCTCAAAAACGATCCCGTGGAGCCGAGCCAGCTGGGCATCGCCATCATCGATGCACTGTCGCAGTTTGCCCCGCGCATCACGAGCCCCGATATGACCAGCGAGCTCGACGGCGACATGACCCGCGTGGAGCGCGGCGAGGACACCGAAGAGCATGTCGTGACGCACTCGCGCGCGCTGCTGGCCGGTGTGCTCGACGAGCTGCTCAAGCATACGCAGGAACTGGGCGATGCTATCAGCGACGCCGTCACGGCCGATGCGCGCGTGGGCGCCTGCCCCAAGTGCGGCAAGGACTTGGTTATGAAGACGAGCGCCAAGACCCGCGGCAGCTTTATCGGCTGCATGGGCTGGCCCGACTGCGATGTGACCTATCCGGTGCCGAGCGGCGTCAAGGTGAGCCCGCTCGAGGGCGAGGCTGCTGTGTGCCCCGAATGCGGTGCGCCGCGCATTAAGTGCCAGCCGTTCCGCCAAAAGGCTTTCGAGATTTGCGTGAACCCCACATGCCCCACCAACTACGAGCCCGACCTTAAGGTGGGCGAGTGCAAGGTGTGCGCCGAGGCAGGACGCCATGGCGACCTGATCGCACACAAGAGCGAGAAGAGCGGCAAGCGCTTTATCCGCTGCACCAACTATGACGACTGCGGCGTGAGCTATCCGCTGCCGGCGCGTGGCAAGCTCGAGGCGACGGGCGAGACCTGCCCCGAGTGCGGCGCCCCCATCGTGGTGGTCAACACCGCGCGCGGCCCGTGGCGCATCTGCGTGAACATGGACTGCCCGACCAAGGAGAAGAAGCCCGCCCGCGGCCGCAAGACCACGACCAAGGCGAGCGCGGCGAAGAAGACCTCGACTGCGAAGAAGACGACGGCTAAGAAAGCCACTGCCGCCAAGAAGACGACCGCGAAGAAGTCGACTGCCAAGAAAGCAGCCGCCGACAAGTAACGGCGCAGTCGAAACATTGCCCAAAAAACGAGCGAGGGTCCCATGATCCTCGCTCGTTTTTTGACCGGCAGTTAGGGACATTCCTTTTTCTGCCGGCAGTTTAGGAACGTCCCTAACTGCCGGCTCGGAAACGACAAGGCGTTAGTTCACTTCGACGGGTTTGGCGCCGGGATAGCGCTCCTCAAAGTCTAGGCGGTACTTATTGTCATTGGTGCCCGCCACGTTGTCGCGCGACAGCGGCGCCACGATCTCGTTCTTATGGTCTGCGGGCTTTGCGTACTTTAAGCTGATCTCCCAGGCATCGCAGATCGCATCGATGCGGTGATCCAGGTCGTCGTACAGAGCAATGATGTCCTTCCACGAGCTGTAGTTCTTAGAGCTTGTGGGGACGTCCAGGTCCTCGACGATATCGTAGTACTGCTCGATGGTGTCTTCCGTGCGCTCGGCGACGTCGGCGAGATTTTGACGGGCGGTACGGTCCTCTTCCAGATAACCGCCATTGAACGCCTCTGCGCAGGCACGGACCTGGTTATCGAGATCTTCGAGCAGGTCGTAGTATTCGCTCAGGCGACGGTAGAGGTTTTGCTCGGAGAGGGTCGCCTGGCTGCCATCCTCGTCATCATCGTCAAAAAGGCTATTGGGGTCGTCGAGAGGCTTGAGGTCATCATCGTCAACATCATGGTGCAGCTTAGTAATCTCGGCAGTCGTTTGCGTGGCGGCGTTGTCGAAAGGCTTGATCACAAAAAAGATGACCAAGGCGATGATAATTGCCACGAGCACAACGATAACGGCGATAAGCGCCTTGGTGCTGCTCTTTTTGGCGGCGGGGGCCTGCGGTGAATCAGGCGCGTACGTAGATGCCGGTTGCTGTTGGGGCGGGGTGTCCGCGACGGGTATGCGCTGCGTCGTTTCGACCGCTGCGGGGCTGGCGGCGGGGTCGGGGCGATAGGCGAGGGGGTCGTCCGGCTTAGCTTGCGGCGTATCGAGGAAGCCGGTCTGCTCAAACGCGGGTTGGCCATTGCTTGCGGTTGTCTGCTCAACGGGTGCACCGCATGAGGTGCAGAACTTGGCATCATCTGCAAGAAGTTTGCCGCACGAGGCGCAATACCGAGACATTGCCACTCCTTTCGCCACATTTCAAATCAATACGACGATTATACCCAGCGCTCAAAAAAGTCGGCAGCTAGGGACGTTCCTTTTCTGCCGGCACTTTAGGAACGTCCCTAGCTGTCGCCTAGTCATTTAAGAGCGTCCCCAATGACTACCCAATGACTAGGCCCGATTTGGGGCGCGCCTGCCCCTGGGGTATCATGGCTTGGTTGATATATCTGCATTTACGCGCCTTATAGGAAGGGGCTGCGCTCATGGCTTTTGAGCCCGCTCAACATAGCTTTATCACGCTCGAGGGCGTCGATGGTGCCGGCAAGTCCACGCAGGCGCGTCTGCTTGCCCGCGCGCTCGAACTCGCTGGCTACCAGGTTGTGAGCCTGCGCGAGCCGGGCGGCACCGCCATCAGCGAAAAGATCCGCGCTCTGCTGCTCGACCCCGCCAATACGGCGATGGGCGACACCTGCGAGTTGCTGCTCTACGAGGCGGCGCGCGCTCAGTTGGTGCACGAGGTCATAGCTCCCGCCCTCGCGGCCGGCAAGGTGGTCCTGTGCGACCGCTTCTACGATTCCACGACCTGCTACCAGGCATTTGCCGACGGCCTCGATCGCCAGATAGTGTGCGATGCCAATAACCTGGCCGTCGCGGGAACACACCCGGCGCTCACGCTCGTCTACCACATCACGCCCGAGCAGGCGGCGCTACGCATGGCAGCCCGTGGCGCGGCAGATCGCATGGAGGCAAAAGGCATGACATTCCAGGAGCGTGTTTACCAGGGATTTTGCGCCATTGCTGCCGAGGAGCCAAACCGCGTAAAGCTCATCGACGCCACTGCGACCGTCGAGGAAGTCTTCGAGAAGACGGTCGAGCAGATTCGCGCGTACGGTCTCGTCATTTCGCAAGATGCTGTCGTCGCCGCGCTTGCCAAGGAGGCCGAGTAACATGGCCCCCGCTCAGGCAAGCCTGCTGGCCAAGCTCGACACCCAAGAGCGCGTTCGCGATTTTTTGACCAACGCCGTCGCCAGCGGCCGCGCATCGCACGCCTACCTGTTTTTGGGCGCTCCCGGTGCCGGCAAGCTCGATGCCGCATGGGCGCTCGCCCAGGCCTTCCTGTGCGAGCAGGACGGCTGCGGAGCATGCGACAGCTGCGTACGCGTTGCTCGGCATACGCATCCTGACGTGCACTATTACACGCCCGAGAGCGCCACAGGCTACCTCATTGCCCAGACCCGCGAGCTGCTCGATGACGTGCCGCTGGCGCCCATCCGTGCCAAGGCCAAGGTCTACATCATCGATCGTGCCGAGCAACTGCGCGCTAACACCGCCAACGCGCTGCTCAAGACACTCGAGGAGCCGCCCGAGGGCGTTATGTTCATCTTGTTGGGCACCTCGGCAGACGTGATGTTGCCCACCATCGTGAGCCGCTGTCAGTGCGTGCCGTTTCGGCTGGTGTCGCCCACCGTGGCCGCGCAGGCCGTGAGCCGCGCGACGGGTCAGGATCTCGCGCGTTGCCGCATGGCGGTCGCCGTGGCGGGAAGCCCCACACGCGGCATCGAGTTCCTTAAGAGTGCCGAGCGCCAGGATGCTCGCCGCCAAATGGTCCGCGCCATCGATTCGCTCATCGCTGCCGACGAGGCTGATGTGCTCAGCCGCGCCAAGTCGCTCATCGTCGCCGTTAAGGCGCCGCTCGCCGAGGTCAAGTCCACACAGGAAAAGGTGCTCGAGCAAAACGCCGACTACCTGTCGCGTGGAGCATTGAAGCAGCTTGAGGACCGCAACAAGCGCGAACTCAACGCGCGCGAGCGTTCGGGTATCATGGAAGCGCTGGCGAGCGCGCGGACGCTCATGCGCGACGTGCTGCTGACACTTCAGGACGAGGCGGCCGACGTCGTGAACGAAGACGTGCGCGACACGATCGGGCGGCTTGCCGCCGCGACGAATGTTGCGGGTGCCACCCGGGCGCTCGAGGCGGTCGCGACCGCCGAGCGCAACATCGCCAGAAACGTTACTCCCCAGCTGGCCATCGAGGTCATGCTGTTCGATATCAGGAAGGCACTGAAATGCCGTTAGTCGTACCCGTTAAGTTTACCTACGCCTCGCGCGACCTGTGGTTTGATCCGCAGGATCTGGATATCCTCGAGGCCGATTATGCCATTTGCTCCACCGAGCGCGGAACCGAGATCGGCCTGGTCACGGCCGATCCCTTCGAGGTGCCGCAAGATGAGATCGGCCAGCCGCTCAAGCCCGTGCTGCGCGTGGCGAGCGACATCGACCTGCAGCTTGCCGACGACCTGGCCATCCAGGGCGACGAGGCCATGGTCGATTTCCGTCGTCTGGTCAAAGAGCTCGACCTCGAGATGAAGCCGGTCGGCGTCGAGTACCTGTTTGGCGGCGAGAAGGCCGTGTTCTACTTTGCGGCCGAGGAACGCGTCGATTTTCGTCAGCTCGTCAAGGACCTGTCCTCGACGCTGCACATTCGCGTCGACATGCGCCAGATTGGCGTGCGCGACGAGACCCGCCTGGTGGGCGGCTATGCCCAGTGCGGACAGGAGCTCTGCTGCACGCGCTTTGGCGGACAGTTTGAGCCCGTCTCGATTCGCATGGCAAAAGAGCAGGACCTGCCGCTCAACTCGTCCAAGATCAGCGGCGTTTGCGGCCGCCTGATGTGCTGCCTGCGCTATGAGTTCGAGGCGTACAAGGACTTTAAGAGCCGCGCGCCCAAAAAGAAGACGCTCGTCGATACGCCGCTTGGCAAGGCGCGTATTCAGGAATATGACACGCCGCGTGAGCAGCTGGTGCTGCGCCTGGAGAACGGCAAAGTCTTTAAGGTCAACCTGGCCGATATGACGTGCTCGGAGGGCTGCAAAAAGAAGGCCGCCGAGCAGGGCTGCAACTGCCGCCCCGACTGCGTGACGCGCGATGTGCTCGAACGCATCGAGTCGCCCGAGATGCGCCTGGCGCTCATGGAGCTCGATCGCGAGAACGGCGTCGACGTGGGCGATGGCCTGTCGAGTGCCGACCGTCTGGCCGGGACGTCGATGCCCAAGCGCCGTCGTCGCGATGCCGAATCCGATACTCGCGCCGGCCAGGGCCAGAGCGAGGGCCGTGGCCGTGGAAAGGGCCGCGGCAAGGCCGAGGCACCCGAGGCCGAGGGGGCGGCCGATGGCCGTCGCCGCCGCAAGCGCGCGGCGTCCGTCGACAATGGCGAGACCGCGGGCAAGAACGCTTCCCGCGAGCGCGAGGCTCAGCAGCCCCAGCAGCAAAACCGCGGCGGTGGCATGAACCCCACGCGCCGTCGTCGCCGTCACCTGTCGAGCGAGGAGCGCGAGGACGCCTTCCGCGCCGCAGCCGCTCGCGAGGCCGGTGCCGCTCCCAAGGGTGGCTCGGGTTCCGACGCGCCTGCCGACAAGGCTGGCAAGCCGCGTGGCGAGGAGGAGCGCGCGCCACGTCCGCGTCGTCGCCATTCCTCGGGCACGCAGCAGAAGCCCTCGGTTCCTTCTGTGGCCGATCAGGTTTCGGATGGCGAAGTCAAGGTCACGCGCCGTCGTCCCGGGGATGGCGGGGGAGCGGCTGCCAAGGCTTCGCGTGGCGCCGCTCGCGACGAGCGCGAGCCGCGCGAGGATCGCGGCGGCGAGGGCTCGACTGACCAGGGTCAAAAGCGTCGCCGTCGCCGTCGCTCCCGCAAGCCGCGCCAGGACGGTGGTGAAGGCTCGACCCACACCTCGTCCGCACCGCAACCGCCTGCCGGCGAATAGCGCCCGCGAGCGGATTTAGCCCGCCTTGCCCCGAGCGCGTCGGGGTATCATAACGCTGAATCAACAACCCTCCCTGCGACCGAACGTAGGGAGGGTTGTGTCTTGAAAAGCCATCTGAACATATTGAGCCGTCTGCAGGGTGCCGACGCCCTACCGTTTGCGGACGAATTGCTACCGTTTGCCGAGCGGGTGGCACGCGAGGCGCTCGAGGCATTGTCGCCCACGCGATGTGCCGGCTGCGAGCGCGCCGGTGCGCTGATCTGCCAGGATTGTCTGGCATCGCTCACGCTCATCGACCTACGTCATAGCTGTACCCGATGCGGCGCCCCGTTTGGGGATTTGCTGTGCACTGAGTGTTCGGTCGAGGGCGCGTCCTCGGCAATGGCGGAGGCGCTCGACCGCTGCCTGGCGTGCGCCGTCTATGCACATCCGCTGCCGCGCATTATCAAGGCGTACAAGGATGCGGGCGAGCGCCGTCTGGCACCGTATCTGGCGGAGCTACTCTACGACACCGCCTTGCATGCCCAGGTGGCAGCCTCCGATCGCTACGGCAGTGTGCTGTCCGGCGCCGACGCGGTGGTATTTGTGCCCGCGACTGCGGCAGCGTTTCGGCGGCGTGGATTCGACCATATGGAAGCAATCGCGCGCTCGTTTTGCGATCTTTCGGGTGTGCCGTTGCTGGACGCCCTGGTCAAATACGGTCATGGTGACCAGCGAGAGCTCGGTCGCGATGAACGCCGGGAGCATGCCCGGGGCATGTACGAGACGGTCGAGGATGTGCGGGGCAAGCGCCTGCTGCTCATCGATGATGTCATTACCACGGGCGCGACCATGGCAGCAGCCTCGGCGGAGCTCAAGCGTGCCGGCGCCGCAGCAGTCGATGGCCTCGCTATCGCACGCGTTTGGTAGGGGATGGTTTTGTGGCAGTGAAGATAGCGCGGCGCATCGAGCCGACAAGCGAGCAACTGGCGGCCTCCGTAGTCCTGACCGGTGCCTCGGCGCTGCGCATGATGCGCGCCGAGCGCCGACAAATGGGTTACATCAGCTGGAGAGACCTCGATCCCGATGAAGAGCGCCGTGTGCTGCATACATCGTCTCCCTCGGCCGAGGACATCTATCTTCCCGATTTGGTGCGGATCGGGGCCGTGAGTGGCGAGGTCCAAGAAGACTTGTGCCTGCTGGTGGGGTCGGCGAAGCAGCGTCGCCGCATGCCTGGTGCAAGCTGGTCCGTTTGTTCTACAGACCTGCCGGACGCCTCGATTTTGGAGGTGGAGCCGGGGGTGTACAGCTTGTCTCCCGAGGCCCTCTGTGCCGCCGTTGCGCGCGAAGTCGGCTGTATCCAGGCATTTGCCCTGGCCCAGGAGCTGTGCTCCAAGATTTCGCTGAGCGATCGCGGGCAGTATCTGCCCCCTTACAGCTCGCCTACCGTGAACAGGCTTGCAAAGGATAAGGACCAGCCGTCGGATGTGGGCTACTTTGAGGTCGAGCCAGTGCTGACGCCCGATCGCCTGGCAGATTACCTTGCGGCATGCAAGGGGAGCGCGGCCAAGCAGCTGCGGCGGTTGTGCCCCTTTCTGTCGGAAAACCTGCGCTCACCCATGGAATGCATCATGCTTGCCATGTTTTCGCTTCCGTTTTCTTATGGCGGATTTGCCTGCGGTCCCTTTAAGACCGACCACAAGATCGAGTTCAACGACCGTGCGCAGGCGATCTCGGGGATGCCGTATGCGGTTTGCGATGCCTATCAGGAAGCAGCTCGGTTTGACCTGGAATACAACGGTGAGCAGGGCCATTCGTCTCGCGGCGGGCGCATTCACGATGAAAAACGCAATACGGGTTTGGCGTCCATGGGAATCGAGGTCGCGACGGTCAACAACGAGATGCTCTGCGACATGGAAGCGATGGAAGCGCTCGCATGGCGCATCCACCAGCGTATGGGTAAACGATATCAGAATCGTGTAGAGGCTCGTCGAAAGAGGCAAGATGCTCTGCTGAATACGCTCCGAGCGTGCTTTGGGCTCAAGCCGGCGTAAAACTATGGCTTTATAGGGGGTCTGTTTATATGCCCTGTGCAAAAAACGGCAAATATGAGTACTGTTACTAGATTAGTGACAGCAAAAATAAAGAAACTTGGGCCGAAAAACTGGATTCAGCGAAGAGATAATAAACGAATGTGGAATATCTTGGCGCCAAGCGGGCTGTGCGGAACTCAAAAAGGGCTCGTGGGGCGGAAATACGCTGCTACTAAATTGGTAGCAGTACTCATATTTGCCGTTTTTTGCACACGGCACCCTGAGACGGGTGCCCCGGGGCTCCCCGTGGGGGAGCTCCGGGCTTCATGGGGGCACGAATGGTCCGCCCCGACCTGCGAAATCTGTGCTCGCGATGCGAATAACGTCCCTAACCTTAAACTATAGCTTGAACTTAGCTATAATGCGCTACGTTCCTGCCAGGCTGTGGTTGCGGACGGACGAAATGCCCATCCTAGTCCAAGACAGACGCGGTCAAAGGGATCCACGTAAGCGACCGCGTGCGCGCGGCGCGATCATGGCGCGTCCTAGATGTAAGCCGCACCGTCCGTTCTACTTTCTTTGGGGCAATACCGCCTCGCGGGCGAGCGGGCCAGTCGTGAAGGTGGCTGCGGCCTCCCGAGCAAACGCCCCGGTGCGCAAGTGTGGGGTCAAATACCAGGTCAGCTGGTGGGAACAACCCGATATTCCGTGCGGGGCACGGATCGTATACGACACAGAAGGCAGGGTAGTGGACATGGTGAGGGGCAGCTTGATGCATGCGGCTCGGTTAGGTGCTGGGGCCGCGGCGGTCATTGCCGTTTTGGGCCTGAGCGGATGCGCGTTCAATCCACTGTCCACGTTCACGACGCCCACGATCGACCAGATCGAGCGCGAGACCGTTACCCCCACGGTATCGGACGATGCCCTGGTCACGCCGGGAACCCTGACGGTCGCCCTCGATACGTCCGATGCACCGCAGGCCATGCAGGATGCCGACGGAAACCTCACGGGCTATGCGGTCGATGCCGCTCGTGCCCTCGCATGCCGCATGGGTCTCAAGGTCGCCTTTGTCGATGCGTCCTCGGCCGATTCCGCGCTCAGCGATAAAAAGGCGGACATCTTCATTGGCGACATCAAGTCTGCGGGCGGCGACATCAGCTCGCTTGGCACCTGTCTGTACGATGCCGCCGCCGTATTCGGCAAGAGCAGTGACGGCGAGTCGCTGAGCGTTTCCACCGAAACGCTTAACACCGCTACCCTGGGCGTTCAGACCTCCTCGGCCTCGCAGGAGGCGCTCGCCAAGCAAAGCATCACCGCCAACCAAAAGACCTTTTCCAACATCAATGAGTGCTTTGAGGCGCTCGAGTCGGGCGAGGTCGATTACGTGATCTGTGATTCCACGGCTGGTGGCTACCTCGCGCGTCTGATGAGCCAGATCTCCTATGTCGGTACGCTCGAGGCGCCCTCCACGCTTGGCGTCGCAGGTCTTAGCTCTAATGATGAGCTGTGCCGTGCCGTGAGCGATGCCCTCGATGGCATCACGGTCGATGGCACGCTCGAGGCAGTCCACTGCGTCTGGTACGGACAGATGCCCTATGACCTTACCGCCAAGACCGTTTCGGGGGCCAATGTGCAGGCATCCGACTCCACGTCCAACGAGACCGAGTCCTCCGATGACGACGCCTCTGATAACAACAGCGACGGCCCGTCGTCTAGCCAGGAGGGCACCATCACCGACGATGACATCAACAAGCTCAATAGCTAGTTATTGGTAGGGGTGGCGCCTGCCACACGCTGAACAAGGCGCTTCTTCACGATTTCAACACGCATGGCCGGGTCTCCCCAATAAGGGAGCCCGGCTTTTCTATTTTGGTAAAAACGGCAGGTAAAAGCTGATTTCCAGGAAAAAAACTAGCTTTGCCGACGCCCTCCTATAGCGCACTTTGTCACGGAAAAGTGCGAGACTTCGGTATGCGGTATCAAGCAGTCGTTATTCGGGTCTTTGGGAATTCGCGTGATTAAATGCACGGCAATGGGTACATAGCCAGTACAGTAAGTCCCCGAGGCAGATTGGAGCCACGTATGGATATCAAGGTTTCTGGACGCAAGACGACGGTAACCGATGCTCTGCGTGCGCATGTGGATGAGAAAATCGGCGAGGCGCTCAAGGTTTTCGACATCGAGCCCATGACAGTCGACGTCGTGCTTCGTTATGAGAAGAACCCCTCGAACCCCAACCCGGCAATCGTCGAGGTCACGGCTCGTGCCCGCGGTTCGGTGATTCGCGTTGCCGAGCACGGCGCAGATATGTATGCTGCCATCGACCTCTCCGCCGATAAGGTCACCCGCCAGCTGCGCAAGTTCAAGACCAAGGTCGTGGACAACCGCCAGGGTGGTGCCAGTGCCGCGGATGTCGCGCCGGTCGAGCGCGTTGAGGATCTGGCCGACCTGCTGCTGCCCGAGGAGGACGACGACCTGCTCGTCCGCGAGAAGGTCATCGATGTCACCCCGATGACCGAGGAGCAGGCGCTGGTGCAGACCGATTTGCTGGGCCACGACTTCTACGTGTTCGAGAACGCGACGACCGGTCTCATCAATGTGGTGTATCACCGTAAGAATGGTGGATATGGCATCATCAAGCCCCGCATCGAAACACTTGACGAGTAAAATACGTTAACTTGCATGAGTTAACGGTTGGCGGCCATCCCATGCGGGTGGCCGCCTTTTTACGTAAGGAGTCGCTTTGATGGACAAGGCCGCATCCGCCGGTCATTCGAACCGTTGCCGCATCGTCGTCGATACCTGCTGCGACTTTAGCCCCGAGGTCGCCGCGAACCTCGATGTCGATATCCTGGGTTTCCCTTTCATTATCGATGGCGAGGAGCGCACAGACGACATCTGGTCGAGCATGAGCCCTAAGGAGTTCTACGACCGCATGCGCGCCGGTGCCCGCGTGTCCACCTCGGCTGTGTCGCTCGGTCGCTATATCGAGTTTTTTACCGAGTGCGCCAAAGAGGGCACGCCCACGGTCTACCTGTGCTTTACCTCGGCGCTGTCGTCGAGCTACAACTCCGCGTGCCAGGCGGCAGATGTCGTGCGCGCCGAGTATCCCAACTTTGAGCTCTACGTGGTCGACAACGCTCTGCCCTGCGCGACCGGTGCGCTCTTGGCGCTCGAGGCCGTGCGCCAGCGTTCGGCGGGACTGACCGCCAAGCAGCTGGTCGATTGGGCAAACGAGGCAAAGACCTACGTGCACGGCTACTTTACGCTCGAGAGCTTCGACGCACTGGCTGCCGGCGGCCGCATTCCGCCCGCGGCGGCGCAGCTCACGGCAAAGCTCGACGTCAAGCCCGAGCTCTCCTACGACCTGGCCGGCTCGCTGTCGCTGATCGGCGTCAACCGCGGCCGCAAGAAGGCGCTCAAGTCCATCCTCAAGTCGTTCCGCGAGAACTACGTGCCCGATCGCACCATGCCCATCGCCATCATGACGGCCGATGCCGAAAAGGATGGTGACTGGCTCGAAGCCGCCATCCGCAAGGAGGAGGGTTGCGCCGACGTCACGATCATTCGCGGCTCCGTGGGTCCCACCATCGGCTCGCACGTGGGCCCCGGCATGGTGGGCTGCGCGTTTTGGGGTAAGAACCGCGCCGACAAGGCGTCGCTTTCCGACCGTATCGCCCGCCGCGTGCGCGGTCAGTAGGCAAGCGCTGCGTCCGTAATCGCCCTCGACTCACAGCCCAAACGCTGGCACCGAGTATTCAACCTGGTAACAACACCCAACCCAAAAGGAAAGGTTTCATGGCAAACAAGCTCTCCGTCGCATTCATCGGCACCGGAATTATGGGTGCCCCCATCGCCGGCCACATTCTGGACGCTGGCTATCCCGTCACGGTCAACAACCGCACCAAGTCCAAGGCTGCAGCGCTCGTTGAGCGCGGTGCCGTCTGGGCCGATACGCCGGCAGATGCCGCGGCGAACGCCGACGTCGTCTTTACCATGGTGGGCTATCCCTCCGAGGTCGAGGAGCTCTACCTGGCGGGCGATGGCCTGCTCGCGTGCACTAAGCCCGGCGCGGTCCTGATCGACCTCACCACGAGCTCGCCCGAGCTGGCGCGCGACATTGCCGAGGCCGCCCAGGTTTCCGGCCGCATGGCGTTTGACTGCCCCGTCACCGGCGGCGAGTCGGGTGCTATCGCCGGCACGCTTACGGCTATCGTGGGCGCTACCGAGAACGACATTGCCCCGGTCCGCGATATCCTTTCCACCTTTGCGGCAACCATCTGCTGCTTCGACGGCGCCGGCAAGGGCCAGGCTGCCAAGCTCGCCAACCAGGTGTCGCTGGGCGCCTGCATGGTCGGCATGGCCGATGCGCTGGCGTTTGCCGAGCTGAGCGGCCTCGATCTGGAGAAGACCCGTCAGATGATTCTGGGCGGTACCGGCAAGTCCGGCGCCATGGAGAGTCTGGCGCCCAAGGCGCTCGACGGCGATTACAAGCCCGGCTTTATGGTCGAGCACTTCATCAAGGACCTGCGCTTGGCGCTCGCCTATGCCGACGACCGCGAGCTTGCGCTGCCCGGCGCCGACGTGGCCTTTACGCTCTACGACATGCTCGATGCCATCGGTGGCGCCAAGCTGGGCACCCAGGCCATCACGGTGCTCTACAAGGAGGAGGCCGACGCCATCGCCGCCGGTCTTGACTGGTCGCAGTATCGTCCCGAGGAGCATGGTGCTCACGAGGAAGGCTGCGGTTGCGGCGAACATGGCGACGACCACGAGTGCGGTTGTGGCCACCACCATGGCGAGGACCACGAGTGCTGCGGCGGCCACGGCCATGACGACGGCCACGAGTGCTGCTGCGGCCACCATCACGGGGAGTAGCGCCCATGAGCTGGACGTTCGTGGTGCTTGCGCTGGTGCTCTTTCTCTTTGCGATCTATATCGGCTTTTTGTGCGGCCAGTGGGCGTGCGAAAAGCGCGTCATCACCAAGCGTGACTACTGGATTGCCAACTTTGCGGGAGCGGCGGCAGTCATCCTGCTGACCTGGGTGTTCTCGCTGTTCCCGCTAGTGCAGTTTGCGCCGATTGGCTGGCTCGGCGGCTTTATCGCCGGCCTTAAAATGAGCTTTGGCGAATCCGTCGGCCCGTGGCGCAAGCACGACGAGGTCTTTAACGTCAACAAGGCTCACCGCGCCGCCGCCGACGCGGGCGACGCCGAGGAGCGCCGCCGCGCGCGTCGCAATGGCGCGGCCGACCGACAGCTCATCTCGGTCACCGATGACAGCAAAGGTGCTGGCAAGCACGCTAAGAAATAGTAAAAAGAGGTAACTATGGCAGAAAACAAAGACGAACAGCTCACCGACGAGGAGCTGGCACGGCTCCAGCTGGCAGAGGAGAACGAGAACGCCGTCGACCGCCTGGTCAAGGAGCTCGGCTGCCCCACGCGCCGTATCCGCCAGTTTGCCGCCCGCGTGCTGCACCTGCTTGCCGAGCGCGATCCGCAGCGCGTCGTGCCCTGTGTGCCCGCGCTGATCGAGGCGCTCGATCGCCCCGAGGCTCAGACCCGCTGGGAGGCCCTCGATGCCCTGACGGCGCTCGCCACCACTTGCCCCGAGCAGCTGGGCGATGCCTTTGAGGGCGCCGAGACCGCGCTGTTCGACGAGATTTCCTCCACGCTGCGCTATGCCGCCTTCCGCCTGCTGTGCGTGTGGGGCGCCACGAGCGTCGAGCGTTCGCGCGAGGCTTGGCCCATCCTGGACGAGGCCATCCAGTGCTACCACGGCGACCTTGAGTATCGCGATATGCTCGGTTGCCTGTACGAGTTTGGCCAGGGCGAGATCGACGCCGAGGTCGCCGAGAAGCTTGCGCTGCGCCTTAAGTTCGACGCCGAGAACGGCAAGGGCAGCTATCTCAAGGCCCGTTCGAGCGAGATTTGCGAAATGCTTGTTAAACGTTTTGGCCTGGATCTCTCCAAAAAGAAGAAGCGTGCTAGCGTTAAAAAATCTGACGACGCCGAAGACGAGGAGTAACAGATTATGGCGCACGATGTAGTCCTGATTCCCGGTGACGGTATCGGTCCCGAGATTACGCAGGCCATGCGCCGCGTGGTCGAGGCCACCGGTGTCCAGATCAACTGGAACGTCCAGGAGGCAGGTGCCGGCGTCATGGACGAGTTTGGCACGCCGCTGCCCCAGCACGTGCTCGATGCGGTCGCCGAGACCAAGGTTGCCATCAAGGGCCCCATCACCACGCCGGTCGGCACGGGTTTCCGCAGCGTTAACGTGGCCCTGCGCAAGCACTTCGACCTGTACGCCTGCGTGCGCCCCTGCCTGTCGCAGCCGGGCGACGGCTCGCGCTTCCGCGACGTCGACCTGGTCATCGTGCGTGAGAACACCGAGGACCTCTACGCCGGGATCGAGTTCGATGAGGGCGCTGCCGAGGTCGAGGAGCTCTCACAGCTTGTCGAGCGCTCGGGTCAGAAGACCTTCGCCGCCGATTCCGCCATCTCAATTAAGCCCATCTCCATCGCCAAGAGCCGCCGCATTGTGGAGTACGCCTTTGAGTACGCCCGCCGTTGCGGCCGCAAAAAGGTGACGGCCGTACACAAGGCAAACATCATGAAAGCGACTGACGGCCTGTTCCTGCGCGTTGCGCGCGAGGTGGCCGCCAACTATCCCGAAATCGAGTTCAACGACAAGATCGTCGACGCCACCTGCATGGGTCTGGTCCAGAACCCCAACGACTTCGATGTCCTGGTGCTGCCCAACCTGTACGGCGACATCGTGAGCGACCTGTGCGCCGGCCTGGTGGGCGGCTTAGGCATGGCCCCCGGCTCCAACATCGGTGCCGACTGCGCCATCTTCGAGGCAACGCACGGCTCTGCGCCCGATATCGCTGGTCAGGATATCGCCAACCCCACGGCCGAGATTCTCTCTGCTGCGATGATGCTCGATCACCTGGGCGAGAACGACGCTGCCAATCGCATTCGCGCCGCCGTCTCTGCCACGCTCGACGAGGGCGAGCAGGTTACCGGTGACGTGCGTCGTGCCCAGACCGGCTCCGTCGAGGGGGCCGTGGGCACGCAGGCCTTTGCCGATGCCGTTATCGCGCACCTGGCCTAAGGTAGGCACGTTGCAAACGCCTAAATTGTACTTAAGTGTTTGCGTATAACCTAAGAATCAATACGCCCGGCGCTCTGTCGGGCGTATCCTATTGAGGACTATGTTTCCTAACAAGGAGTAACCGATATGGGTCTGATTCAAAAGAAGGACGAGAAGGACGAGATCGACGGTATCCAGATCATCGAGCGCGGCGAAGGCCCCGACGGTGACGAGGACGAGAAGATCGACCTGGTCGCCGGTACGTCTGCCGAGCACATTGCTGCCGGTACGACGGCCGAGGAGGAGGACGCCCGTCTGGAGGCTCAGATTGCCGTGGATGCCGCTGACGAGAATCTGATGCCCGAGGCCCAGGATGAGGACGACGATATCCTGGGTTCCGATGAAGACGATCGCGTATCCAAGCACAAGAAGACGATGATTGCCGCCTTTGTGGTTGCAGTCGTGATCGCTGCGGTGGTCGGCTTCTTTATCGGCAATGGCGGCTTTGGCGGCAAGGGTGTCGGCTCGGCGACCCTGACCGAGGACCAGCTCGATTCGACCGTGGCAAGCTATAGCTACAACGGCAAGAAGAGTGATATCACCGCGCGCGAGGCCATCGAGAGCCAGTACAGCCTCGATACCGTCAAGAATAGTGATGGCAACTACACCGCTCCTTCTGCCGACGTCATCCTGTCCTACGTGCGCAACAAGATCCTGCTCGATGCTGCCGAGGACGAGGGCATTACCGTCTCTTCTAAGGAGATGAAGCAGTACGCCGAGGATTCCATCGGCACTTCGGACTACAAGACCATGGCCACGCAGTATGGCGTGTCCAAGGACCAGGCCAAGCAGATCGTCCGCCAGTCCGCGACGCTGCAGAAGCTCTACAAGAAGAAGGTGGGTGATAGCTCCGCAAGCATGCCGACCGCTCCGACCGAGCCTTCTGACGGCAACGAGGAGACCGCGAGCAAGGATTACGCCGACTACATCATCAACCTTGCGGGCGATGAGTGGGATAGCTCGAAGGGTACCTGGAAGGACGAGAACGGCACCTACGCTAAGGCCTTTGCCGACGATGCCTTTACGGCCGATAGCGCTACCTATAAGCAGGCCATGACCGCCTACTACACTGCTTACCAGCAGTACTCTTCGCAGGCTTCGAGCGCCAGCTCCAAGTGGACCGAGTATGCTAACGGCCTCTACGCCAAGGCCAACATCAGCATCTACGGCCTGTTTGCGTAAAGAGTCGCACGGCTCATCGAGCATCTAGCCGATAGACAGCAGAAAGTCCGCCAGTACGGAAGTCGTTCTGGCGGACTTTTTGCGTTGAGGGCGTGATTGGCGGCTTAATTATGGCTATTCATCTTTAAGTCCAAAAAGGTTATCGGCTTCATCGTCAGGCATATATTCCAGTACATCGCCCGGTTGGCAGTCGAGTGCCCGGCATATCGCGTCAAGAGTTGAAAAACGTATGGCAGAAACCTTGCCCGTCTTAATGCGTGACATATTGACCTGGGAGATGCCCACGCGTCCCGCAAGCTCTTTGGATGAGATCTTGCGTTCGGCGAGCATGCGGTCAAGCCGCAGAATAATCATGGATTCCCCCTAGAGCAACTCGTCATCTTGTTTTTGCAGGATATACCCGTAGCGGAAGATGCTGGCAATCAGGCAAATAATCAGGCCCGCAAAGAGCATGGAGGGCTCGAATAACTGGCCGGCGAACGCATCCGTAAAGCTGCCGCCAAATCCTGAGAGTATCATTCCCGTGATTACGGCACCAAGAAGCCTCACGGCAACGCCGCCGATAAGGAATAAATGTCCTACTCGACGAAGTGTCTGGTTACATTCAAGGTCAAAGGGCCTGCCTTCCTTTTCAATGTTTAAGAAAAGCCTGCGCACGCTTAGCGCGATGGTAAGCGCGAGGCATGTCATCAAGAGGCTCCCTATGGCAGTGTGACCATCGTGTGCGACGAGCATAAGTGGGGTCTGCGCATCGGTACCGACGATAGCCAGGCACGGCCCTTCGCCGCCTTGAAGTTCTACGGATTGGAGACACGACCCTTGGGAGAGGCTAGGCAATACGAGTAGAAGGTCAATCGCAATGACTGCGAGAAGTCCCAGAGCGAGCGCCACGGTGGTGCAGATTGTGGCCCATTTGCAGATGCGAGTGAGCTTCCTCAGATCGGCTATTGCCTGTTCACGGTCGATGGCTTCATTCGATTTGGATACGTTCCAGCGGATCATAGCTCCTCCAACCAATGTCTTGGATGATACTTGTATCTCATATCATATTTAATGATAAACGATAAACAATTACAGATTAGAGTAAGTAATGTTTGTGAGACGAATAGCGAGAGCTATGGCTCATTTTGGGTGTCGGAGTTTGGCGCGCGGGGGATGAGGACAAATGTCAAAACTTCCCTTGATCGCGCAAGCGCTCCATTGTGTTTCCCTAATTCATCTGGGAAAACGACTGCAAACGATTGCAAGTAACCGGTGAACGGTCGAAAACTACCGTTCACCGATAATCTCAAAACTGGTTCTAACTGGTATTAAGTCAAAAAGACCAATTCACATATCTTCACAATGACCTGCAGTTTTTCTACACGCTATTTTTAGCCGCCCTGCGTTGTTTAGACACAGGAAAAGATCCGATCTTTTGCCAAAGCATTTCGGAACGGTTTCAAAACCGCAGGTAGAAGTGTTAACGACCGGTAAACGGTCGATTTATCACCGTGAGCGGTGCAAAAACGTTTTACCGTATGAATCAACGAAAGCGACCTCTTCTGGGGTGATATAGTGACAACAACACGTCACGTGGTTACTACCAGTTTAGAAACCACTGGTCTTCAAAGTACGCTTTCTAAGAAGCTTTAAGGGCGAGCGCCCGCTGGCTTCCGAAAATCATCGGACTCAGATCGTACACACCTTCGGAAGGGAAATTTGAATGGTTGGCTTTATTCTTACCGGTCATGGACAGTTCGCACCCGGCCTCGCAAGCGCTATCGCTATGGTTGCTGGCGACCAGCCCGCTTTTACCGTCGTTCCTTTTGAGGGCGACCAGGCTGCTTCCTACGGTGAGGATCTCCGCGCCGCTATTACCGCCATGCGCGAGGAGTGCGATGGCGTGCTCGTCTTTACCGACCTGCTTGGTGGCACCCCGTTCAACCAGGCGATGATGATTGCCCAGGATGTCGACAACGTCGAGGTTCTGACCGGCACCAACCTTCCCATGGTTATTGAGCTTCTGTTCCTCCGCGGCAACGCCACGCTCGCCGAGCTTGGCGAGCAGGCCGTGACCGTTGGCCAGACGGGCATCACCGCCCAGACGGTCGCATCCGTTGCCGGCTCCGACGAAGAGGATATCTTCGGCGACGAGGACGGCATCTAATGGCCGATTTCGGAGCCAACGTCCTGAGCTCCTCGGTCGCCCTTTTAGGCCTGCTTGTCATCATGGGCTTGATTTACACCATCTGGTCGCAAATCAACATGAAGAAGAAGCAGAAGTACTTCAAGGAGCTGCACACCGAGCTCAAGCCGGGTCAAGAGGTTCTTTTCGCCGGCGGTATCTACGGAACCGTCAAAGGCATCGAAGGCGAGAAGGTCCAGATCAAAGTCCGATCCGGAGCCGTCGTAGATGTTTCGCGTTACGCGATTCAGGAGATCAAGTAACTGTCGTCAGCAAATAACGAAAGGAAGCTGATCAACATGGCAGAACCCAACATTCTTCTTACCCGCATCGATAACCGACTGGTTCATGGTCAGGTTGCCACCCAGTGGAACTCCACCCTGGGCTCCAACCTCATCCTCGTCGCCAACGACGACGTGGCGTCCAACACCATGCGCCAGAACCTCATGAAGATGGCCGCTCCCGCCGGCGTCGCTACGCGTTTCTTCTCTCTGCAGAAGACCATCGACGTCATTGGCAAGGCGAGCCCGCGCCAGAAGATCTTCATCGTGGCCGAAACACCGGAAGACGTGCTTACGCTCGTCAAGGGCGGTGTGCCTATAAAGAAGGTAAACATCGGCAACATGCACATGTCGGAAGGAAAGCGCCAAGTCGCCACCTCCGTCGCAGTTAACGACGAGGATGTCGCTGCGTTTAAAGAGCTGCAGGAATTGGGGGTGGAGTTGGAGATCAGGCGCGTTCCGAGCACGCCTGTTGAGGACACGAGCAAGCTCTTCTCGTAATCCTCGTGATCCACGTTGTCAGGAGTGAAACCCTGACGTTCTGTACGTGAAATCCAAAGTGCGTACATACATTTTGAAAGGAGGAGCAAGATGGAATACTCGATCATCCAGATCGCTCTGGTCTTCGTCGTCACGTTCATCGCGGCAATCGACCAGTTTGACTTCCTCGAGTCTCTCTATCAGCCCATCGTCACCGGCGCCGTCATCGGTCTTATCCTTGGCGACCTCAACACCGGTCTTCTCGTGGGTGGTACCTATCAGCTCATGACGATTGGCAACATGCCGATCGGAGGCGCTCAGCCGCCTAACGCCGTCATCGGCGGCATCATGGCAGCCATTCTCGCTATCGCCACGGGCCTCGAGCCCAACGCGGCAGTCGGTCTCGCCATTCCGTTCGCTCTGCTTGGCCAGCTCGGCGTTACCCTGGTCTTCACGCTTATGTCCCCGCTTATGTCCACGGCCGATAACATGGCTCACAACGCGGACACCAAGGGTATCGAGCGCCTGAACTACTTCGCCATGGCTCTGCTCGGCCTGATCTTCGCTGTCGTCGTCACCCTGTTCTTCATCGCTGGCGCTACCATCGGTCAGACCATCGCTTCTGCCATCCCGACTTGGCTGCAGACCGGTCTCTCCGCTGCAGGCGGCATGATGCGCTTCGTCGGCTTCGCCGTCCTGCTCAAGGTTATGATGAACCGCGATATGTGGGGCTTCTTCCTCATGGGCTTTGGCCTCGCGCTCATCACTGTTGCCAACGATTCGCTGGCAACCCCTGCTCTGCTCATCCTCGCTCTCATCGGCTTCGGCATCGCTTTCTGGGACTTCCAGCAGCAGACCGAGCTGAAGGGTGCAGCTGTTTCTGACGGAGGTGACTTCGAAGATGGCATCTAATGAGTATGTGATCCCGGAGCACTACGAGGATCTCACTCCTGCTCCGCAGCTCGACCAGAAGACCCTCAACAAGATGGCTTGGCGCTCCTGCTTCCTGCAGGCATCGTTCAACTACGAGCGCATGCAGGCCGCTGGCTGGCTTTACTCCATCATCCCCGGTCTGGAGAAGATCCACACCAACAAGAACGACCTCGCGGCTTCCATGAGCCACAACCTGGAGTTCTTCAACACCCACCCGTTCCTCGTCACCTTTGTTATGGGCATCGTGCTTTCGCTCGAGCAGAACAAGGTTGACATCCCCACGATCCGCGCCGTCCGCGTCGCCGCAATGGGCCCGCTCGGTGGTATCGGTGACGCCCTGTTCTGGCTGACGCTCGTGCCTATCACGGCCGGCATCACCTCCAACATGGCCATCAACGGCAACGCCGCTGCACCGATTATCTTCCTGGTGATCTTCAACGTCGTCCAGTTCGCTCTGCGCTTCTGGCTCATGAACTGGTCCTACAAGCTTGGCACCAGCGCTATTGACGCTCTGACCGCCAACATGCAGGCCTTCACGCGTGCCGCTTCCATCATGGGCGTCTTTGTCGTCGGTTGCCTGGTCGTCACCATGGGTGGCACCCAGATCAACCTCCAGATCCCCAACGGCACCACCCGTGGCCTCTCCGCTACTACCGTGATCGTCTCCGAGAAGGAGGCCGAGAACTTCACCGGTATGGAGGGTATCGATACCGAGACCGCTGAGGCCGGTACCATCGCCATGACCGATGAGGACGGCAACGCCCTCACCGCTTCCGATGCCGACGGCAACGCTGTCGAGTGCGGCGTCACCGATCTGGGCAACGGCATGGAGTCCGTTACCTACGGCACCGTTACCGAGGATCCGGTCAACTTCTCTGTTGCCGACACCCTCAACACCATCGTCCCGAAGCTCGTCCCGCTTATGCTTACGCTGCTGCTTTACTACATGTTCGCTAAGCACAGCTGGACCCCGACCAAGGGCATTCTCCTGCTCTTCGTCCTTGGCATCCTGGGCGCTGGCCCGCTTGGTCTCTGGCCGAGCATCTGGTAAGGCTCTAGCTTGAGGGGTGTGTCCCTACGCGGCTCACACCCCGACCCCTTAAGCCATGTGTATGTTAAAAGCCGCGTGCTCGAAAGAGCGCGCGGCTTTTGTTTTCTTAATGATTCGGGTGTGGCAGACAGATAATGCATAACACCCTAGGTAGTTAGCCGAATTCGAGCAAAAGGGAGGATAGGATGGCGATCGGAGCGCGTAAGCAACCGCTGTACGATCAGCTGGTCGATATTCTGACCGAAAAGATTGACCATGAATATCGCGCCGGTGACATGATTCCTTCCGAGCGCGAACTTTCGGAGCGCTATGGTCTCTCGCGCACTACGGTACGCCTGGCTCTGCAGGAACTGGAGCGTTTAGGACTGGTGGTTCGGCAGCACGGTCGCGGTACCTTTGTGACCGACCGTTCGGCAAAAGCAACCAATCTTATGCAGTCCTACAGCTTTACCGAGCAGATGCGCGCGATGGGTCGAGAACCCGAGACCACGATTCTCGAGTTCTGCGAGATGGAGGCCGATAAGAATCTGGCCGAGCATATGGGATTGCGCATCGGTGATCGCATTTTTAAGCTCAAGCGCCTTCGCTCTGCCGACAACATGCCCATGATGGTCGAACGCAGCTATCTACCGGTTCGTCAATTTCTGTCCCTAAAGCGACCGCTGCTGGAGCGTAAGCCGCTTTACGATGTGATTGAGCAGGACTTTCAGCAAAAGATTCGCGTGGCCGAAGAGGAGTTCTATGCGAGCATAGCCCGTCCCACCGATGCCCACCTTTTGGGAATTGTCGAGGGCTCGCCTGTGCTCGATTTGGTCAGGACTACGTATAACGAGTCAAACGAGGTAGTGGAGTACACACTCTCGGTTGCTCGTGCCGATCAGTTTAAATACAAGGTTTACCACCAGCGCAGTAACTAGTGCTCGCATCGTTTCCATATGGTGATTCTTTGCATTTAACTGGTTACTACCAGATAACCAACCGAAGTGTATAATTGCACGTCAGAGGATTACTTCTAGAGAGAGGTATTAGAAATGTTCGAGAAGAGTGTCGAGGAGCTCACCGAGCTCGGCGCCCAGATCACCACGGCCGAGATTGCTCAGCAGCCCGAGCTTTGGCGTGATACGCTCAGCATCTATCGCGAGAACAAGGAGGCCATCGAGGCCTTCCTGGCCGAGGCTCGCGCTATGGGCGAGGGTCGTCTGTCCGTTGTCTTCACCGGTGCCGGTACGTCCGACTACGTTGGCGATACCTGCGCCCCGTACCTGCGTCACGCTGGCAACACTGATCTCTACGACTTTAAGCCCATCGCCACGACCGACATCGTGAGCGCCCCGCGCGACTTCCTGCGCGCCGAGGATCCCACGCTCGTGGTTTCCTTTGCCCGCTCTGGCAACAGCCCCGAGAGCCTTGCTGCCGTTGCCGTTGCCAAGGAGCTCGTCCACAACGTCAAGTTCCTCAACATCACCTGCGCTCCCGAGGGCAAGCTTGCCGTCGAGTCTGCCGATGATCCCAATGCGCTGACGCTGCTCATTCCGCGCGCCAACGACAAGGGCTTCGCCATGACCGGTTCTTATTCCTGCATGACCCTGCTCTCCACCCTTATTTTCGACACTGACTCTGACGAGCAGAAGGCCGAGTGGGTCGAGACGATTGCCAAGATGGGCGAGGAGGTCATCTCCCGTGAGCCCGAGATCGCCGATTACCTGGCTGGCGATTTCAACCGCGTGACCTACTTGGGTTCTGGCTCCTTCGGTGGCCTTGCTCAGGAGAGCCAGCTCAAGATCCTCGAGCTCGCTCACGGTCTGGTCGCTACTTCCTACGACACCTCCATGGGCTATCGTCACGGACCTAAGTCCTTCGTCGACGATAAGACGCTCGTCTTCGTGTTCGTCAACAACGACGCCTACACCCGTCAGTACGACATCGACATCCTCAACGAGATCGGTGGCGACGAGATCGCTCAGCACACCATCGCCGTTCAGCAGGAAGGTGCCACCGTCTATGAGGGTGAGTCCTTCACCTTTAAGGGCTACGAGGCACTTCCCGAGGGTTACCTTGCTCTGCCGTTCGTGATGTTTGCCCAGGCTATCAGCCTGCTCAACTCCGTCCGCGTGGGCAACACGCCCGATACGCCGAGCCCCACCGGTACGGTCAACCGCGTGGTTAAGGGCGTGACGATTCACCCCTTCACCGCTTAATCGCGTCCCCCTGTAAGGGCGCCCGTCCGCTCATAACGGCGGGCGGGCGCTTTTTGTTTTTACATGGACCGGGTATAAGCATTACCACAGTCAACTGCTTTAGAAGCAAGGAGTGCATATGAGCACGTACGCAATTAAGGCTGACAAGTTCTTCTTGCCGGCAGGCCCGCAACTGGGCGGCTATCTTATGGTCGAGGATGGCGTTTTTGGCGCCTGGCAGGCCGACGAGCCCTCTTGCGAGATTAAGGACTACACGGGATCGTGGATCGCACCGGGTATGGTCGATACTCACATCCATGGCTTCTATAACCACTCGACTACCGATAACGATCCCGAGGGCATTGATATCAGCTCGACCGAGCTCGCCCGTCGCGGTACCACCAGCTGGCTGCCCACGACGTTCACCGATGGCGTCGAGCAGATCAAGGATGCCTGCGCCGCCATTGCCCAGGCGGACGAGGGTCGCGGCCCCGACTTCTGCGGTGCTCGCATTCAGGGCATCTACCTGGAGGGCCCCTTCTTTACTATGAAGCACGTGGGCGCGCAGAACCCCGCTTATCTTATCGATCCCTCCGAGGAGGTCTTCGATCAGTGGCAGGAGGCTGCGGGCGGTCGCATCGTTAAGAGCGCCATGGCGGCCGAGCGCGACGGTGCCGCTGCTTATGCGGCTGCTCTGAACGCCAAGGGTGTGGTGACCAGCATCGGTCACTCCGACGCCACCTACGATGAGTGCATCGCCGCCATCAACGCCGGTGCCAGCTGCTTTACGCATACCTATAACGGTCAGCGCGGGCTGCATCACCGTGAGCCCGGTGTCGTGGGCGCTGCCATGTCCACGCCCGAGACCTACGCCGAGATCATCTGTGACGGCAAGCACGTAAACCCTGCCGCCATCAAGGCGCTGCTGCAGGCAAAGGGCTGGCAGCACACGGTGCTCATCACCGACTGCCTGGGGTGCGGCGGCATGCCCGAGGGCAGCTACACCAGTGGTGGCATGGACGTCATCATGAAGGACAACCTGTGCTGGCTCGCCGACGGCAAGAGCATTGCCGGCTCGGTGCTCACGCTTGCCCAGGGCGTCAAGAACATCGTCGACTGGGGCATCGCCAGCGCCGATATCGCCATTCGCATGGCAACTGAGGTGCCGGCACGCTCCGCGCACGTCGAGGATAAGTGCGGCAGCATCATGCCGGGTCGCGACGCCGACTTTGTCGTGTTCGACCATGAGCTCACCCTCGTCGAGACGTATGTTGGCGGCCAGAGCGTCGGCAACGCCTTTACCGAGTAGCGATAGAAAAAGACGGCGGGCCCGAATCTGCTCGGACCCGCCGTATGGGTTAAACGCTCAAAAGCACCTTTACAGTTACAGCTTGTTAGCGATCTTCTTTGCCGTGCGCTTGACGCCGGCCACGAGGCCTCCTGCAGGATGCTCCTTCTCGTAGGCTAGACGCTTCTCGCGCTTGGCGTACTCTTCGACGATGATGTCGCCATACTCGTCTTCGATCTTGTCGAAGAAATCGACGGCGCCCTTAATTTCCTCAGCGGTCGGGTGTCCCTTTTGGACACCGCCGGTGAGTTTGAACGGCCCCCACGTATCAAAGCCAGGGCAGCCGTAGACGCCCATAAAGATGGCCTGCCTCATGCGGCAGATGCCATCGATATCCTTGCCGTACCACTTGTTTTTGCCACCGTAGGTCATAAGGCCAAACACCTTGTCCTGCGGCTGCAGCACGTTCGTGAGCACGCGCGCCATATCTTTGTCGATCTCGGAGTAATAAATGCCCGTGGCGACGCCGATCAGATGGTATTCGTGCAGGTCGGGGTACTCGTTTTTACCGAGTGACTTCACGTCGAGGGTATCGATTTCGGGGTGCGCCTCGACGATGGCGTCCACGAGCTTTTTCGTATTGCCGTGGTGGCGTGAGGCATAAAGGATGATGGTTCGCATAAGAAGGCCTTTCAGCTGTAATTGCATCAATGTCTGTATGGTACCCCGTTGCATGCCTGGGAAACCGGACGCATCGATGAACGTGCGGGTTTGTCCTTTGGTCAGGGCCGAGACGGGTTCTTGCGAGCAAAAAGCAGTTGTTCGAAAGGATGGACAATGGAATACGCTCTCTCCAACGATTCGATTTCTATCAAGGTCTCCACGGCCGGCGGCTCGTTTACCTCGATTGAGGCTGGAGGTCGCGAGTACTTGTGGCAGGGCGATCCCGCCGTGTGGTCCGGCCAGGCACCGATTTGCTTCCCGATTTGCGGAGGTTTGCGCGATAACAGCGCCATGACGTTTGCCGGACATCATGTGAAGCTCGCCCGCCACGGCTTTGCGCGCAAGCAGGAGTGGAAGCTGTTGAGCCAAAGCACAAACGAGCTGGCTATGTGCCTGGCATCCGAGGATAACGCCGCGCTGCTGAGCGATTATCCGTATCCGTTTAAACTTGTCGCCCGCTATACGCTCGAGGACGCCGGTGTGCGCGTCGCCTATGAGGCTACCAACGAGGGCACCGAGGACATGCCGTTCTTTATCGGTGGACATCCCGGCTTTAGGTGTCCGCTCGATGAGGGCGAGGCCTATACGGACTACGAGTTGCGTTTTGAGAAAGACGAGGCTGTGGAGCTCTGCACCGCCGTTCCCTCGACCGGATTGATTGACGTGACCAACCGCTCCAAGAACCCCATGGTGGGAAAGACGCTGCCTCTGTCACATGAGCTCTTCGATTTTGCGGAGACCATCTTTGACGTGCTCGAGAGCCGTCAGGTCACGCTTTCCAAAAAGGGCGAGGACAAGGGCGTTCGCCTGAGCTTTGAGGGCTTCCCGTACCTCATTGTGTGGAGCAAGCCCGAGGGTGATTTTGTGGCAGTTGAGCCCTGGGGCGGCCTCTCGACCTGTTCCGATGAGGATGACGTGCTTGAGCACAAGCGCGGCTGCCTTATCGCCAAGCCCAAAGAAACCATCGTGCGCTCGTTCACAATCGAGATTCTGTAGTCGCATGTAGCCAATTCGTTTTGCAAGGCATAAGGAGCCTGCGAGATAAGGAGCTAGAAATGATCCTCACCGTTACGATGAACCCGTCCGTCGATACGCGCTATCAGCTCGATGAGCTCATTATCGACGACGTCAACCGCGTGACGCCCGAAAAGACCGCCGGCGGTAAGGGCCTCAACGTGGCCCGCGTCCTGGGCCAGCTGGGCGACGATGTCGTGGCAACCGGCCTGCTTGGTGGTCATATGGGCGCCTATATGGCCGAGCTCATGGATGCCAACGGCATTAAGAATGATTTTGTGCCCATCAAGGGTGAGACTCGCATCTGTCTCAATATCCTTCATGCTGGCAACCAGACCGAGTTGCTCGAGAGCGGCCCGACGATTGCCCCCGAGGAGCTCGATGCCTTTACCGCCAAGTTCGCCGAGCTTGCGAGCAAGGCCGATGTCGTTACCATCTCGGGTTCGCTGCCCCGCGGCGTCGAGGCGGACTACTACGCCAAGATCACGGGCATTGCTGAGAACGCCGGCGCCAAGGTGCTGCTCGATACCTCGGGCGCCTCGCTCGAGGCTGCGCTCAAGTCCGAGGTCAAGCCTGAGCTGGTCAAGCCTAACCTGACCGAGATCAACGGCCTTCTGGGCACGAGCTTTACCACCGACGATGTGGACGAGCTCCGTTCCGCGCTCGCCTCTGACGCCCGCTTCTCCGATATCCCCTGGGTCGTCGTATCCATGGGCGCTGCCGGCTCAGTTGGCTTCCACAATGGCCGTGCGTTCCGCGCCAAGACCCCCGATATCCCCGCCGTTAACGCTACGGGCTCTGGCGATTCGACCATTGCCGGCTTCGCACATGCGATTGCTGCCGGCGCCGACGACGAGACGGTGCTGCGTACCGCCAACACCTGCGGCAAGCTCAATGCCATGGATCCCATGACTGGCCACTTGGTCATGGATCGTTGGGACGAGGTTTACAACGGCGTTGTCGTGACCGAGCTGTAGGAGCTTGTGCTGCGGCCCCGGCATCGGTTGCTAGCTCATGTCGACGACAAGTGCAGTAGCATTATGCCGGGGCGCGACGCCGACACTGTCGTGTTCAATCCCGACCTTACCCTGGTCGAGACGCATGTGGGTGGCAACAGCGTCGGTAATGCGTTTGCCGAGTAGCCGCCAAAGAAACGATCCGAGAGGGGATTTAGATGATTTACGGTGCATTGGGCGATATCGAGGAGTACCGCGGAATGCTCAAGGGGCTCGACGTGCTGATCGACTGGCTCGAGGAGAACGATCCGGCGCAGCTCGAGGTCGGCAGCCATCCGATTCTGGGCGACAAGGTCTTTGCGAACGTCATGGCTCCCACGACGCATCCCGAAGCCGAGGCTCACTATGAGACGCATCAGCGCTATCACGACCTGCAGATCGACGTCGAGGGTCGCGAGGCCTTTAAGGTTGCCACGGGCAGCCTGACGCTGGTCCAGGAGTTTGACGAGAAGGACGACTACGATCTGGTCGATTCCGACGCCTCGATCGCCGGCGATCTTGCTGACGACAAGTTTGCGCTGTTTGTTGCCGGCGAGCCTCACATGCCCACGCTCGAGTTCCCGGGCGATGGCGCGCAGCCGGTCAAGAAGATCTGCTTTAAGCTGCTTGCAGACGCTTACTGGGAGGAGTAACGAGCCGCTCGGCTGAGCTGTTCGTTTTGCGAGCGTTATCCCTTGGAGGAACGCGCTTGGGCCCCGCTGATCGCGGTTCCTTTGGGGATTGCGGTTGGCGGGGCTTTTGTTGAGTAGGAGAGTTTCCGGCGGCGTTGTGCTTGGATTGGCGGATGTGCGCCCGAAATCGGCAACAAAAAAGCCGCCCGAAGGCGGCTATCTTGTGCAATGGAGCCAGCGACCGGGCTCGAACCGGTGACCCCCGCTTTACGAGAGCGGTGCTCTACCAACTGAGCTACGCTGGCGGCCATGTGGTGACGCAACTGAGGCGTCAACGGCTGTCTATGATACGGGACATCGCACA
>DBGAZC010000070.1:0-1158 GCA_048472015.1 Collinsella sp. | reverse complement strand
GGGAAACATCCTGAAGAGTATTGTGGTGCCGACCATCGGCTTGAAATTTGAAGCCGGCATGTATCTGATAGCAGACGTTCCGGAACGTGCTACAGCCCTGCATTTCTCCATTCTGAACACGGCAGAGTTTGACTGCGTGGTACTGAGCCACAGCGACAAGATAGAGGACATGGAACCGGATTGGGTGGCCAATGAGGAGCATCTGTGTGCCGTTGTGGGCAGTTCGGTGGTGGGCAGTAAACTGCGTGCCTGCATCACCGGAGCTTCGACCACGGCAAGTATGACCTGGACGGACTTCCACTACTACAGCCAGCAGCGGGGTATGCAGCAGATAGATGCGCTGATGCACAGCCGCATCGCGAACCTGAGCTATGCAAAGTACGGGCGCAGGGATATGCAGGAACAATGCGGTGCCGGTCAGCATAACAATAACCGCACAACAGGCGGAACGGCCGAACACGGGATGACAGACACCATCGGCTACGATGAAGCGTATGTCATTAACAACAAAATCACGAATTCGCTGATTGACGGCCTGGTGCACCAGTATGCCTGGTATAAGAGTCGGGACGAATACGGACAGGCGACTGTGGTGCAGGTGAACAATATCTGCTGCCTGGGCTATGAGGACATCTACGGCAACAAGTATGACATGATGGACGGCGTGGATCTGCCGAACGACAGCGGTAACGTGGGCAAATGGCGCATCTGGATGCCTGACGGCAGTATCCGTATGGTACAGGGCAAGAAGGACAGCGGTCAGTGGATTACAGGCGTGGCGCACGGCAAGTATATGGACATGATTCCGGTAGGTAATCTGAACGGATCATCTTCTACTTACTATACCGACATGTACTGGATAAGCACCGCTACGGTCCGTGTGGTTTTTCGTGGGTGCAGCCATGCGTATGCGTATGGTGGTGTGTCGTACGCGTATGCGGGTTACGATGCTTCGAGCTCGAGCTCGAGTATCGGTTCCCGTCTGGCCTTCCGCGGCAAAATCGTCCGGGCGCAAAGCGTGGCAGCGTACAAGGCGATACGCGAGGTGGCGTAAGCGCAAAGCGCCAAAGCGTGGAGCGAAGCGACTAAAACGAAAGAACGGGATTCGGATGGTTTCCGAATTCCATTTAAAAGGTATTCAAATACCGGCGAAGCCGG
>DBGAZC010000069.1:0-1081 GCA_048472015.1 Collinsella sp. | reverse complement strand
CCGCTTCCAGTTCGGAATCAGCCGTCGGAGGCGTTCGGCTGACTGCGGGAACGGCCTGTCCGCTCAATGTGTTCGGCTGAGATCGGAAATCAACCCAACACGAGCCGGACACGCGCCAGACGGCTCTTCCCCGTACGGCCTTCCCCCTTACGCTCATGTTGCAGGCATGTAACGCCGCAGCGAGCGCGCCTTTTTTGCGCCAGACAGGTACAATGATGAACACTGTACCGTAGCGGAGCGCCCCGCGCGCGCCGCAACCACGCGAAAGGGTTTCCCATGGCCGAGATCTCGTCCTCCCGTATCGTCATCACCGTCCTTGGCAAGAACCGCCCCGGCATCGTCGCCGGCGTCACCCGCGTTCTGGGCGAGGCCAACGTCGACATCCGCGACATCACGCAGTCCATTATCGAGGACATCTTCACCATGACCATGCTGGCCGATACCGCCGAGTCCAAGCTCGACTTCGCCGAGCTGCAGAAGGCGCTGGCCGAGGCCGGCGAGCTTTCGGGCGTCAACGTGTCCATCCAGCGCGAGGACGTCTTCAACTTTATGTACCGCCTGTAGCGAGCAAGCCGCTGGGGATAGCCTGACGCGCGCATGCCCATGCAAGTCACCCCGATGCGGCCCGGAGAGGAGCGCGCATGGCCTACGACGCCAAGAAAATCTATTACCGCTTCGACGACCACCTGAGCCGCCTGGTCTTGGATTACGAAGCGAGCCGCCAGATTTCGCCCGAAAGCGAAAATCTCTACTATGGCCTGCCGACTGACCCTTATGACGAGGGCCTATTTGTTGAGCACAATGTCAAGCGCGGCCTGCGCAATGCCGACGGCTCGGGCGTGGTCGCGGGCCTCACTCGTATCTCGGATGTGCACGGCTACAACAAGGTCGACGGAAAGGTCGTGCCCGATCAGGGCAAGCTCACGCTTCGCGGCTACAACATCGAGGATCTGGTCAACAATGCCCAGGCCGAGAATCGCTACGGCTACGAGGAAGTCGCCTATCTGCTTATCACGGGTTCGCTGCCCAACAAGGAAGAGCTCGACGGCTTTTGCGAGCGCCTGGGCGCCTTTAGACATCT
>DBGAZC010000068.1:0-10344 GCA_048472015.1 Collinsella sp. | reverse complement strand
CCTCGGCGGAAACCTCGTCAGCAGCCTCAACCTCGGCAGCTTCGGTCTCCACGGTCTCGACTGCCTCAACCTCGGCAGCCATGGTCTCGTTCTCGGTCTCGTTCATGATCTCTTCGTTCTCGGACATGAGACTCCTTCTTGGCCCTCTCGGGCATCATCGCCCCATTCGCGGGGCCCGTCGCGCACTCTTTGCGCTTTAAACATTCATGCCTCTCGGCAAAACGTCCATTAGTTTATGGTGTCGTCATCTAATCTAGCTGCAGAATCTATGTGTACACATTAATGCGACATGTGCGACTCGCGACGAGCGTACACCAGCGACGCCACGAACCCGACCACGGCAATCACGGCCGCCACGCGCACGGCAGTTGCAAATCCAATCGCCTGGGCAACGTCGGTCGCAGCGCCAGCCGCGCCGGCAGTCGCTGCAGAACTCGAGAGCAGGCCGATAAACAGGGACGGGCCAAACGATGCGGCAATCATGTTCCACGTGTTAAGCAATGCCGTTCCGTGAGGATGTTCAGCGGCAGGCAGCGTCTCCAATCCGGCCGTTTGCGAGGGGCTCAGCACCAAACCGACTCCGGCATACACCACAACGGTCAGCGCCACAACGACGCCGATGTTCATACTCGCCGCCGTCATCGAGATGGCAGTCTGCCCCACGGCAATCAGGGCAAAGCCGACCGGCAGCAGCGGCCATGCGCCACGGGCGTCCATCACGCGTCCGCCCACAATCGAGGTCACGGCGTTACAGGCAATCGCCGGCAAAATGAGCAAGCCCGCAACAAGTGCGGTCATGCCGTATGCGCCCTCAAAATAGAGCGGCAACAAAACGCTCATCGAGAACGTCGTCATCATCGACACCACCACAAGCAGGCACGCAGGCCAAAAACGAACGCTCGCCATGGGGCGCACGTTGAGCACCGGATGCTCGAGCTTGAGCTGGCGGGCCGCAAACAGGCCGAGCAGCACAATGGCGACGAAGAGCGTCACGATACCGGCAATCAGATTGGTCGAGAACTCGCCTACGGAATACACAAATGCCGTAATGCCGGCGGCGAGCAAAACAACCGACAGAATATCAAGCGTGGTGTTCGAGCGCTCTCCGACATTCTGAACAAGCTTAACGCCCGCCGCAGCGACCGCAATGCCACCCACCAGCGGCACTACGAACACCGCCCTCCAGCCAAATAACGTGCACATAAGACCGCTAATCACGGGTCCAAACGCCGGTCCTAGCGTAATGCAGGCACCGCCCAGGCTCAGATACAGACCAAGCTTCTCGCGCGGGGCGCAAGACAGCACCACGTTCATCATGAGCGGGAACAAGATGCCCGATCCCGCAGCCTGCAAAATACGGCTTGGCAGCAAAACGCTAAATGACGGAGCGAACAGGCACAGGACTTCGCCGGCGACCATGCATCCGCATGCGAAAAACAGCAGCTTGCGCGTCGAGAAACGGCCGGACAGGAAGGCCATGATGGCCGTAAAAATCGACGTCACGATCATGTAGCCCGAGACGAGCCACTGTGCCGTGGTGGCACTCACCGAAAAGGCTGCCATAATGTCGTGCAACGCCACGTTAATGATGTTCTCGTTAAACGCGGCAACAAAGGCTGCAATATACATTACGACAAGAATCGCCGCAGTGGCCGATGGCGTTACTTGAACTTGTTGCTGAGATTTGCTCCCCATGCATTTCCTTCCTCTTGGAACGACAGTCGCATCGCCCCAGAGGAACAGTCCAGGGCGAAAATGAGCCCTAGACTTACGCCAGACGCCGTACACGACGAATCTGGCAACATGGTCCAATATCGAAAGATTGTAACGCGGACGCATGGCTTTCCTTCCGCGCTATTATTAAAAGTCCACGAAAGCACAAGACATGAGGAGCCCGCCATGATTAAGCCCATCATGAAATCCGAGTTCTTTTTGCGTCTGCCTTCCGAAGACGCGGGGCCCGACGATGCCGCGACCGGGCAGGATCTCCTAGATACACTCCACGAGCATGAGCGCGAGTGCGTGGGCCTCGCCGCCAACATGATCGGCGTGCGCAAACGCATCATCTGCGTAAAGGACGGCAACAGGACACTCCTGATGTACAACCCTCAAATTCTTGAGCAGGTCAATGCCTATCAGACGAGCGAAGGATGTCTCTCGCTGATCGGCGAGCGTCCCTGTACCCGCTATCGCCGCATTAAGGTTGAGTATTTGGACGAGAACTTCGTTCACCGCATCAAAAACTTCTCGGGCTACACCGCCGAGATCATCCAGCACGAAATCGACCACTGCGACGGGATTGTTATTTAGTTCAAGAACGCCACGTGGGACAAAATAATCAGTAGTTCTTGTCCCAGGGTCGCCTGCGGCAACAAACTCGATACTTCTTTCGAACCTGGGACAAGAACTACTGATTATTTTGTCCCACGCCCCACGGGTCCACAAAAAAGCTCCCTGCAGCCAAGCAACTGCAGGGAGCTTTTTATTGTACGGAGCTTCTGTCCCCTACGACTGACGATAATGGTCGAAGAAGTCGGCCAGGTCTTCGAGGGACTCTTTGAGTACTTCCATGCGCGGCAGGTACACGATACGGAAGTGGTCGGGCTCAGCCCAGTTGAAGCCGCCGCCACGCGTGATCAGGATCTTCTTCTCGTGCAGCAGGTCAAGGGCGAACTGCTCGTCATCGGTGATGTTGAACTTCTTCACATCCATCTTGGGGAAGATGTAGAACGCCGCGCGCGGCTTAACCACCGAGATGCCGTCGATCTTGTTGAGCGCCTCATACACAAAGTTGCGCTGCTCGTAGACACGGCCGCCGGGACGGATGTAGTCGTTGACGGACTGATGGCCACCGAGTGCCGTCTGGACGATCGACTGGGCCGGCACGTTGGAGCACAGGCGCATGTTAGAGAGCATGTTGACGCCCATGATGAAGTCGCTCATGCAGCGCTGGTTGCCCGAAAGCACCATCCAGCCAATACGATAGCCCGCGATCATGTGCGACTTGGAAAGGCCGCTAAAGGTGACGCAGGGCAGGTCGGGGGCGAGCGAGGCAATCGAGACGTGCTCGTAGCCGTCCATGCACAGGCGGTCGTAGATCTCATCGGCAAAGATCATCAGCTGATGCCTGCGTGCAATCTCGACGATGCCCTCGAGCACCTCGCGCGGATAGACGGAACCCGTAGGGTTGTTGGGGTTGATGATGACGAGGGCTTTGGTCGCGCTCGTAATCTTGGACTCCATATCCTCCAAGTCGGGATACCAATCCGCCTGCTCATCGCACAGATAATGTACGGGATGACCGCCGGCAAGGGTTGCGCACGCCGTCCAGAGCGGATAGTCGGGGCTGGGGATCAGAATCTCGTCGCCGTTGTCGAGCAGCGCGTTCATCGAAAGCTGAATGAGCTCGGACACACCGTTGCCCGTGTAGATATGCTCCATCTGAACGTTGGGCAGGCCCTTGATCTGCGAATACTGCATGATCGCCTTGCGCGCGGAGAACAGGCCACGCGAGTTGGAATAGCCTTCGCAGTCGGGCAGCTGCTGGCGCATGTCCTTGATGACCTCATCGGGCGTGCGGAAACCGAAGGGCGCCGGGTTGCCGATATTGAGCTTGAGGATGCGCTCGCCCTCGTCCTCCATACGGGCGGCCTCGTCGACGACGGGACCGCGCACGTCATACAGGACGTTGTCGAGTTTGGTGGATTTAGAAAAAGTACGCATGGTGGTGCTCCTTGCAATTTGAGCTGAGGGATGGGGTTCGGGCTTGGAATCGTTGCGGGGTGATGATGCCTCGCCTTGATCGGCGTCGCCGGCAAGCAGCCAGGTAACATCGACCTCCAAAATCCGGGCGAGCAGCTCAGCCACATCGCGCCGCGGGATTGTCTTGCCGCTCACATATTGGCTCATCTGACTCTTGCCGAGTTTTTTGCCGAGCATCTCCGATGCGCGGATTACGTCCGACTGGCGAACGTCGCGATTGGACATAGTCTGTCGCAGGCGATCGCAAAACGTCTCTTGGGCCACTAGAACCTCCTTGCTGGCAAAGTTCAATTTATAGAACACGAATTGAACCAAAGTTCAATTTAGCAAGCAGTATAGCGCCGTACCTCATTCGGAAGTTCAATTTCATAAGAAAACGTACCGAACTCCGAGATTTGCCCAAAGCGGACAATGACATGCACGCGTTTAGAGGTATTCAAGGAATCGAGCAGTGGCAAGCGAAACGTCGGCCGTTCGATATATGGCGTTGATCTGCCGATGAGGATGTCCCTCGAGTGGGCGCACGGCAACATCGAACTGACAGCGGCGCAAGATGAGCGCGGGAAGAATGCTCACGCCCAGGCCGTCCTCAACCATGGCCATAATCGCATAGTCATCCCAGGTCGACAGCTTGGAGCGCACCGTCAGCCCCGCCCGACGGAACAGCGGCGTAATCTCGTCATCGGTACCTCGTTCTAGCAGAATAAACTGCTCGTTGGCCAAATCGGCAAGAGAGACGACCCCCGCCGTGGCAAGCAAAGAATCTGCCGGCACTACCGCCATCAACTCGTCGCGCACCAAAGACCGCGATGCCATGCCGTTTTCTCGTGGCTCACGCGGGATAAAGCCCAGGTCGCAACGACCCTCAGCCACCCATTGTTCAATCTCTGAGTAATCGCCCATCAGCAACTCATAATCGACGTCCGGGTGATCGGCGCGAAAGCGCGCAATCACTGGCGGCAGCATGTGGGTCGCCACACTCGAAAACGTACCGATGCAGATTTTGCCGCGCATGAGCCCACGCATCTCATCCACGCGTCGCTGCAGGCGGCCAAACTCCTCGCATAACGCCTCAACCGCAGGCATAACTTGCCGTCCATCGGCAGAAAGTACTACGCCCTCGCGACTGCGGTCGAGCACCTTAAAGCCCCAGTCGGCCTCGAGATCGGCCACCATGCGGCTCACGCCCGACTGCGAATAGCTCAGGCGCTCGGCGGCGCGCGTAAAACTGCCGGCGCGCACGGTCTCGAGCAGCACCTGCATCTTTTGAATATTCGTTTCCACGACACCCCTCCACCTTTGCATGAGTTTTTGTCATGTTATCCATGCATTATATTCGCTTTTCTTCTAAAGCCAGTTCACCCATAGTGAACATGCTCGGATATAGAAGGGACGGAAGCGCATGAACAACGGACTGTTTACGTACTTAGCAGCATTGCTATTGTTTGGCTCCAACGGCATCATCGCCGCCGCCATCGCGCTGCCGAGCTCGGATATCGTGCTACTACGCACGTTTTTGGGCGCACTCTCGCTTGTCACCATTCTCGCCATCACCCAACGCCATAAGTTGCAGGCGCCATCTCGCCCCCGCGAAGCCGCAGCCCTCCTCCTCTCGGGAGCTGCGCTGGGCGCCAGCTGGATTTTTCTGTTCCGCGCCTACCAGACGATCGGCGTCGGCGTATCCTCGCTGCTGTACTACTGCGGCCCCATCATTGTCATGGCACTCTCCCCGCTCATCTTTGGCGAAAAGCTGACCGGCGGCAAAATCGCCGGCTTTATCGCCGTTGCTTGCGGTGCTTTTCTCATTGCAGCGCAAGGTCTAGGCGGCAATATGCCCATTGCAGGTATCGCCTGCGGCATCGCCTCGGCATTTTGCTATGCGCTGATGGTCATCGCTAGCAAGGGCGCGCCACACATCGAAGGCCTCGAGAACTCCACGCTCCAGGTGAGTGCCGCCTTTGTGACCGCGCTGGTCCTCACGCTCATCACGCAGGGTGCACCCTCATTCCTGTCCGCCGGCGTCGCCGCAGGCATCGATTGGCGCGCCGTCGTCATGCTCGGCGTCGTCAACACCGGCATTGGTTGCCTGCTCTACTTTAGCGCCGTCGCCAAACTGCCTGTGCAGACCGTCGCCGTTGTCGGCTACCTCGAGCCGCTTTCGGCGGTCGTGTTCTCCGCCGTCCTTTTGGGCGAAGCCATAACACCGGTCCGTCTGATGGGTGCCGCGCTTATCATCGGCGGCGCGATTTTTTGCGAACTCGCCGGCAAACGCGCAAGCGCCAAGGCTGGCATAGCCCAGACAGCACGTGCTTAAAAGCCCCTGTTTTGAAATGCTACCTACGTACATAAATAATCCCCAGCTGGGGATTATTGTCTAAAATAACCTGATGTGCCAAACTGCTCTTGTATGTATAAAGACGGCATAAAGATTATCTGTCCTAGACAGACAACCGGATGTCTAAGGGAGTCCACGTGGCACACAACAAACTGGAGGCAAACCCCCAAGACCAGCGTGGTCAAGGCGGGCACGGAGCCATCCCCCTCTCCGCTGGCATGCTGCTCGTAACGCTCGGCGTCGTCTATGGCGACATCGGCACGAGCCCCATGTACACCATGAAATCAATCGTCGCCAACAACGGCGGCATCGGTACCGTCAGCGAGGACATGATCCTGGGCGCGCTTTCGCTCGTCATCTGGACCATGACGCTCGTGACCACGGTCAAGTACGTGGTAATCGCCATGAAGGCCGACAACCACAACGAAGGCGGCATCTTCGCCCTGTTTAGCCTGGTACGCAAGGTGGCACCGTGGCTGATTCTTCCCGCCATGATCGGCGGTGCGGCACTGCTCGCCGACGGCATCCTCACCCCCGCCGTCACGGTTACCACGGCCATCGAGGGTCTGCGCACCATCGAGTGGGGCCACGCGCTGTTGGGTGACGGGCAAACTAACGTCATCATTATTACCATCATCATTATCTGTGGCCTGTTTGCCATGCAGCGCGCTGGCACCTCGTCAATCGGCAAGCTGTTCGGTCCGCTCATGACGCTGTGGTTCCTGTTCCTGGCAGGCGCCGGTCTATTCAACATGCTCGGCAACCTGTCCATCTTGCGCGCGCTTAACCCCATCCGCGGCGTCATGTTCCTGTTCTCGCCCATCAACCACTCGGGTATCATGGTGCTCGGCTTCGTCTTCCTGTCGACGACCGGCGCCGAGGCGCTCTATTCAGACATGGGCCACGTGGGCAAGGCCAACATCTACGCATCCTGGCCGTTTGTTAAAGCGGCGCTTATCCTTAACTACCTGGGTCAGGGCGCTTGGCTGCTCGCCAACAATTCCAATCCCCAGTTGCTCGCGATGGATATCGTCAACCCGTTCTATATGATGCTCCCCGAGCCCCTGCGCCCCTTTGCCATCGTGCTTTCGGCCGTGGCGGCCATCATTGCCTCGCAGGCGCTCATCACCGGCTCGTTCTCGCTGGTATCCGAGGCAACGCGTCTCAACCTTATGCCGCATCTGCGCATCCACTACCCCAGCGACACCAAGGGCCAGCTCTATATTCCGCTCGTCAATAACATCATGTGGGTCGGCTGCATCTTCATCGTGCTGCTGTTCCAAAACTCCGAGCGCATGGAGAGCGCCTACGGCCTCGCCATTACCGTGACCATGCTCATGACCACGACGCTTTTGACGAGCTACATCGCCGGCATCCTCAAGCACAGGCTGGGTGCCTGCGTCTTCGCCCTGCTCTTTGGTGCCATTGAGCTGTGCTTCTTCGCCTCGTGCCTCACCATGTTCTTTGACGGCGGCTACGTCATGATCTTCCTGGCCGCACTGCTGTTTGGCCTTATGTACGTGTGGCGCCGCGGCACCGCCATCGAGCGCACGCAGACGATTTTGCTGCCCGTCTCCAAGTACATCGACCAGCTCAACCGCCTGCGCAACGACGAGACCTATCCCGTGCTCGCCGACAATCTGGTATTTCTCACCAACAGCCCCGACCCGCTCACACTCGACCGCGACGTGCTCTATTCCATCCTGGATAAGCATCCCAAGCGCGCCAAGGCATATTGGTTCATTAACGTGCACGTTACCGACGAACCCTATACGCACGAGTATTCCGTCGAGACCTTTGGCACAGACTTCCTGTTCCGCGTACGCTTGGACCTGGGCTTTAAGGTCAATCAGCGCATCAACGCCTACCTGCGCCAGATCGTTGGCGACCTGATGGCATCGGGTGAGTTGCCGCCGCAACATCACACCTACTCCATCTACGAGACACGCGGCAACGTGGGCGACTTCCGTTTTTGCATGCTGCGCAAGATGCTTGCCCCCGAAACGGACATCAACCGCAATGACCACCGCGTGATGGCCATCAAGTACGCCGTCCGCCGCGCTTGCGGAAGCCCGGCGCGCTGGTACGGTCTCGAGAACTCTGCCATCATCATCGAGTACGTGCCGTTGTTTGCCCGCATGCGCCCGGCCGTTAAGCTCGTGCGCACCCAGGTGCCGCTCGAGGTTCAGATTGAAGAGGCCGAGGAAATGGAAGTCGACATCTTCTCGGACGACCTGGTCAACGGCAACGAGGCCGGCAAGAGCATGAACGTCGATCCCACCGAGCTGCTCGAGAGCGTCGCCGATACGCCCGAGCAACAGCAACTCGACGGACTCGAGAGCACCCAGCTCAACGACGCCAACTTCTAGCGACGTCATAAATCAACGACAGCGGCCCTGCACCTCACGAGAGACGCAGGGCCGCTTTGCATTGCAGTAAAGCTAACGGCTACGAACGACGCGGCTCGGGAACCACGAGCCTATCGGGGCTTGCGCCCTCGGCATCCATCAGGCTCACGTAGCGAATCGACGGATCCCCATACATCGCGTAGTAATAATTGCCCGTGCGCGCGCTAAAGCATCCGGTGTAGATAGTCTTCTCGAACTTGCCATCGCCCATCCTGGACGCCCCCTCGATCATCACCACGCCCTCGAGCGAGCGGAACATGCGGACGACGTTTTCGGTCTCGCTCTCCTTTTGCGGGTAATTGGCATTGAGGTACGCCGCCTTTACAAAACGGCTCGGCGAATAGCAGTCACCCGGAATACCGCGCATGCCGGCACCCGCACCATAGGGCTTGAGCTCGGCGCCACGCCATGTCGCCGTCTGCGGAAAATCGCTTGTGGCCGTGATATAGGTGCGCAGGTTTTCCATGTGCCACGGGAAGGTGGGCTGATTGGCAAGGGTGTCGACCGGATCGTCGTATACATGCAGGCCGTCAGCCATCATCTCGACCACGATGCTACGCTGGCTGTCGCCGATAATCCAATGGAGCAGCGACACGCCCAGCCCCTCTCCGGCAGATTTGGCGACAATCACCGTGTCGCGCAGCGCGGCCTCGACCTCATCGACCGTCGAGAACGTCGCTGCCACCCACAGGGGAAACTCATAGGCTGCGATATTGGTCTTGCCGTCGACAGGGTCCTCGGCATACTCGGCATAACCCGGGAAATTGAGACCCGCCACGGCGAGGCCCGCATCGTTGCCGCAGTCGAAGAACATGGGATAGTTCTTGTAATCGATGCACATACCGATCACCGCGTGTGCCGCTGTCGCGTCGTCGATAAACGAATACGGAATGTGAAACCCGCGAGGCATCACGCGAACCTGTTGGCCATAGTCAAAGCTCCAGTCGAGGTTGCGGCCTAGATACATGTGGCCAGAATTATCGGTAAATCGAATGCTCGTACACATGGCGCCTCCTAGCTTTACGTTCTTGCTAAGGTTATTGTCTCCAAACAAAAAGGGGCTAAACACAAAAGCCCGGACATGACAACAATGTCACGCCCGGGCTATTCAAGCAGGATAAACTCAACCAAGTTAACCCCGCAGGTCGTCTAAGGGGTCAAAGTGCCGCAGATTGCCACGAAAGAGGAGCGAAGCGTACTTAAGGTACGCGAGCGACGATTGAGCGGCAAGGTGCGGTGCTTTGATCCCCTTAGACCAACTTGCCGAGGCAGTGGTCGATCATATGCTGGATCATCTGTGCCTCGAAGCCGACGAAGTCCTGCTTGCGCTCGCGCATCTTGCCGTCGACGATCTGGTCAAAAGCAACCTTGCACTTGATGTAGCGCGTGGACTTGGTGATCTCCTCGTGCGTCAGGCAGCTCTCCTCCATCTTGCTGGCACCCAGGCCAAACACCAGACGGGGGTTGTAGAGCACATGGGACTCGCCGGCATCGTCCAGGTAGACGCAGACCTTCTTGGTGATGCCGATCTGGTTGGCGGCAAGGCAGCCGGCATCGTCGAGCGACTTGATGGTATCGATCAGGTCCTGTGCGACCGACTCGTCTTCGACGGTCGCGACCTCGCAACGCTGGGACAGAATAGCCTCGTCGTGGCAGAGCTCTTTAATCATACGTTCCTCCATAGGGGTCGTTGTAACCGCTTAAGTATACGGTACCCACACATTTTCATGCGAAAAATACCGTCCGTCTGCTACAAAGCGCCGAACATCAACATGCGAGGAACAACAGCGTCGTAAAGGGGCTATAGTGGGTGAGTTCGTGTCAATCGGCCTAAACTCG
>DBGAZC010000067.1:0-2463 GCA_048472015.1 Collinsella sp. | reverse complement strand
AGTCGTTCTCGCATATTCCGGTGGTCTTGATACATCCGTATGTGTCAAGTGGCTCCAGGACGAGAAGAATCTCGATGTCGTTTGCGTCTGCGGCAACGTGGGCCAGGAGGAGACCGGCCTGGATGCCAAGAAGCAGAAGGCGCTCGACCTGGGCGTTCTCGATTGCCAGGTGCTCGACCTGCGCGACGAGTTCTCCGATGAGTTCCTGGCTAAGGCCATCGCCGCAAATTCCATGTACGAGAACAAGTACCCGCTGCTCTCCGCCCTGTCTCGCCCGCTGCTCGCCAAGAAGCTTGTCGAGGTCGCTCACGAGTTTGGCGCGACCTACGTCGCCCACGGCTGCACCGGCAAGGGTAACGACCAGGTTCGTTTTGAGGCTGCCGTCAAGGCCCTCGACCCCGAGCTTAAGGTTATCGCCCCCGTTCGCGAGTGGGATCTGAAGTGCCGTCCCGACGAGGTCGCCTATGCCCACGCCCACAACGTGCCGGTTCCCGAGGGTGCCAACGACAACCCCTATTCCATCGACGACAACCTGTGGGGTCGTGCCATTGAGTGTGGCCACCTGGAGGACCCCTGGAATGAGCCGCTCGACGACGCCTGGGTTATGACCAAGAATCCCGAGGATACGCCCGATACCCCGACGTATACCGAGATTGAGTTTGAGGCCGGCAAGCCCGTCGCCGTCGACGGCAAGAAGATGAAGCTCTCCGAGATCGTCATCGCGCTCAACAAGATTTCGGGCGACAACGGCTTTGGCCGTCTGGACCTGGTCGAGGATCGTCTGGTGGGCCTCAAGAGCCGCGAGTGCTATGAGGTTCCCGGAGCCCTGACGCTTATCACCGCCCACAAGGCGCTCGAGGACATTTGCGTTGAGGGCGACCTGCTCAAGACTAAGATTAAGCTCGAGCAGGATTGGGCCACCGCCGTGTACAACGGCCAGTGGTACAGCCCACTCAAAAACGCGCTCGACGCCTTTATGGTCGACACCCAGAAGTTCGTGACCGGCACCGTCCGTCTGAAGTTCTTTAAGGGCAACTGCCATGTCGTCGGCCGCAAGAGCCCCTTCAGCCTCTATGACTACGGTCTGGCCACCTACGACCGCGACACCACGTTTGACGAGAAGGCCAGCGCCGGCTTTATCGAGATCGATACGCTGTCGCTCAAGACGTGGGCTAAGGTCCAGGGTCCCAGCTCCGCTGCCGTTCAGGCTTAAGCCTTCCTTCCCTTGGTATCCGCGCGGCCCATCCGCGTGATACATAACGGGCGCACGGGGTCCCTACCTTTCGTTATGCTTGCTGACACTTCTTAACATCGGTGGCCCCTACGTTCCGCCCGCATATATGACGCCGCGACTGCGGCTGAGTCCGAGCCCCGCCGGGGTTGTCCGGCGGGGCTCCTTCTATCAATTTGGCGGCTCTGCGCCTATATATATGAGGAGTATCCATTATGTTCCATGCTATCGCGCATGCTTTACTTGCCCTCGCGCCCGAGTTCGATGTTGCAAAGGTCGAGGACGTTCCTATGAGCCTGAAGGCCTGGATCGATGGTTCGCAGGGCAACATCCGGAGGGAGACGTTGGGCGCCAAGTGCATGGCGCGTCACTTCTTTGCAAATTAGCTACATGGCCCCGCGCACGGTGGGGAATGTGTAAAACTAGCGGTTGATAAATCGCTTTAGCGACAGGGCGCATTGCTTTGGGCGCTTGTTTTGGTATTTGATGAAAGGAGACGGTTCCATGGCTCTTTGGGGCGGTCGTTTTGAGGCAGGTGTGGCCGAGGTCACGCAGTTGTTTGGCGCGTCGTTGCCGGTTGACAAGCATCTCTATAAGCAGGATATCGCCGGATCTAAGGCACATGCCAAGATGCTGGCGGCCCAGGGCATTATCAGCGCCGAGGACGAGCAGGCGATTGCCGAGGGCCTGACCGGAATCGAACAGGATATCGATGCCGGCAACTTCACCTTCGACATCAACGACGAGGACATTCATATGTCCATCGAGAGCGAGCTGACGCGCCGCATCGGCGAGGCCGGCAAGCGCCTGCATACCGGGCGTTCGCGCAACGACCAGGTTGCGACCGATACGCGCCTGGGCGTCAAGGCGCTGGCCAAGGAGCTCATGGAGGCCAATCTTGAACTGCGCCATGTGCTGGTGGATGCGGCCAAGAAGTACGACAAGGTGATTCTGCCGGGCTATACGCACATGCAGCACGCTCAGCCCGTGCTGCTGTCGCATCATCTGCTGGCGTATTCCTGGATGTTCGCGCGCGACTTTACACGCCTGAAGGCCGCCTTTGATGCCGCCGACAACTGTCCGCTGGGTGCTGCCGCGCTTGCCGGTACGAGTTATCCGCTCGATCGCCAGATGACGGCTGCCGAACTTGGCTTTGCGGGTGTGATTCCCAACTCGCTCGATGCGGTTTCCGACCGTGATTTCCTGCTCGATCTGCATTACGCCGGCTCCGT
>DBGAZC010000066.1:0-2823 GCA_048472015.1 Collinsella sp. | reverse complement strand
GTTGGAATCGTCGGCGCGGCTGGATATGCCGGAGCCGAGCTCATTCGCCTCGTGCTCGGTCATCCCGAGTTTGAACTTGTTGCCATTACGTCCAACGCCGATGCCGGCCAGCCGCTGTCCGCGGTGTATCCGAGCTTTGCTGGCGCGAGCGATCTGGTTTTCACCACGCATGACGCGCCCGAGCTCAAGAGCTGCGATGCGGTTTTTCTTGCCGTGCCGCACACCGCCGCCATGGCGCAGGTGCCCGCCCTGCTTGCCGCAGACGTTTCCTGCTTTGATCTTTCGGCCGATTACCGCCTGAGCGATCCGGCCGTGTTTGAGGCATGGTATGCCGCCGAGCACACGAGCCCCGAGCTACTCAAGACACGTGCCTTCGGCCTGCCCGAGCTGTTCTGCCAGGACTTGGAGACCGCTGCTTCCAGCCATGCTGCTGGCAGGCCCGTGTTGGTCGCCTGCGCCGGCTGCTATCCCACCGCAACGAGCCTTGCTGCCGCTCCTGCCGTGCGTGCGGGCTGGGTGGCCGAGAACGGTCCCGTGATCGTTGACGCTATCAGCGGCGTGACGGGTGCCGGCAAGTCCTGTAACGCCCGCACCCATTTTTGCAGCGCGGACGAGAGCCTGGAAGCCTATGGCGTGGGCAAGCATCGTCATACGCCCGAGATCGAGCAGATGCTCGGCCTGGCCGACCGCATCGTCTTCACCCCGCACTTGGCACCGCTCAAGCGCGGCCTGCTTTCCACGGTGACGATGCCGCTCGCGCCGCAGGCTCTCGACGCGCTGGTTCTTGAGGATGTCGTCGACCATTACAAGAAGTTTTACGCCGGTCGCACCTTTGTGCGCGTGCTCGATGCCGGCCAGCAGCCCAAGACGGCTTCGGTCGTCGGAACCAACGCCGCCCAGATTGGCCTCGCGCTCAACAAGCGCGCGGGCGTGCTGGTGGCGACGGGCGCCATTGACAATCTGTGCAAGGGCGCTGCGGGCCAAGCGGTCCAGTGCGCCAATATCGTCTTTGGCTTTGACGAGCGACGAGGCTTGCCCACAGTGGCGTGCCCGGTGTAGCACATTCGATTGTTAACGATTTGGTAGTCGGGTATCGAGTTGGGCGCCACTTTTAAGCTGGTCTAGTAGTTGCGACCGGTATGGCGTGCCAGCCGATGCCCGCTTTTTTATTTGATATAGGGAGTCGTAGGGACGATGAATACCGACCTGATTGATATTAAGATACGCGCCGTCGAGGGTGGCGTTACGGCGGCAGCTGGCTTTAAGGCCGCAGGCATCCATGCGGGATTCCGGAAGAATCCCGAGCGCTTGGACTATGCGCTCGTCGTGCCCGATAAGCCCTGTCCCGGCGCCGGCGTGTTTACGACCAACCGCTTTTGCGCGGCGCCCGTGCAGGTGAGCCGTGTCAACCTGGGCGGTGCGGACAAGGGCTATGGCATCATCGCCGGCGTTTCAATCAACTCCGGCAACGCGAACGCTGCCACGGGCGAGACCGGCCTAGCCTGCGCGCGCGAGACGTGCAACATCGCCTCGCAGGTTATTGGCTGCGAGCCCCAGCAGATCCTGGTTGCCTCGACGGGTGTGATCGGACAGATTTTGCCGATCGACACGTTTGAGGCAGCCGTCCCGTCCGCCTACGAGGCGCTCTCTGCCCATGGCGGTGCCGATGCGGCCCGTGCCATCATGACGACCGATACGCATTCCAAGGAGTATGCCGTTCGCTATCGCAGCGAGGCTGCGGGCCATGCGGGCAACGCTTATACGGTGGGCGGCATGTGCAAGGGCTCGGGCATGATCATGCCCAATATGGCTACCATGATCGCGGTCATTACTACCGATGCCCCCGTCGAGCCGGCGGCGCTCCACGCCCTGTTGCTCTCCACCGTCAAGCAGACCTTTAACAAGGTAACGGTCGATTCCGACACCTCGACCAACGACACCTGCATCATGCTTGCCTCCGGCGCCGCTGCCGCAGATGCCGAGCCTATCGTCGAGGGCTCCGATGCCTTCGACGAGTTGGCATTTGCCGTGCACGAGGTGTGCGAGAGCCTGGCGCGCAATATCGCCGCCGATGGTGAGGGCGCATCCAAGCTCGTGACGGTTAACGTTACCGGCGCCGTGAACGACGAGGAGGCCGATATCGCCGCTCGCGCCGTTGCCAACTCGCCGCTCGTTAAGACCTGCATCGCCGGCCACGACTGCAACTGGGGCCGCGTCGCCATGGCACTCGGCAAGTGCGGCGTGAAGTTTAATCAGGAAGACGTTTCCATCGACATGATGGGCATGCCTGTCTGTCGCGACGGTCTGACTGTTCCCTTTGACGAGGACGAGGCTCTGCGACGTTTCGAGGCACCCGAGATCGTGATCTCGGCCGACCTGGGCGCAGGCGACGCGGCAACGACCGTGTGGACCTGCGACCTCACGCATGAGTACATCTCCATCAACGGCGACTACCGTTCCTAGATTCCGGGCACGCTGCGCATCTTGCCGCGATTGCGGACAGTGGAGCACGGCGCGATAACGATACGAAAGACGAGGCAGATTATGAAATTCGCACGCGATTGTCGTTCGAGCGAATCCAACGAAGCAACCGCGCAGCTGCTGTTCGAAGCACTGCCGTGGATTAAAAACCTGACCGGCAAGACGGTTGTTATCAAATATGGCGGAGCAGCCATGGTTGACGAGCAGCTGCGCCGCGACGTGATGAGCGACATCGTTTTGCTCAAGATCATCGGTATGCGCCCCGTCATCGTGCATGGCGGCGGCAAGGCTATCAACGAGGCGCTGAGCCATTACGATATTCCCGTCGAGTTTAAGAACGGC
>DBGAZC010000065.1:0-3782 GCA_048472015.1 Collinsella sp. | reverse complement strand
CGTGAGCGTGAGCGTTGACGTCGACGCCTATGATTTGATGTAACAACTCGAAAGGATGGCCATGGAAGCCAACGGAATCGTACTGTCGCCCGACCCTCGTCTGCGCCAGGAGTGCGCCGTCATCGAGGAGATCACCCCGGCGATCGAGGCGCTTGCCGAGAAGATGAAGAAGATGATGTTTGAGAACGGCGGCTGCGGCCTGGCTGCCCCGCAGATCGGCGAGCTCATTCAGCTCGTCACCATCGACTGCGACTACAGCGACAAGAGCGACTATGACCCCTACGTGCTCATTAACCCCGTGATCGTGGAGCAGAGCGACCATCTGGTGCCGTTTAGCGAGGGCTGCCTTTCCATCCCTGGCATTAGCTGCGAGATTGAGCGTCCCGATCACGTTGTCGTCGAGGCGTACGACTTGGACGCCAACCTGATTCGCTACGAGGCCTCGGGCGACCTGTTCTGCGTGTGCTTGCAGCACGAGATCGATCACCTGCACGGCAATACCATGTTCGAGCGACTGAAGCCCATGCAGAGGCTCAAGGCAGTCAAGGAGTACCAGGACGCCCTGGCCCGCGGCGCTCGACCGGGCGAGACGGAGTAGGTCCCACCGTCCCCGGTGCTGAGCGCCCACATATCATCCCGTGCTCAAACATTCTCGCTGCGCTGCGAAACTGCGCGCGGGACGATATGTGGGCGCTCAGCACCGGGGACTGCGTTGTTCTGGCTCGGTTCGCCCGGGTGCCGTGGGCCAGGGATGGGCGTCTTCGCTGATAAGTGCTTTGTTGAGAGGGGGCTGCTTTTATTGCGGCTCTTTCTTTGGTTTTGGGTATATTTGTTCTTGTTGAATTGTTATTGCGGATGGGCTGGGTACTTGGCTTTCCGCTGTTATTTGTAGCCGTCTCGGCTTTGGTTGAGGGGAGACGTTCTTTATGCGTATTGTGTTTATGGGTACGCCTGATTTTGCTGTGCCTTCGTTGACTTCGCTCGTCGAGGCTGGGAATGAGATTGCGCTCGTAATTACTCGTCCGGATGCTGTTCGCGGGCGTGGTAAGAAGCTCGAGCCTTCTCCTGTTAAGGCCAAGGCGCTCGAACTTGGTTTGCCGGTTGTTGAGGCTAATCGTATGACGCCTGAGGTTGTTGAGGCGCTCAAGGCTGCCCAGGCTGACATTTTCTGTGTGGCTGCTTATGGCTGCATTTTGCCTGATGAGGTGCTGCATATGGCGCCGCTTGGTATTGTGAATGTTCATGCGTCTTTGCTGCCTCGTTGGCGTGGCGCCGCTCCTATTCAGCGTGCGATTCTTGCTGGTGATGAGGTTTCTGGCGTTTCCATTATGCGCATTGGACATGGCGTGGATACTGGTGCTTATTGTGCTCAGGCTTCCACGTCGGTTGCCGGTAAGCATGCTGAGTCGCTGACCATGGAGCTTGGTAAGCTGGGCGGTAAACTGCTTGCCGATACGCTTCCTTCTCTTGCCGATGGCACCGCCGTGTGGACTGAGCAGGATGAGTCGCTCGTCACTCATGCTGCCAAGATTTCCAAGCTGGAGATGCGTCTGGATCCGCAGATGGCTGCGCTCGATTGCGTGCGCCATGTGCTGGCCTCGTCCGATACCGCGCCTGCTCGTTGCGTGATTGCCGGCAAGACCGCGCGCGTGCTCGATGCTGCGCCGGCTGATGTGTCGCTTGGCGAGGGTCAGGTTCTCATTAAGGCCAAGCGTGTTTACCTTGGTCTTTCCGATGGTGCGGTTGAACTGCTCGAGGTTAAGCCCGATGGCAAGCGTGCCATGGCCGCTTCTGCTTGGGCTGCTGGGCTGCAAGGCGCCGATCTTATCTGGGGTGTTTTGTCATGAGCAAGCTGTCTCCCGCGCGCAAACTTGCGCTCGATGTGCTAATGGAGGCCGATCGCCGCGGCATGTGTGCGCGTGACGTGCTGTCCTCTCGCGCATCGGCCAAGGCTATTGACCAGCGCGATTCCGCTTTTGCCGCCCGCTTGGCGCTGGGTGTGGCTGCTACGCAGGGTATTTTGGACGAGCTGCTCGATCAGTTTCTCGATAAGCCTAAAAAGGTTGCGCCGCGTGTTCGCATGGCACTTCGTATCTCGGCCTTCGAGATGCTCTATCTGCATACGCCTGGCCGCGTTGCGGTGAGTCAGGGCGTTGAGCTGGTGCGCAGCGGAGCTAAGTCTGCCGCCGGTTTGGCCAATGCCGTGCTGCATAAGGTCGCGGACAACGTTGAGGACTTTGCCACTGCGTCCGATGTAGACGAGTCTGAGCGACGCTTGGTTCGTCTGTCGCGCCTGATGGGTCTGCCGCGTTGGCTGTGCGCTCGTATTATGGCGTCGTTTGACACGCCCGAGGGTGCGCTTAACTTTGCCGGCAATCTGGCCCCCGCGCCGCTGGCCCTGCATGAGAACGCCTTTGCGACTAAGCCCGATCCGTATATCTCGCAGCTCGTCGCGCCTGTCTTCCCGGGCTGCCATGCTCCGGTTGATGCCCAGGTTACCGTTGCTTCGGGTGTGTTTGAGCGTGCTGCCGCGGTGGCCTCGGACCTTAACGCTCAGCTCATCGCCACAGCTGCCACGCGCCCTGGAAGCTGCCTTGAGATTGGTGCCGGTCGCGGTACCAAGACCTATGTGATGATGTGCCAGGCCAAGCGCGCCGGCTATGAGCGTCAGCATACGGCACTTGATCTTCATGACCGTAAGTGCGACCTAAATCTCGCGCGCCTTCACAAGGCGGGTATTCAGGGCGTTCGTACGGTTTCGGGCGATGCCTGCGAGCTTGATGAGGTGCTCACATCGTTTGATGCCATGCTTGGCGAGCCGGTTAAATTCGACACGGTCTTTATCGATGGGCCGTGCTCGGGCACCGGAACCATGCGTCGTCATCCCGAGATTCCGTGGCGTCTAACTGAGAATGACGTTACGACTGATTTGCCCAAGCTGCAGCTGACGATGCTCAAAGAGGCTGCCGCGCGCGTGGCTGCCGGCGGCGAGCTCATCTATGCGACGTGCTCCGTCTTCGACGAGGAGAACACGCAGGTGGTGGATGCTTTCCTGAACTCTCCCGAGGGCGCCGGCTTTAGCCTGGAGCCGCTCTCCGGGGCGCAGATTCTGCAACTCCCCGAGTTCGATCAGGCCAAGAAGCTCGTATCCGTACGCCAGAACGATCGAGGCCTCTTCCAAAGCGTGCCGGTAAACGCCGACTCCTACGACGGCCACTTCTGCGCCAGACTGGTCCACAAGTAACGACTAAGTTGCGGTGAAATAGGGAATGAAAAGCCGCTTCTGCCCGCCAAACAGTCCTTATTTCACCGCAACTCACAAGGAAACCTGGGTAGCTTAATTAACTACCCATAGAGCAAAGAAATAGCCCCGCGATCGGTTTTGGTCGCGGGGCTGCTTGGTTCCTAGTGGCTATGCGGGCAGTTGGCGCAGCAGCCACTCGTGGCGTTGGTGCTGGAGCCGCCGCTTCGCTGGTCGGTGTTGTAGAAACCACTGCCCTCAAATTTAATGCCGCTGGCCGAGAACGTCTTGGCCGCCGGGGCACCGCAGCTGGGGCACACGACCTCGGGAGTCTCGGACATGGGATGCTCAACCTCAAACACGTTGCCGCAGCTCGAGCACTTGTAATCGTAGCGCGCCATAATACTTCCTTTTCAGCACAAAGCGGGCAGATTACTCTGCCCGCAAAAATTCAAACGTCTGTAACTGTACCCTATATCGGGGGTTTTATCACGCTTCGCCCCAGAATCTATGGTTGTTGCGCAGGAGCTGTGCGGTTTTG
>DBGAZC010000064.1:0-13164 GCA_048472015.1 Collinsella sp. | reverse complement strand
GGCGCGCCGAGCGGCTTGTTCTCGCCCGCCGCCTCGGTACTGCTCTCGTCGGCGTTACTCATGGTCAATCACATCCAGGCAGGCCTCGATGGGAAGGCCGGCGGACTTATCCTCCTGGTCGGCATTGCGCTCGATGAGCTCCGCTACCACACGCATGGCATCGCTCGTCGCGCGCTGCAGGCTCCAACCGGCCATAACGCGGCCGACGAGCACTGCCGAGAACGTGTCGCCCGTGCCCGGGAAGTAAACCGAGATCAGGTCGAAGGGAATCGTGAAGTACTCCCCCGCCACGTGATCGTAGCCGATGACGGCGTTCGCGCCGCCGACCACAGCGCTCGTAATGACCACCGACTTGGCGCCCAGCGTGCGCATGGCGTCCACAAGGACGCGGGCCTCGTCAGGCGTGATTTGCTCGGCGATGGGCGTGTCGGTGAGCAGGCAGGCCTCGGTGTAGTTGGGCACCGCATAGTCGGCGCACTCGAGCAAGTGCCTCATGAGGCCGATCGTGGACTCGGGAACACCGGCATAGAGTTTGCCGTTGTCGCCCATGATGGGATCGACGAACACCTTGGTGCCCTTTTGCGCGCGGCGGTGACAAAAGTCCGAGATGATACGCGTCTCTTCCTCGGTCACGATAAAGCCGGTCGAGATAGCGTCGAACTCAAAGCCGAGCTCTTCCCAGATGGCGAGGCTCTGGCGCACGTACTCCGTGGTGTCGTGGATGTAGAACTTAGGATAGTTGAGCGTATCGGACACAAGCGCCGTCGGCAGGTTGTGGATGCGGTAGCCCATATGCGACAGCACCGGCAGCATGGCGGAAAGCGCGACCTTGCCGTAGCCGCACATATCGTTGATCAGCAGCAGCTGAGTGTTCTTCATGAGAGTCCCCCTTTGGGTCGGGAGCGGCGCAAAGTCGCCACAGTGCGACTAAGTGTAGCGCAGGGGAAGTTGTGAACGGGCGCTGGCGCCGCGGAGGCCACATTGTTGCGGAAAGGTTACGGGAAGGAGGAAGTTAGTCATTGGGGACGTTCTTGTTTGACTAGTCATTTAAGAACGTCCCCAACGACTATCGCAGGTTGAGGACGGACAGCGAAAGCGTTCCTAAGCGAGCAAGGTGACGTGAAAGAGGAGGGCATAGGCCTTGTGGCCATGCCCGACGATTGAACGTCAGATTGCCGCTTAGGAACGCTTGCAGCGTCGAGCGGTTACGGCGTTTGGTAAAACGCCGTAACTTAATAAGTTTGGTACCTTGACATTGATTTCTCACGCTCCTAAATTGGTTAGGCACAAAACAATTTCACTACCTAACTAAAGAAAGGAGCGAAGATTAGATATGCGTGTTGAACCACTCGCCTATCCGCATGAACCCGGCGGCGACCCCTCACGGCCAGCAGACGAGCCCGAGACCCAGTCCGACAAAGACCGTCTCGCCAAGCGAATCCTCAATGGGCTGGGGTTTTGCGGCCATTACATGCATTTTCACGGCGGCGGCATATCTGGCAAGGCGCCTATTGTCTGCCTACTCGCCAAGCAGCCGACCGGCGAGCTGTCCCAACAGGAGCTCGGCATGCACTTCGACCTCAAGCCGGGGTCCCTTTCCGAGATTCTGTCCAAGCTCGAACTGGGCGGTCTTATCGAGCGCAGTCGCAATCCCAAAGACCGTCGGCAGCTCACCATCCGCCTGACCGATGCGGGATGGGAAAAGGCCCGCGTTGAGCAGGCAGCCCGCATTCGCTTTAGAGAGCAGGCCTTTAGTGCCCTCACCCACGACGAGCGTGAACAGCTCGCCGAGATGCTCGAGAAAATCCGCGTAACCTGGGAGGAACTGGATGATTAAAACCCTTATGGGCAGCATCCGCGATTACATGAAGGTCACGATCGCCACGCCGCTGCTGGTGCTTGGCGAGGTAATCTGCCAGATGATGATCCCGTTTATCACCGCCGACATGATCGACGCCATCAAGGACGGCACCGCCGTTACCGAGATGCTGCCCACCGCCGGCCTTCTCGTACTCATCGCGCTGACGTCACTCGCCTTTGGCGCCGCTGCGGGCATCACCTGCAGCCATGCCAGCTGCGGCTTTGCCAAGAACCTGCGTCGCGACCTGTTCTACAAGATCCAGACGTTCAGCTTCGCCAACATCGACGAGTTCTCGAGTTCCTCGCTCGTCACGCGCCTCACCACCGACATCAACAACGTGCAGCAGGCCTTTATGATGCTCATCCGCATCGCCGTGCGCTCGCCGCTGGTGCTGGTCTTTGCCTTTACCATGGCATACGCCATGGGCGGCAGCGTCGCCATGGTCTACCTGGTCATCATTCCGCTGCTGGGCTTTGGCCTGTTCTTTATCATCTATAAGGTGCGCCCGATCTTTACCCGCGTGTTCCGCAAGTACGACGCGCTCAACGAATCGGTCGAGGAAAACGTCACCGGCATGCGCGTGGTCAAGAGCTACGTGCGCCAGGACTACGAGAAGGAGAAGTTCGCCACCGCCGCGCGCGACGTCCAGATGGACTTCACCCGCGCCGAGAAGTTGCTCGCCTTCAACAACCCCATGATGAACATCTGCGTCAACGGCGCGTTCGTCGTCATCATCTACCTGGGCTCCAAGCTCATCATCACGAGCCAGGGCACCCTGTTCGATGTGGGCCAGCTCTCCTCCATCTTTACCTACGGCTTCCAGATTCTGATGAGCCTAATGCAGCTGTCGATGATCTTTGTCATGGTGACCATGGCAGATGAGTCGGCGCACCGCATTACCGAGGTGTTGGCCGCCGAGCCCACGATCGCTAACCCGACCGAGCCCGTGCACGAGGTTGCCGACGGCTCCATCGACTTCGATCACGTGAGCTTTAAGTATTCCGAGCATGCCCGCCGCCAGGCGCTCGACGATATCGACCTGCATATTAAGAGCGGCGAGACCATCGGCATTATCGGTGGCACCGGCTCGGCCAAGTCGACGCTCGTGAACCTGATCGCCCGTCTGTACGATGTCACGGAGGGCACCGTGCGCGTCGGCGGCGTGGACGTGCGCGACTACGACCTGGACGCGCTGCGCCACCAGGTAGCCATGGTCCTGCAGAAAAACGTGCTGTTTAGCGGCACCATCGCCGAGAACCTGCGCTGGGGCGACCCGAACGCCACCGACGAGGAAGTCCGCGAGGCCGCACATCTGGCCTGCGCCGACGAGTTTGTCGACGGCTTCCCCAAGGGCTACGACACCTGGATCGAGCAGGGCGGCTCCAACGTTTCCGGCGGCCAGAAGCAGCGCCTGTGCATCGCGCGTGCCCTGCTGCGTCGCCCCAAGATCTTGATCCTGGACGACTCCACGAGCGCCGTCGACACCAAGACCGACGCCAAGATCCGCGAGGGCCTGGCGAGCTATCTGCCCAACACGACCAAGCTCATCATCGCCCAGCGCATCAGCTCCGTGCAGGACGCCGACCGCATCATCGTCATGGAGGGCGGCCGCATCAAGGACATCGGCAACCACGATGAGCTGCTCAAGACGAGCGAGATCTACCGCGAGACCTTTACCTCGCAAAATAAGATGAGTGCCGAAGGCGAGGACGCGGGCGAGACCGCCGCAGCCGACACCGAGGCATCCGCACCGCAAGCTCAGACCCAGGAAGGAGGCGAGGCACATGAGTAAGGCCGCTACCGCCGAGCGCGCGCGCAACCGCAAGGGCGGCACCATGACGCGCCTGATCAAGATGCTCTTTGGCTTCTACCCGGTGCTTTTGCCCCTCGTCGTCGCCGGCGTTGTGCTCTGCGCCATCATCAACTCCATCGGCATGACGTTTCTCCAGAGCGCGCTGCAGGTCATTAGCGAATCGTGGCAGTCGGGCGACTGGACGGCCGCGCAGCCCAAGATTCTGAAGCTCGTGACCACCCTCGGCTGCATCTACGCCGTGGGCGTCGCCTCCTCGCTCTTCTGGAACCGCGCCATGGCCGTCATCACGCAGGGCTCGCTCGAGAAGCTGCGCGAAAAGATGTTCAACCGCATGCAGGACCTGCCGATTCGCTACTTCGACACGCACCAGCGCGGCGACATCATGAGCCACTACACCAACGACATCGACACGCTGCGTCAGATGATCAGCCAGTCGCTGCCCAACCTGCTCATGACGATCATCGTCATCGTCACCGTGTTCTTCATCATGCTGTATTACAGCGTGTGGATGTGCCTGGTCATCATTGCCGGCGTCGCCTTTATGACCTTTATGACCAAGCTGCTCGGCTCCAACTCCGCGCGCTTCTTTATCGCGCAGCAGACCGAGCTCGGCGTGGTCGAGGGCCATATCGAGGAAGTCATGAACGGCCAGAAAGTCGTCAAGGCGTTCTGTCACGAGTCCGCTGCCGAGGCCGATTTTGACGAGCGCAACGAGAAGCTCTTCGAGGTCTCGCAGAAGGCCAACATGTACGCCAACATCCTCATGCCGATCCTCGGGAACCTGGGCGACTTGCTCTACGTGCTGGTCGCGCTGACCGGCGGCATCTTCCTGGCGCTGGGCGTGCCCAACCTGAGCCTCTCGGGCATGGCGCTCTCCATCGCCGTCGTGGTGCCGTTCCTCAACATGACCAAGCAGTTCTGCGGCCAGATCGGCCAGATCTCGCAGCAGATCAACGCCGTGGTCATGGGCCTTGCCGGCGCCGAGCGCATCTTTGAGCTGCTCGACGAGGAGCCCGAAGCCGACGAGGGCTACGTGACGCTCGTCAACGCACAGGTGAACCCCGAGACCTGGCAGCTCGAGGAAGCCGACCACCGCACCGGCATGTGGGCATGGAAGCACCCGCACCGCGCGACCGGCGAGATCGAGTACGTGCCGCTGCGTGGTGACCTGGTCATGGATAACGTGGACTTTGGCTATACGCCCGACCACGAGGTGCTGCACGGCGTGTCCGTATATGCCAAGCCGGGCCAGAAGGTCGCGTTTGTCGGTGCCACCGGTGCCGGTAAGACGACCATCACCAACCTCATCAACCGCTTCTACGACATTGCCGACGGCAAGATCCGCTACGACGGCATCAACGTCAACAAGATTCGCAAGTCCGACCTGCGTCGCTCGCTGGGCGTGGTGCTGCAGGACGTGAACCTGTTCACCGGCACCGTGATGGACAACATCCGCTACGGCAACCTGGACGCCACCGACGAGGAGTGCATCAAGGCGGCCAAGCTCGCGGGAGCGGACGACTTTATCACCCGTCTGCCCGACGGCTACGACACCATGCTCACCGGCAACGGCGCGCAGCTGTCGCAGGGCCAGCGCCAGTTGATCTCGATTGCGCGCGCCGCCGTCGCCGATCCGCCGGCGATGATTCTGGACGAGGCCACGAGCTCCATCGACTCCCGCACCGAGGCAATCGTGCAGGCGGGCATGGACAAGCTCATGGAGGGCCGCACGACGTTTGTCATCGCACACCGCCTGAGCACCGTGCGCAACTCCGACGCGATCATCTGCCTGGACCACGGCCGCATCATCGAGCGCGGCAACCACGACGAGCTGATCGCCAAGCGCGGGTATTACTACCAGCTCTATACCGGAGCGTTTGAGCTGGAGTAGTTCGGCTCGCCGAGATGGCCGATTTGCCGCTCATTCGTCGGGCATGACCCTAAGGTCAATGCCCTCCTCTTTCGGGGCAAATCGACTCATCTCAACGACCCAAACACAATGCACCGCAACGAATAAAGCCTCCGCAGCCACACGAGCTGCGGAGGCTTTTTTCATGCCAGCCGGAAACCGTATCCCACTTTTCGGGCCCAGAATGGGATGCCGTTTCCCGCTGGACCCCCTCCGGGAAACGGCATCCCATTTCAAGGGAGTAAACCGGGATGTAGTTTCCCCTAACGGCACCTTTGGGAAGCCGCATCCCACTCTAGACGCACAAAACGGGATGAGCTTTCCCATGGTGATCCAAGACCAGAAGCATGTCCGATAGCGCAGCCAGGTCAAGAACAACAAGGCAAGCGTCACGCCAATTTGGACGAGCGTCTGCTGCAGTTTGAGGCTGCTGGCCCATATGGTAGAGTTAACCACCCATGAATTTCAGCACACTGCGTGCTACCTGCTCTTTTGTCATTTAGGGGAGTGAACTTGTGAATACTTCTGTCGCCAAGAAGGCCAGCCAGGCGGTGCGCCTGCTCATGATGGTGCTCACGGCAGTTCTCATCTTCTTCTTCATCAATGTTATGCTGCTCGTCTCCGATATCCAGGGCACGGCGCGCGTGGTCAATTACGCCGGTCTGGTGCGCGGTACCACGCAGCGAATCGTTAAGCTCGAGGACGCGGGCCAGCCTCAAGATGACCTGCTCAAAGCCGTGGATTCATACATCAACGGCTTGCGTTACGGAAGTGACGACCTCAACCTCGTCCGTCTCGACGACGATGAGTATCAGGCAAAGATGACCGAGCTTGCAGATTATTTTGATGAGCTTTGCGCCGAGATCATCCGCGTGCGCGAAGTCGGCTACGAGAACACCGACATCATCTCCATGAGCGAGGAGTTCTTTGGCATTTGCGACGATGCTACGCGACTCGCAGAGGACTACTCTCAGGAGAAGGCGTCGGCGCTCAACTATCTCGAGGGCTTGGTGATCATCGACATCGTGGGCTTGGTGGCGACCTTTGCGGTCGAACTTGTTCGCGCGGTGCGCACTGCCGCGCTCAACCGCGAGCTGCAGAGCAAAGTCTATCTCGACGAAGCCACAGGACTGCCCAATAAGAATAAGTGCGAGGAGATCTTGGGGCAGGAGCATCCCGTTTCCGCTGAACCGCCCGTTGCGCTGTGCGTCTTCGATCTTAACAATCTGCATATGGTCAATAACAACTTCGGCCATGAGAAGGGCGATGAATACATTCGCTCTTTTGCCCAACAACTGGGAAGTGTGGCGTCGGAGACGTGCTTTGTGGGTCGCGACGGCGGCGATGAGTTTGTCGCGGTGCTGCGAGATACCGATCGAGCTGCCGTGGAGTCCTGTCTCGCTCGGGTTCGCGCGAACGTGAACGAGTATTCCGAGACTCATCCCGACATGCCTATCAGCTATGCGGTGGGCTATGCGCTTTCCAGTGATTTTGATGAACCGCCTACGATGCGCGAGCTCTTTTCCCAGGCCGACAAAAACATGTACATCGACAAGAACCGCGTAAAGACAGCCGAGGCAGCCGGGCCGCAACGCGAGGACCGCTAAACCCGTAGCAAAGGGTAGCTAATTTGGGACGGGACTCTTTTGGCTATTTGAGAAGTTGTGCCATGGCGTTGACGAATTTTTGTACTTGGAGGGTGGGCTCGAGCGGGTAGTGCAGAAAGACTGGCACCTCGCGACCGCATAGGAACGGCACGCCCACAAAGGCCGGGTGCACCCCCGACCACGCCCCGCAGGTGAGCACCGCGTCGCCCTTTTCCTCCGCCTCGTTAAAGAGCGCAAAGTCGAAGCTGTCCACATCGATCACGTCCACGCCGCCGTCTGCCAAAAGATCGATACGCAGGCTGTCCATAGCGTCGTTGCCGTGGCGGAGTACGCGCAGACGCATGCCCTCCAGGTCGGCAACCGTAATGCGATTCTTGCGCGCCAGCGGGCTCGTGCGCGGCACGTCGATATAAAACGGTACGTTAACGATGCGGAGCTTTTGGCAGGCGTCGCCCCAGCGCGGGGTCGAAAAACTCGACTGCACTACATCCACCTCGCGACCAAGGCTGCGCATGACGGATTCGCGTTCGTCGTAGAGGTCGCTCACCGGCACGATCTCGAAGCGCAACGATGGCTCCAGCTCGTGTACGTCCGTCCACATCGACAGCGTTTGGCGCCCCGGGCACATCATCGACACGCCCAGACGCACGGCACCGCCATCGCCCGCCGCGCGTCGGGCGCGACGCAGCGCATCCTCGGACTGCCGCATGATCGAGCGCGCGTCGTCCACCAGCAGAGCGCCCGCCGGCGTCACCTTAACACCCGAATGCGAGCGCTCGAACAACGTGATGCCAAACTCGGCCTCGAAGCCCGACACCTGCTTGACGAGCGCCGGGGTCGACACGCGCAATTTTGCCGCCGCACGCGAGAAGCTTCCCAGCTCCGCGGCGGCCGATATGGCCTCGAGTCGTCGATCGTACACGTCAATCTCCCGTTTCCAGACGCATGGCAATGAACTGCCGAAGGGGGTCGTTTTGGCAGGTCACGCGCTCAATTGAAAAAAACTGCATCGCAAAGTGTAAACCTATGGTTAACGCCATTCTAACAAATATGCAATTCACCTGCGCAAATGCAAAGCATACGATAACCAGCGAAAACCACGTGGGTCGGTTAATGGGAGCGACCCACCGGGAGGCACAAGAAGGGAAGTTCCTATGAGCAACTGGCTTAAGCTCGAGGGCGATGTCTGCGCCGTGACCGGCGCACTCGGCGGTATGGGCGTCGAGATCTGCCGCGAGTTCGCCCGCAACGGCGCCAATGTCGTCCTGCTCGACCTGGACGAGGAGAAGGTCAAGGCCGCAGCCGCCGACCTCGCCGCCGAGTTTGGCATCCACGCCGAGGGTTACAAGATGAACGCCACCGACGAGGCCGAGGTTCAGGCCGCCGTCGATGCCACCATCGCCGACTTCGGCCGCGTCGACGTTCTCGTCAACACCGCCGGCATCCTGCGCTTCGCCGCCATGGAAGACCTGCCGCTGAGCGACTGGGAGCAGGTGCTCAATGTCAATCTCACCGGCTACTTCATCACCTCGCAGCGCTTTGGTCGCGAGATGATCAAGGCCGGCCAGGGCCGCTTGGTGCACATCTCGACCGTCGCCAGTCACTCCCCCGAGACGTTCTCGGGCGTGTACAGCTCCACCAAGGCGGGCGTCAACATGATGTCCAAGATGCTGGCTGCCGAGTGGGGCCCCTACGGCGTGCGCTCCAACTGCGTCGAGCCTTGCTTCGTTAAGACCCCGATGTCAGCCAACTTCTACGCCGATCCCGAGGTCGAAAAGAGCCGCAGCCGTCTGATCGCCACGCGTCGCATCGGCGAGGTCAGCGATATCGCCAACGCCGTCATGTTCCTGGCGTCCAAGCGCTCGGACTTTACCACCGGCGACGCCATCAAGGTCGACGGCGGCTTCTCCAACATGATGGGCGACCTCACCGCCAAGCCCGGCGGCCGTCGCGCCTATGCCGACAACTACCTTAAGAACAAGGGTGTCGAGCTCTGGTCCGATGAGTCCGGCGTCGCCAAGCCGACTGACCAGTAAACCAACCTAACAGGGAGGTCCCGCGGACACGCCCGCTCCTCCCCCGTATCGATCAGAAAGAGTCCAATGGCTTCCACCAACTCCAACAAGGGTCGCGCCGTCGTGCTTTCCGCCGCGTGCGTCACCATGTTCTTCATCAGCTCCATCGCGCTGTATTCCGTCGTGAGCAAGAACCTGCTCGCCGTCTACCCCGAGTGGTCGAGCGCCCTCACCTGGGCCTTCCCGGTCTTTCAAACCATCATGGCCGTGACGGGCATCTTCGCCGGCCGCATCTCCGATAAGATCGGCCCGCGCAACGTCGTTATCGCCGCCGCCGTGTGCTACGGCCTGGGCTGGTTCATGTCCGGCACCGTCACCGAGCCGTGGCAGTTCTACCTGTGGTTCTCGCTCGTCGCCGCCATCGGCAACGGCCTGGGCTACAACCCGGCGCTCACCACCGGCCAAAAGTGGTTCATCGACAAGAAGGGCCTCGCCTCCGGCATCACCCTGGCCGCTTCGACCGCCGGCCCCGCCGTGCTGTCCCCGGTGCTCGCCTCGCTGCTCATCCCGAGCCTGGGCATCTTTGGCGCCCTTAAGGCGCTCGGCGTCATCTTCTTTGTGATGATCGCCGCCTCCGCCCTGTTCCTGAAGGCCCCCGAGGCCGGTTGGCTGCCCGAGGGCTTCGAGGCCCCCAAGGGCGGCGCGCATGCCGGCACCTTCGGCGACCTCACCCCGGGCGAGATGGTCAAGACCCCGCGCTTCTGGGTCCTCATCGTCACCTTCGCCTTTGCCGCCACCGCGGGCACCCTGCTCGTGGGCAAGGTTGCCTCCATCGCCGCCGTCCAGCTCTTCGCCGACCCCACGAGCGCCGCGGCCGTCGCCCTCGGCGGTGTGGTGGTCTCCGTCAACACCTGCGCCAACCTGGTTGGCCGTCTGTCCTTTGGCCAGATCATCGACAAGCTCGGCGCCTATAAGTCGCTGCTCATCAGCCTTGTCGTCACCATCGTCGCACTCGTCATCATGTCGATGAGCTTTACGCAGGCCATGTTCTTTGTTGCGCTCGCCCTGCTCGGCTTTAGCTTTGGCGCCCTGCTCGTCATCTACCCGCCGCTCACCGGCGGCGCCTTTGGCACCAGCAACATCGGTGTCAACTACGGCATCATGTTTTTGGGCTACGCCGCTTCCACCTGGATCAGCCAGCCCATCACCGCCGTGCTGTATCACGCCGAGGCCGGCAGCGCCGCCTACCAGCAGTCCTTCTACGGCGCCATTGTGATCGCCGCCATCGCCGTCGTGCTCACCGTCTACATGATGGTCTCCGACAGCAAGAAGAAGTCCGCCTAGTTTTACCGACGTGACAAAGGGACAGTCCCTTTGTCACATTCCACCGGTCAACAATATTAAGGAGTCGAAATGTCTGAGCTCAACCCCGTCCGCATTGCCGTTATCGGCGCCGGCGCCATGGGCCGCAACCACATCCGCTTTGTCACCGAGGAGCCCGAGGCCGAGCTCGTCGCCATCGCCGACGCCTTTGAGGGCGCCCGCGCCACGGCCGAGACTGCCGGCGTGCCGTTTTACACCGATCCCGCCCAGATGATGGACGAGGTCAAGCCCGAGGCCGTCATTATCGCCACCCCCAACGACCTGCACTTGGGCGTTGCTCGCGAGGCTGTGAAGCGCAACATCGTGCCGCTGGTCGAAAAGCCGATCTCCAACGATCTTGAGGATGCCCAGGCTTTCGCCGCCGAGGCCGAGACCGCCGGCGTGCCCGTGCTCGTGGGCCAGCACCGTCGCCACAACCCCTTCGTCAACAAGGCCAAGGAGATCATCGAGTCCGGCGAGCTGGGCAAGCTCACCGTGTCGAGCTTCCACTATATGATCTATAAGAATGACGAGTATTTCGATGTCGAGTGGCGCCGCAAGAAGGGTGCCGGCCCGATCCTGGTCAACCTGGTTCACGACGTCGACCTGCTCCGCTATCTGCTGGGCGAGCCCGTTGCCGTCCAGGGTATGCAGTCCAGCGCCGCCCGCGGTTTTGAGACCGAGGACTCCGCCGTGGTCAACGTCCGTTTTGCCGATGGCGCGCTCGCAAGCATGACCATCTCCGACGCCACCGCCAGCCCCTGGAACTGGGAGGCAACCGCTCGCGAGGATCCGCAGTACCGCCCCTTCGACGCCGACGCCTACTTTATCGGCGGCACTAAGGGCGCCCTGTCGCTGCCCCGCCTGCACCAGTTCTCCTACGACGGCGCCTCCAACTGGCACAAGCCGCTGCAGATGGAGATTCCGGCCGTCGACCCGGCACTGCCGCACAAGATGCAGCTCAAGCACTTTGTGAAGGTTGTCCGCCGCGAGGTCGAGCCCGTCGTGACCCCCGCCGATAACGTCAAGACGCTCACGCTGCTTAACGCTATCAAGGAGGCCGCCGAGACCGGCCAGCTCGTCGAGCTGTAATGCCTTAAGAGCGGCCGCGGCAGAAACCCCATGCCGAGCCCCTCGGTCCGTCACAAATAAGCCCCTCTTCTTTGCCCTGCGAGCAGCCTCCTGCCCGTGGGGCTTTTTGCTACCTTGCCGACGATTTTTCTGGAGCGGGGGCTATTTTGCACCTTAGTCTGATTCGTTCGCCACGAAATGGGCCTATCTACTACGTTTAACTGATCATCCTTAGCCATGCCGAATTTCGAGAAATAAAAACCGCAGGTAGACTGGTTGCGTATTTTCGGAAAACCGGGGGATGGTCGACCCATACGGGTTAAACGTATTAGATAGGCCGTTTTCGTGGCGCGGCCCCAAAACAGTCTTTTGGGACGGGTGGTATCCTTGGTAGCCCTGTGCTGCAAACGCACCTTAAACGCAAGGAGTCCCATGGATCTTATCGCCCAGCTCGCCCGCGAGCTCAACCTTAAGGCCGCCAACGTCGAGGCAGCCGTCAAGCTCATCGACGAGGGCAGCACCATCCCCTTTATCTCGCGCTACCGCAAGGAAGCCACGGGTGGCATGGACGACGTCGCCCTGCGCGCACTCGACGAGCGCCTGTCCTACCTGCGCAATCTTGAACAGCGCAAAGAGGACGTCATTCTGCTCATCGACGCCCAGGGCAAACTTACGCCCGAGCTCGAACAGCAAATTCGCGAGGCCACGCAGCTCCAGCGTGTCGAGGACCTCTACAAGCCCTACCGCAAAAAGCGCATGACCCGCGCACAGAAGGCCCGCGAGGCAGGCCTGGAGCCGCTTGCCAACATGATCATCATGCAGGCCTCGGCCAAGGGCAGCGCGCTCGACACCGCCGCGGCCTACGTCAACGAGGAAGCCGGCTTCGACACGCCCGAGAAGGCGCTCGCCGGCGCGGCGGACATCGTGGCCGAGACGGTGGCCGAAGACCCCGAGAACGTCGCCGACCTGCGCGCCTTTACGCAAAACACCGCCGACATCGTCGTCGAGGCCACCGACCCCGCCGAAAAGACTCCCTACGAGCCCTACTACAACTATGATGAGCCGCTGCGCCGTATACCCAACCACCGCGTGCTGGCTATCGACCGCGGCGAGCGCGAGGGCAAGCTTCGCGTGCGCGTGAACGTCGACGGCGCTGCCGCCACAGCGCGCCTCAGCAGCCGTTGGCCCCGCCGCCAGGGCGTCTTCGCGCCCGTCTTCGATGCCGCCATCGCCGACGGTTACAAGCGCCTCATGGCCCCCTCGCTGGAGCGCGAGGCCCGCGCCAAACTCACCGTTCGCGCCCAGACCGAGGCCATCAACGTCTTTGCCAAGAATCTCGAGGGCCTGCTCTCGGCACGCCCCGTGCGCGGCGCCCGCGTGCTCGCGCTCGATCCGGGCTACCGCACCGGCTGCAAGGTCGCCGTCATGGACGAGACCGGCAAGCTGCTCGACCACGGCGTGGTCTATCCCACCAAGCCGCGCCACGACGTCGCCGGCACCAAGCGCGAGCTCGCCCGCCTCGTCAA
>DBGAZC010000063.1:0-13183 GCA_048472015.1 Collinsella sp. | reverse complement strand
AAGAAGGCCAAAAAGGTTGTGGTGGCAGACACCGACGAGTCCCACTACCCCTATCGTGAGGAACTCCTTATCGGCGGCATGAGTTGCGACGGCTGCGCCCGGAATGTGACGAATGCCCTCAATGCGCTTGATGGCGTGTGGGCTACGGTAACTTACGCGGACCACACGGCACGCGTGCGCTCGAAGCGCCCGGTTGATCGCGACACACTCGAGACGGCAGTGAGGGGTGCGGGCTATTACGTTATGAAAATGTAGGCGTTGCCCTCTCCGGTGGGTACCAGCCTCCTGCCCATTGTGACTATCGGCATCCAAAAATTTGCGCAAAAATAACCTTTAGATGCGGCAAAAGTGGAGTTTGGTGACGGTTTGCGCGGAATTCGCTACCAATCGAGCATCTATGAACCCGTCCAAAAAATTACAGGTGTATATTTATACACTGATTATTGCTGTGCTCAGATTGCAATTAACCGTGGACAGAAATGAAGAATGCTAAAACTGGGCTTTAGGACAGGGGAGGCTATAACCTTATGAGACGAGTGGGAACACTTGGCTTGGTGGCAGCGCTTGCCGCTATCTTGGTATCGCCGCTGCCGGCGCACGCCGAAGACGCATCGGGTGCCGTTACCTACAATGCGGGAAATGGGTATTCCTTTGAGAAGCTCTCGCATCCTACGGTAGGAACGTCGCAGCCGGATGGCATCGTCGACTACCAGGGTAACGGTGCCGTTGCCGTTCCGGGCGCCGATGGTAATACGGCCAACAACGAAGGCGATCGCGGCCAGAGCTACACTTGGGCGGCTGCGAGCTATGGTGACTGGCTTTATGTGGGCACCTGCTATGCGGCGATGGGCAACACGCTGACGCTCATGAACAGCACGCTGGGCGATTCCTTTGATGTCGAAACCATGCGCCTGACGCTGGAGGCCATGTTTAACGGTACCTTCTTCTATGGACAGCAGAAGGAGGACGGCACGGCCGACAAGGACAGCGGCGGCATCTTGGTCAAGATCAATACCAAGACCGGTGAGACCAAGCTGCTACTCTCTGAATCGCTCAACGGCGTCGCTCCTTTGTTCCGCAATGCCGTGAGCTATAAGGGTAAGCTCTATTTCTGCGGCAGCGTCAGGACCAATGACGGCAAAGGCGGCCTGCCTGCTGTATACGAGATCGATCCTAAGACGGATGAGTACAAAGTTGTCTATCAGGGCCTTTCGAGCATGCAGGATTACGGTGCTGCCTACAAGCAGGGCATTTCTACCGGTATCCGCGGCATGTGTGTCCATGATGGCCAGCTCGTCATCAGTAATGTGGGTAAAGACGCGAACGGTAATTTTGTGTCGACAATCCTGACGTCGTCTGACCCCTCGAAGGGCCAGGACAGCTTCACCGAGATTGCCAACTCGGAGACGCTGTTTGGCTATCCGGCGATTCGCTATCAGGACAGCATCTACGGCGGCGCCATTTGGGATATGGTCTCGTACAATGGCCATCTCTATGCGACCATCTGCACCGGTACGCCCGAGAACGCTCCCGATGATAATTCCATGCAGTCGTTTGCCATGGTCCGTGGCGACAAGAATGCCGACGGCAGCTATTCGTGGACTCCCATTGTCGGCGATCAGAAGACGGACGGTGCAAAGTACTGCTTTGGCATCGATCCTGCCCGTACCCGTTCTGGCGCTGCCAACCTCATCGTCTACAACGACTACCTCTATATCGGTGAATACAACGACGAGGAGATTGCCCTCGAGCGCATCCTGTTCAACAAATCCAACACCGAAGAGGGCGGCAAGAGCAGCATGGGTGGCGTTGACTGCTCGTTTGTGAATGCCAATCTTGAGCAGTCGGTTAACATCTATCGCATGGACAAGGACGAGAACATGGAGCTCGTCGTTGGCGATCGCACCGACATGTTCCCCGAGGGCGGTATTTCCGGCCTGACTTCGGGCTTTGGCCGAAACGAGAACCAGTACATTTGGCGCATGCAGAAGTTCGACGGCAAGCTGTATATCGGTACCTTTGATACCGCGAGCCTGCTTGAGCCGATCGGCCAGTTCTCCAATGGCGACATTATCGATATGACGCCCGAGGAGTGGGACTCTCAGGTTCAGCGCCTTAGGGACCTGCTCAATCACCTGCTCGACAAGAAATCGCCTGACGACCCCATCGTTCCCGTGAACACGCTTGCGGACGATGATTCAAACGAGGCCGTCGAGGTCGATGATTCGAACGAAGCTGCTGAGGTTGATGATTCAAACAAGGCCGTCGATGTCGATGACGAGAAGACCGAGGTTGCTAAGGGCTTTGGCGATCTGAGCGATGCGCTGGAGGATGCCGCGGGCGGTCTTTGCGATCAGGCCGCGACGATGTCCCAGGACTTTGAGGACGACGCCGCTTATGTCCAGAAGATCGATGGCGAGATCGCGTACTTCAAGTCCTTTGCCGACCAGTATCAGGACATGCTCGATAGCTATGAGAGCCTTAAGCAGCAGTACGAGGATGCCTATGGCACCGAGCTGCCGAGCGATATTCAGGATGCGCTCGATAAGCTGCTGAGCGAGGAGAACCTCAAGAAGTTGCAGAGTGTCCTTACGTGCATGTGTTACCTGCGCGATGCCGAGCGCGGCTTTGATATGTATGTGACCGAGGACGGCGTGAACTTTACGACGCTGACGACCAATGGCTTTAACGATCCGTATAACCATGGTCTGCGCACCTTTGCGGTGACCAACCAGGGTCTGTGCCTTGGTACCGCCAACCCGTTCTATGGTTGCCAGGTCTGGATCCAGCGCAAGGAGAATTCGGAGAATCCGGTTGATCCCGGTACTCCGGATCCGACGGAACCCACCGATCCTTCGCAGCCGGGTGGCGGCGATCAGCCTGGCGGCAGCCAGACGGGTGGCAACGACCAGTCGAGCAGCACCACGACCACCGTCACGACGACCGCTAAGAAGACTCCGAAGGACGGCTCGCTGCCTCGCGCTGGCGACTCGACCCTCACGCTGGTCTTGGGATTGCTGGTTGCAGCTGCCGCAGTGCTTGGCATTGCTCTCGTCTTGCGCAAGCGTTCTCGTCGCTAGGCTCGTCCGCGTAGCTCAATGTCCTGGATATCGTCGAAGTTGATGGCGATATCCCTGAGTTTGAGCAGCTTGAATGCGGGTAACGCTTCGTCGAGAATGCCCGTGCGGCTACGATAGCCGTACGTATCGTAATAGGTGACGCGCACCAAGTCGCCGCGTTTGAGGCCCTCGAGCTTTTGCGAAAGCTCGAGGGCTTTTTCTTCTGTGAGTTCGCATTTTGGCTCAGCGGTGATCTCTTGTTTACGCACGAGTTCGTAGTATCCCGTGAGGGCGGCAAAGGGCATAAACTGCGTGGCACGGCCGGCACGGACGGCGCCGTTGGCGGTGAGCTTTGAGTCGGCGGAGCGACGTCTTCCCGCGGGGTCCGCTAGACGTTCAAAAGGCGTCGGTGGCCGCATCGGCTGTTGTTGGGGCTTAGGCACGATGTCCTCCTACCTGATCGTTGCGTTCGCGTGCGGTGGCGCCGGCGGTAAAGCTTAATCCCTTGACGAGCGCGTTCTTGCCGTACTTGCCCTTCACGGCCAGGACGGCGCGCGCCAGATCTCGCTCGCGCTCATCGGCCTTAACATCGCTAAACAGGTCGATAGTGGCAAATTCCTCGGGCATGAGGTTGCCAAATCCCAGGTTGATGCGCTTGACCGGTCGTTTGGGATCGACAGTCTGCGCCCAGAGCTCATCGAAATAGCCCATGATCTTCTTAAACGAATTGGTGCGCTCGGGCAGCTTGCGGGATGCATTGGAATGTGCGAACAGCGCAGCATAGCCACCACGCGGTTTGCCGCCGTGCTCTCCCACAAAGACGCCGTCGATTGCCTGCGCTTCGCGCACCAGACGGCGCCGTTCGTCATCGCGTTGGACGGGCTTGGGCGCACGGGGCGCGAGCTCGGGGCCGGCGGTTGCGGCGGGTTCGATGCTCGACGTGCTCGAACGCAAATGCCCACAGCCGTCCACATATTGTGCTGTGCCGCTGGCGTCGAGGCGGCGTATGTCGGCGCGCTCGCTCGCGTAGCCTACAAAGAGCGAGATACTGTCGCACACCACGTGCTTATCGACTAAGTCCAACACGGCGTTGTCGACCATCTCGCGCAAGACGGTGTAGGCCTGTTCATAGGCATAGCCTTTCGAGAGCACCTGTCCTGTGGTGGTCGAAGTTGCTTGCGGGCGATAGGCTTGGATATCGGCGATGGTTGTCGGCTCGCGCCCGAAGGCGTGGTCGATGAGATACTCGGCATTGACGCCGAGCTCGTCGTAAAGCAGGTTTTCGTCGAGCGCCGCGACGCCCATCAGATCGTAGACGCCGTATTTTTCGAGTCGTGCTGCCACGCCGGGCCCAATGCCCCAGATGTCGGTAATGGGACGGTGAGGCCAGATCTCTTTGCGAAAGGTCTCGTCGTTGAGTATACCGATGCGGCTGGGTACGTGCTTGGCGGTAATGTCGAGCGCTACCTTGGCCTGGAATAGGTTGGGGCCGATGCCGACCGTCGCCGTGATGCCGGTGCGTGCGAGGACCTCATCGCGCAACATACAGGCAAAGCCTTTGGCATTAGTGTGGTAGAGGTCTAGATAGGGCGTCACGTCGATAAAGCATTCGTCGATGGAGTAGACGTGCACGTCTTGCGGACTCACGTATTCCAGATAGATGCCGTAGATTTGCGCCGACACCTCCATGTAGTGCTGCATACGCGGTACGGCCTTGATGTAGTCGATGCCGTCGGGAATCTCGAACAGACGGCAACGGTTGTGTATCCCGAGGTCCTTCATGGCTTGTGTGATGGCGAGGCAGATGGTCGTGCGTCCGCGCGATTCGTCGGCAACGACCAGGCAGGTAGTGAGTGGGTCGAGTCCGCGGTCGACGCACTCGACGCTGGCGTAAAACGTCTTAAGGTCGATGCAGATATAGGTGTGACGCTCGTGCCCCACGCGTCCTCCCATCAAACACATGTTCTTATCGAATACATGTTCGATAATACCCGCTTGTGCGGACATCGTCAAAACCTGTCCCTTTTTGGTCGGTCGCCGTTTGAGGGCGGATTGGCAACGCTCGCTGATTGTAGTCTTGACCTGCGCTAGAATAGTGGCATCTGAATGTCCGGGCGCATGGAGGCGTGCGCCCGTATGCTGAGGAGGACTTTATGGCAACTGTTGCCGCACCTATCGATGCTACGTCGACTGCCGCTTGGAAGGCGCTCGAGGCTCATCAGGAGAAGCTCGAGGCCGAAGGTATCGACCTCAAGGCCTGGTTCGCTGCTGACGCCGAGCGCGTGAACAAGCTGAGCTTTGACGCCGGTGACCTGCACTTCGATCTGTCGAAGAACCTGGTGACCGATGAGACCGTCAAGCTGCTGTGCGATCTTGCCCGCGAGGTGAAGCTCGAGGAGCGCCGCGACGCCATGTTCTCCGGCGAGCACATCAACACCACCGAGGACCGTGCCGTCCTGCACACCGCGCTGCGCCGTCCGGCAAGCGATAAGGGCCAGCTCATCGTCGACGGCCAGGACGTTGTCGCCGACGTGCACGAGGTCCTCGATCGCATGTATGCCTTCGCCGAGCGCGTGCGCTCCGGTGAGTGGAAGGGCGTTACCGGCAAGAAGATCGAGCACCTGGTGTCCATCGGCATCGGCGGCTCTGATCTGGGCCCGGTCATGGCTTACGAGGCCCTGCGCCCCTATGCCGACGACGGTATCGATTGCCGCTATATCTCCAACATCGACCCCAACGACCAGGCCGAGAAGCTCAAGGGTTTGGATCCCGAGACCACGCTCGTGATCATCGTCTCCAAGACTTTCACCACGCTCGAGACCCTCACCAACGCCCGCGAGGTCAAGACCTGGATGCTCGAGCAGCTTAAGGCTCAGGGCGCCATCGATGGCTCCGATGAGCAGAACGCCGAGGCCGTGGCAAAGCACTTCGTCGCCGTTTCCACCGCACTCGAGAAGGTTGAGGCCTTCGGCATCGACCCCGCTAACGCTTTTGGTTTCTGGAACTGGGTCGGCGGCCGCTACTCCGTCGACTCCGCCGTGGGCCTGTCGCTGATCATCGTGCTCGGCCCCGAGCGCTTCCAGCAGTTCCTCGAGGGCTTCCATGCCATCGACGAGTACTTCTGCAACACGCCGCTCGAGAACAACGCCGTCGCGCTGATGGGCCTGCTCAACGTCTGGTACGTCAACTTCTTCGGTTCCAAGAGCCACGCCGTGCTGCCGTACTGCCAGTATCTGCACCGTTTCCCGGCCTACCTGCAGCAGCTCACCATGGAGTCCAACGGCAAGCACGTCCGCTGGGACGGCAGCGCCGTGACCTCCGACACCGGTGAGATCTTCTGGGGCGAGCCCGGCACCAACGGTCAGCACGCCTTCTACCAGCTGCTGCACCAGGGCACCGTGGTGGTCCCGGCCGACTTTATCGCTTTCGCCAATACCGCCAACCCCGCAACCGACAGCGGCCAGGATGTCCACGAGCTGTTCCTGGGCAACTTCCTGGCCCAGACCAAGGCGCTCGCCTTTGGTAAGACGGCCGATGAGGTGCGCGCCGAGGGCACGCCCGAGCAGATCGTCCCGGCCCGCTGCTTTGAGGGCAACCGCCCGACGACCTCGATCTTCGGCGACACGTTGACCCCGTTCGCGCTTGGCGAGCTCATCGCCCTGTACGAGCACATTACGTTTGTCGAGGGCACGGTCTGGGGCATCGACTCCTACGACCAGTGGGGCGTCGAGCTGGGCAAGCAGCTTGCCAAGCAGATCACCCCGGCCTTCCACGACGACGCTGCCAAGGCCGAGCAGGACGCTTCGACCCAGGCGCTCATCGAGTTCTACCGCGCTCACCGCAAGTAGTCGCTGCTGTTAACGCATCGCGCCTTATAGTCAGGGGCCCGTATCCTATCGGATGCGGGCCCCTTTGCTTTGCCGTGGTCCCGGGGTGCACGGCCTTTGTGGAACATCGCCGGGGCGCCGCGCGCTGCGAGAACCCTGCGCCTAGATTTCGGCCTCCGCATGGCCTCGCTGCGCCTCGGGCAGCTCCCCGTAGAGCGGATGGTCTTCGAGCCTAAAGCGCTCGACCTGTTCGGGAGTGCGACCGCGTACAAAGAGCCACGAGCGATCGATTGGCGTCGCCATGAGCGTGCTGGGCAGCGCGTCGGCGCGGTCGGAAAACACCCGGGCACTCTCGGGATCCTGGAACGCCAGCACCAGATGCGTGTCGCAGTTGCCCATGATGGAGCGTGCGCGTGCCTCGCCATAGAGCGCATCGAGCTGGTTGGTCGACTGCAGCAGCAGCGTTGCCCAGATGTTGCGGCTTCGGATAATCGAGAGCACGTTGTCGATCTGGGGGATCTGCAGATTTGCGAAGTCATCGAGCATAAAGCGCACGGGCACGGGCAGGCTGCCGTCGGGCTGCCTATCGGCCTCACGAATGAGGCCCATAAACGCCTGCGAAATAAAGAGGCCGGTCAGCGGATCGAGATTGCGGTCAATATCGCTCACGGTTACAAACAGGGCGCAGGGGGTGTGTCCCATGGAAGCGAAGTCCACCTGATGGCACTCACGATAGAGCTGTGCCGCACCGTCGAATCCCAGACACATGACCTTTTCGGCAAGGATGCCGACGATGCTCGCGTGCATGCGCTCGGCATTTTGCGTAATGGCGTAGCGCCGCCATAGCGAGAGGGCATAGCTTTGGGGGTCGGTCGTGATCAGGTCGTCAAACAATCGACTCGTGGCACCGTCCTGCAGGTGCTCGATCAGCTTGATGACCGAGCTGATCGTCTGCTCGGCGGCGGGTAGCTGTTCGGTGACGTAGGCGATAAGGCACGACAGCAGGTTTGCAGCCGCATGATCCCAAAAAGGCTGGTTGTTGTCCTCGATGGGGCAGATGGCCTTTGCCACCGAGAGGATGTCCTGCTGGTTGGGCCTGCCGTCCGCCTTGCGGCGAATGTGCCTCAGGGGGTTGTAGCCGCAGCGCTCGATGCCGGGCGCAAGGGCCGGGACGGTGTTGAGGTCGGCGAAGTTGAGACATTGCACGCGGTAACCGTGGGCTGCCAGCACGGGTCCCACTTCGCGACAGAGCGTGCCTTTGGTGTCGAGCACGATGTAGCTTGCGTTCATTTGCAGCAGGTTGGGCTTGAGGACGTTTCGGATCTTGCCGGCTCCCGAGGGGCCGATCACAAGTGCGTTGTTGTTGAGTCCCGTTTGGCGGGTGTTGCAGGAAAGCGTTCGATCCTTGGCGAGGATGGTGGACGATGCGGACTCAGATGCGGCGAGGCGGCTGGCGAGGTTAGACATGGGCGACCTCCTTGGTGGTCGAGAGGATTTCGTGGGCAAAGCCGAGCTCGACGGCGCGCTCGGCCGAAAGGTAGGTGTCTTTTGCAGTGAGGGACTGGATGCGCTTGGGCGTGAGGCCGCTGCGGTCCGAGAGGATTTGCGTGAGGGTCTTGCGGGTCTGCATGAGACGCCGGCTGGTTTCCTGCAGCGCAAGTGCCGAGCCGCCTGCCCCCTGGGGGATCAGCGGGTCGTGAATCATGAGCTCTGCATGGGGCGCCATACGGCGATCGTCGCCGCCCATAAAAATCACGGCGCCCATGGACGCGGCGAATTCCAGGCAGACGGTGCGGATGGGGCACGATGCGAGGCGCATGGCGTCATAGATCGCAAGACCCGATCGCACGCTTCCGCCGGCGCTGGCGACAAATATGGTGATGGGGCGGCTGGGGTCGGTGGCATCGAGCAGGCGGATCTGCTGGCATAGGTCGTGGGCCATCGGGGTTTCGATGTTTCCCATGACGGAGAGCTCGCGACGGGCGAGCATCTCATCGTAAATGCTGGTGAGCGTGATACCTCGGGCGGATTCACGCATGGTGAGGGGGCTGATGATGGGGGAATGATTGGTGTCCATGGGGACTCCTTTCTGTTGGTTGTGTTGTGGGATAGGGTTATAGCCCGCGCAGAGGCTGGTGGGCTACAGGGTTCGTCCGAGCCTGAGATCGAGCTCGGTTGTGGGACAGGCTGCCTGTCCGTGCGGCTCGCAAGCGCCAAGGGCTCCAAAGCGATGGAGCGTTGCGACGGGCGTGGTATAGGCGAGCCGCAGCTGATGCTCGACAGGGGCACATCCGTCGTTTTTGTAATGGGCCGTGTAGTACTGCGCGATGCTGGCGTTCATCTCGCTGCCATTGCGATGGCGCTCAAACTGGCGTCTGCAGGTCTCGATGATCTTTGCTACCGACTTGGGTGCCGTCGCGGGAACAAGGGCGAGATAGCCCTCAAATAGCTCGTTGATGCTCAGGAGGCACAGCAGGTCGATCAGCGTCCTTATGGCTGCTCCCTCGGCAGAAAAGTGCGCGGTCATGCGGTTATATCGGTTGCGGTCGACGATGGCCGCATGGGGTCTTGGAGTTTTCTGCCCCGTGGTCCCGGGCTTTTGCCGCGCCTGTGTATTGAGCTCGACGTTGCAGCGCTTGAGGCCGTCCAACGGAAGGAACAGTGCGGTGCGCAGGGTGTTCCGCTTGCTTTCGAGTTCATGACGCTCGTCGGGTTCCCATTCGAGCTTGAGTTTCGTGTCGAGCGCCGTAAGCATATGGGCTAGGCAGCCTACGGTAAGAACGTACGAATCGTTGTCGCGTTTTGGGGCATAGGGGTCTGTCAGCTTGCGAATGTCGGGGTCGCCCATGATCTTTGTGCAGCGCTTCAGCAGTTGAGGGTGGTCGGCCAAGATCGTCGCGAGCGGTAGCGACGCGTAGTTCTTGATGGTCGCGGCGGCAAAGGCGGCGTCATATTCGTTTGCATATGCTCGCTCAATGCGGGCATCCAGAATGCTTTTCTTATCGCCGTCTTCAGCGTGGTGGTTTGTCATAGCTTCTCCAATCGGTTGATGTTCGTGCTGTTTGTTGATGTGTTGGTTGTCGTGAGTGATGTGCTTGCCGTGGGTGATGTGCTTGCCGTGGGTGATGTGCTGACGTTGGGGTGCTATGCGGTTTTCAATGAGCCCGTGAGGCAGTTGCTGCAGGGGCGGGATGGAACGGCCCATGCAAGGCGGAAGGCATCGTGCTCAAAATCGAGACAGCAATGCCCCGGGTGCCTCACATGTGGCAGTTACCTCATTAAGTTGTCATTGCGTTTGGGGCTGTGCTTTGCCGATCTTCTTTCTCTTACACGCTAAAAACTGAAACTTCATATGCTCGATCTACTTAAAACCGCAACGGCGGTCTTTTATCAACTTATATGTCGGAACGCGTCTTTGCAAGTACTTTTTTGCCTTTGTTTCAAATGGGGTGGTTTTGCAACCGTCACGCGCCACGCTATGCGAACGTGCCCCGGCTCGGATAAGATGGTGCGATCGAGTTCTACCGCGCTCACCGCAAGTGGTCTTTGCTGCTGAGATAGGTCATGGCCGAAAGGGGCCCGTATCCGTTGGGATACGGGCCCCTTTTCTGTTGTCGGCCAGATACGATGGGTCGCGTGACGTCGTCAGAGGTCGAATTCGACCGCTAACGACGTTGTGCAGCTCATCATTTCTGGTCGCAAACAGTAAAGGGGCATGAGGGTGTATTGAGGAGGGGGGGTGTCTTGCTGTCGGCATCCGCGTGCGGTGCCATTCGCTGTCTGTAAATATACGTTTAAAGCTAATTTCATACCACTTGTCGGAATGCGGACGCTGTCCTTGCATGCCGGGCGTACATTGAACGTGGTTTTTCGCGTGAAACCACGAATCGGTTGTCAGTCCTGAACAAGGAGGCCCAGCATGACGCTTGCCAAACCCATCAACAAATACATCGACTATATCGATGCCCCCGAGGACACGTTTGAGCAATATGTCGAGAAGGCGTTAAAGTACAACTTTCGCTGCGTATTTGCGAACCTGCAGGAGTACGAGACGGGCCGCGCCATGCTCGAGGACTCTGACATCATCCTTGCCGGCGCTATCGACTTTCCCCAGGGCACTATGGCGCTCGAGGAGAAGCTTGCGAGGTTTGAGGAATACGCTGCGTGTGGCTTTACCGAGATTGACTACGTTTTGAATCAGAGGTCGATCGAGAACCGCGATTTTGATGCCATCGAGCGCGAGATGACTACCATTGCTGATTTTTGTCGCGCGCATGGCATCACTGACAAGGTAATCGTCGAGATGTGCAAGCTGGACGGCGACGACGCCGCCAAGCGCCGTGTATGCGAGATCGCGCTGGAGGCCAAGCCGGGATTCCTTAAGACATCGACCGGCAGAAGCTTTGGCGGTGCTAAGCTCGAGGACGTGCGGCTGATGCACGAGGTGCTCGGCGATGCCGTGGCAATCAAGGCGGCGGGCGGTATCCATAATTACGAAGAGGCCTGCGCATTCATCGAGGCCGGCGCCAGCGCGTTAGGTGCATCGGCGGGCATCACGATCGTCGAGGGCGCACCGACGGATGAGCGTCGCTAGCAGACGTATTTGACCTGAGCGATAAAGCTTCACGACCACACGCTGTTCATGTTCGAGACAATATGACTTTTTGCCCGTTGTAAACGGAGTCGCGATGGGTGTTCTGTATGATGGCTCAGACAAGGTTGTTCAATGACAGGGAGGCATATATGGCAATCAAAGCCATCGCGATGGATATCGACGGTACGCTCACCAACGATCAGAAAGTGATTAGCCCGCGTACGCGCGAGAAGCTGCTCGCGGCGCAGGAGTCGGGCATTAAGCTCATTTTGGCTTCGGGCCGTCCCGCATGGGGGCTGCACGCCTTGGCGCAAGAGCTCGACCTTCAAAACCATGACGGTCTGCTGGTGGCCTTTAACGGCGCACACGTCGTCGATGCCCAGACCGACGAGGTGCTGTTCGATCAGGCTATGCCTGCCGACGAATTGCATCGCCTGATTGATCACCTGCGTAATTTTGACGTGATCCCTATGATTTCGCTCGGTCGCGATTTGCACGTCGAGGACTCGTACCATTGCATGATCACGCTGCCTGACGGCTCGCAGAAGAATATCGTCAAGTATGAGCGCGACGCGTGCGATCTTAAGATTCGCGAGGTGGAGAGCCTGCATGAGGTCGCTGATGCTTATCCCGTGGACAAGCTGCTGACGGCGGGCGATCCGGCCTACCTGCAGGCGCATTACGAGGAGATGTATGCGCCCTTTAAGCAGACGCTTTCGGGCATGTTTACGGCCGACTGGTACTTTGAGTACACGGCGCCCGGTATCGACAAGGCCCGCGCACTCGAGGGTGCCCTGCCCAAGCTCGGCATCGATGCCAGTGAGGTCGTATCGTTTGGCGACGGCCAGAACGACAAGTCCATGATTGAGTGGGCCGGCACCGGTGTTGCCATGGGTAACGCCGTCGAAGAGGTTAAGGCTGTAGCCCAGATGGTGACCGCCGATAACAACGAAGATGGCATTGCGGTGACGCTGGATAAGCTGCTGGGTTAGAATCGCCGATTAATGCATGGCTCGGGCGCCTGCTTGCGGGCGTCCTTTTGTTAGGGAGGGTGCCGTGTCCGCATTTCCGTTCGACGCCGTTATCTTTGACATGGACGGCGTCATTGTCGATACCGAGTATTACTACTTGGGCGAGACTGCCGCGTTTGCCAAGGAGCTTGGGCTTAATCTGACTCAAGAGGAGTTGAATGGGCAGGTCGGTACCTCGCATCAGTTCTTCCTGCATATGCTGGTCGATTGGTTTGAGCGCGCCGGTAAGGGGCACTTCACTGGCGAGGAAGCGTTGGCCCGTTGGGACGAGTGGGCGCATAAGCGTCCGCGTGACTATCAGGCTTTGGTTAACCCAGGCGCCGTGGATACGATTCGAGAGCTGCCGCGCCGTGGCGTTCGCGTGGCGCTTGCCAGCTCGTCTCCCATGGTTAGCATCGAGGAAGTGCTCAACGCATGCGGGCTGTCTGATGCCTTTGAGTATGTGGTGAGCGGCGAGCAGTTTAAGGAGAGCAAACCCGAGCCCGACATCTACCTGCATGCGCTGGACCTGCTGGGGCTGCCCGCGAATCGCTGCTGCTGCGTTGAGGATTCCGTTCCGGGCATTACCGCGGGTAAGCGAGCCGGCCTGACGGTTATTGCCAAGCGCGAGGAGCGCTTTGGCTTTAGCCAGGATGCCGCGGACAAGATTATCGACCAGCTGCCGGAGCTGCT
>DBGAZC010000062.1:0-1354 GCA_048472015.1 Collinsella sp. | reverse complement strand
GTGCCGCGCGCTCCGTTGCCGTCGTTGCCGATGCCAGGCCGGCCGCGATATCGCGTGCAAGCTCCGATGCATCCATGTTCGCGCTCTGTGCCATCAAGGCCCCTCTCTTTTGGCGAATCTTGGGGCTTTAGTATGACACCTAGGTTTACAGCTGACAAGACAGCTGTAAACCTAGGTGTAAAGTTGAAATAAAGATTCAATCATGCGGCAGGTCCATTTTCGAACTGGCAAGCTGAGGATAGCCGAGCTCTCGATAGCGCAGGAGGCATCTTTCGCCACCGCAATACCGCTCGGCGCGAGTTGCGCACCATGAGGCACGAACGGGCGCTCCCCCGCGAGCGGCACGCGCCCAATGTGGCAAAATCGAACTACTAAGGGGGCCCAGAATGCTCAAGATTATTGCCTGCGACGATGACGTCGCTTTTCTAGATAGACTGCACCGGATGATCGACCGTTGGTCGACCGAGAAGGGCACGGCGGTCGATGTTGCGCTCGTTACGCGCGGCGAGGACCTGCTGGCGCGCCATGCCGCGTCGCGCGCCGACATCATCCTGCTCGACATGATCATGCCGCTCGTCAACGGCATGGACACCGCACGCGAATTGCGCCAGGCCGACACCGCCGTGCGCCTGGTGTTCCTTACCTCGTCGCCCGAGTTTGCACTGGAGTCCTACGAGGTCCGCGCCTTCGACTATCTGCTCAAGCCCGTGGCTTACGAACGCCTGGCGCAGTTACTCGACGAACTTTCGAGCATGCGCCCGGCGGCAACCGACGAGCTCGTGATCAAAACGTCCTTTGGCTACCACGCCCTGCGCCTGTCCGACATCGAATATGCCGAGGCGCGCAACAAGCACGTGGTCTTCCACCTGCGCGACGGACGCGATATCGAGGCACTCGAGTCGTTCCGCAGCGTCGAGGACCGCTTGGAGCAAAACGCAGTCTTCTTTAAATGCCACCGCAGCTACCAGGTCAACCTGCGCAATATCGATCACTTTGACCGCACGGAGATCTTCATGAGATCGGGCGCCTGTATCCCGTTGGCACGCAGTTGCAAGCAGGGGTTCCAAGATGCCTACTTTGCGGCGCGCTTTGAGGGCGGGAGGCACTGATGCTCCCCACGGCCGAAATGCTGCTTTGGGCAATCCACCACGCAACGACCCTGCTCTTTGGCGTTTTCGCCTCGGCAGCGCTGTGCGGGGTCGAGATCAACCGCCGTCATGCGCTTGAGCTGATCGCGGTTGACGTGCTCACCGGTACCGCCTTTGCGCTCGCCAATGTCTTTGGCGGCGAACTTTTCGCTCGACAGGTGTATCCGCTCGTCGTGCATCTGCCGCTCGTCATCTATCTGTGCGCG
>DBGAZC010000061.1:0-13713 GCA_048472015.1 Collinsella sp. | reverse complement strand
ACCACCTTGGCAAGCTCGCGCATGAGCTCAGGGCTCGTGTGCAGACGGCCGGCGGTATCGATAAGCACCAGGTCGCTGCCGCGCTTGTCGGCCTCGTCGAGCACGTCGTAGCAAACACTTGCCGGGTCGGAGCCGCGGTCGCGCTTGATGACGGGGACGCCAGCGCGCTGGCCCCACACATCGAGCTGCTCGATAGCGGCAGCACGGAAGGTATCGGCCGAACCGATCACGACGTTCTTGCCGCGGGCGGCCATGGCGCTCGCGATCTTACCGACCGTCGTGGTCTTGCCGGCACCGTTAATGCCCACAAACAGCACGCAGCTCGGCGTATCGGAAAACGGATCGCGCTCGATGGGCACAAAGTGCTGCTCGAGCTGCTCGGCCAGGGCACGGCGAAGCTGCGGAGCGGTCTTGAGGTTCTTCTTGGCCGCGGCATCGCGCAGGTCATCGGAGACCTTGATAGCGACCTCGGCGCCCATGTCACCCATGACGAGGGTGTCCTCCAGGTCCTCCCAAAAATCCTCGTCGACCTCGCCGCCAAAGTAGAAGACCTCGTTGAGGGCCTCGCGGCTGCGCTCAAGTCCGCGCGAGAGAGCATCGAAGAATCCCATTATGCATTCACGACCTTTCCGGTTTCGCGATCGAGTTTTTGCGAGACGACGCGACTGACGCCGTCGGCTTGCATCGAGACGCCGTAGAGGACGTCAGCGTCCTCCATAGTACGGCGCTGATGCGAGATAACCAAGAGCTGCGTATCGGAACGCAACACGTCGAGTGCGCCGATGAGCTTGGACAGGTTGGCGTCATCGAGTGCCGCCTCGACCTCGTCCAGCACATAGAACGGCACCGTGCGCGTGCGGTACACAGCAAAGAGCAGGGCGAGCGCCGTCAGGCTCTTCTCGCCGCCCGACATGAGCATCATCTTGGTGATGCGCTTGCCGCGCGGCTGCGCCACGACCTCGATACCCGTCTCGGCAGGATGCTCGGGATCGGTCATCTCCAGATGAGCCTGACCGCCCGGGAAGAGCATGGCGAAGATCTCGCGGAAGTTCGCATCGACCTTCTCAAACGTCACCAGGAACGCCTTGCGCATCTTACGGTCGATAGCCACGGTGATCTTGGTGAGCGCCTTGCGCGCGCTCTCCAGATCGGCCAGCTGCTCCTCGATGTAATCGGCGCGGCGCTTGAGCTGCTCGTACTCCTCCATGGCAACTTGGTTAACGGGACCAAGGTTGTTGATCTGGCGCACAAGCTGGTTGAGTTCGCGCTCGGCGGCATCGCGGTCCGTGGGCGCCGGAAGCATGAGCGCTTCCTCGAGTACCGTGGTGCCATCGGCGGTAATGGCCTTAATGGCGGCCTCTACCTGCACCTCGAGCTTGCCACGCGCGACCTTGAACTCGTTTTGCGCGGCGGAGGCGGTATCGACTCGCTCCTTAGCGCGGGCAACCTCTGCCTTGGCATCCTCGATGGTCTTCTTGAGCGAAGCGGAGTCCGCCTCCTCCAGAGAGGCCTGGTCACGCAGGCGCGCTGCCCAATCCGACGCGCGTTCCAACAGGGCAGAATAGCGTTCGTGCATGGGGTCGACGCGCAGGCGCAGCAGCTCGAGCGAGCGCGAAGCCTGGCGTGTTCCGCGGATACGACGGTCGATGCCCTCAAGACGATGCTCAAGGTCGGGCACGCGGCCCTTCAGCGAACGCAGGCGCTCGCTCGTCTGGGCCAGGCGCACCTTGGCATCGGCGAGCTTACCGGCGGCCTCGGAATCGTCACGGCGAACGCGATCGAGCTCATCGTTGGCCTCGGCAATCTGGAGACCCAGGTCGCTTGCCTGTGCACGTGCCTCGTCACGCGAACGGGTGAGCTCGTCAACGCGCGGGCGCGCGGCACGAACGGCCTCGGCAGCCTGCTCGCGGCGCTTGGAGATGCGCACGCGCTCGACCTCGGCATTGTTGGCGCTTTGCTCCAAGCGGCCGATCTCGGAGAGCAGCGAGCGGCGCTCGCCCTCAAGACGGGCGATCTCACCGGCGGCATCGCCCTCGGCGGCACGGGCCTCCTCGACGGCAACGTTGGCCTCGACGACCTGATCCGACACATGCTCAAACACGGCAGCCAGATCGGGCTCAAGCCCCTCCAGCTCGCGAATGCGACGCTTACGCTCCAGAGCACCCGACGCCTCGCCGGCATCGAGGCCCACACGCACCAGGCCGCCACAGCTTACGCGGGCGCCATCGGGAGTCACATAGGTCACACCGTCAACGACAGGCGCAGCCAGCGCGGCAGCCAAGTCATCGACCACGTAATAGCCGCCGAGCAGCGCCTCGACGACGGGTCCGTAGCCTGCACGCACGGACAGACGATCAACCAGGCGGGTACCGGCAGCGCCCTCAGCGGCGGTAGAGCCGCTCACGCCGCGCGTCACCAGCAGTGCTTCGCCCGAGGCCTTCTTTTGGTCCAGAGCCGCACGACCGGCACGCTCAAGCGTGGCGGCGTCATCAAACAGCAGCGCATCGATATCGCCGGCGAGCAATTGCTCAACCAGGCCCTCAAGCTCGCGCGGGGCCTCCAGCACGTCGCCCAGACGACCCAAGACATCGTCGCCCAGCGCACCCACCAGACGGCTCACGAGCGGCGAGCTGTCGGCCATGCGGGCATCGAGTTTCTTTTGGCTGGCAAGCTCCGAGCGCACCTCGGACAGCTTGTTGCGCGCCTCACTCTCACGATTACGCAAGTCCTTCAGGGCTACACGGGCGACCTCGGTGGCCTCACGCGCATCGGCCTGGGCCTGGCGCGCTTCCTCAAGAGCACCCTCAAGCTCCTCTGCGCGGTTGCGACGGCTCTCGAGCGAGGCCGTGACCTCCTCGAGCTGCTCGTCAATCTGCTCCAGGCGCGAGGCATACATGTTGTCCTCGACCTCGGCATTGCTCAGCGAGTCCTTCACCTTGGCGAGCTCGAGCGCGGCGTTGTCGGCCACGCGCTGCACATCGCGTTGCTCACGCGTAAGCTGCGAAATCTGATTGTCGAGCGCCACGCGCCGCTCGTGGAGCTCTGCGGCGGCAGGACCAGCGGCGTCAACGTCCTCCTGGGCCTGCATGTGCGCGCCGGTCACTTCCTCAAGCTGCGCACGCGCGTCCTCGAGCTCCTCGACCACGCGACGACGCTGATGCTCGGAGCTCGAAATCTGCCCGCGCATGTCAGACAGGCGCGACACCATGTTGTGGCCCTTTTCCTCGAGCAGGCGCATGTCGGAGTTAATGCGGCCGACCACATCTTGCATATGGCGGCGCTGCTCGCCCAGATCGCCCACAAACAGGCCCTTTTCCTCGAGCATGACCTGGAGCTTCTCGAGCTCGCGCTCCTTTTCGCCCATGCGGTACTGCGCAAGCTCCAGCTCGGCGGCACCTTCCTTGGAGCGGCTCTCCAGGTCGTTCCACTGCGACTGCAGCGAACGCAGCTCGTCGACAGCCAGCATCTGCGTAAGCTCGTTCGCGCGCGAGGACAACTCTTTGTACTTGCGCGCACGATCGACCTGACGCTCCAGCGGTCGCAGCTGACGGGCGATTTCCTTATTGATGTCGCGGGCACGCGTCAGGTGCTCGTCCATCGACTTAATCTTTTTGAGCGCACGCTCCTTGCGGCGCTTGTGCTTGGAGATGCCGGCGGCCTCCTCGATGAGGGCGCGGCGCTCCTCGGGGCGGCTCTGCAAAATGGCGTCGAGCTTGCCCTGGCTGATGATGGAATGCGTATCCTTGCCCAGGCCCGAATCGTGCAAGATGTCCTGAATGTCCATCAGGCGGCACGGGCTCGAGTTGATGAGGTACTCGCTTTCGCCCGAGCGATACATACGACGGGTGATGGCGACCTCGTCAAAATCGACGGGCAGCATATGGTCCGAGTTATCGAGCACAAGCGTGACCTCGGCGACACCCACCGGCTTGCGCGCTGACGAGCCCGAGAAGATGACATCCTCCATGGCCTGGCCGCGCAACTGCTTGGCGCTCTGCTCGCCCAGGACCCACAGGATGGAGTCGGAGATGTTCGATTTTCCCGAGCCGTTGGGACCGACGATGACGGTCAGGCCCGGCTCAAACGTCATATGGGCGCGGTCGGCAAACGACTTGAACCCTTTGAGCGTGAGGGACTTGAGATACACGGTTCCTCGCTTACACGTGCTTCTTATTGAGAATCACGCCGTTGGTGGTGTAACCCATACGGTCGAGCGCCTCAAGCGCGGCGGCTCCCTCGGCTTCCTTCTTAGAGGAACCAGAGCCGCGACCCTGGCGAATACCATCGATCAAAACCACAGCGGTAAAGGTGGGCGCATGCGCCGGGCCCTCGGAGCCAACGAGCTTGTACGCCGGAGGTTCGTGACCGTCGGCTTGCACACACTCCTGCAAAAACGACTTGGGGTTCGCGGGGTGCTCGGCACGCTCGGTGGCCAGGTGCGGCTTAAGCGTACGGTGAATGAACTCCGCCGCCGTATCCCAGCCGGCATCCAGGTACAGCGCGCCCACGAGCGACTCATAGACGTTCTCGAGGGCCGAATGCAGGCCGCGCGCACCGGTACCGGTCTCGGAGGCACCGAAGATGATGATGTCGTCAATGCCCAGCTCGTGAGAAACCTCGGACAGCGTAGCGCCCGAGACAAGCGACACCTTCAGGCGCGTGAGCTTGCCCTCGTCAAACTCCGGATAGGACTCAAACAGGGAGCGTGCGACCACAGCGCCCAAAATGGAATCGCCCAAGAACTCAAGGCGCTCATAGCTGGCAGAAACCGGCTGGCCCTCGACTGCCGAGGGATGCGTAAGCGCCGCGCGCAGCAGCACCTTATTGTTGAACTCGTGGCCCAAGATTTCCTGGGCGCGCGTAAGTCGTTCGGATAAAGCCAAGACTTAGGCCTCCTTGGCAGCTTCGATAGCGTCGACGGCGTCGGCGACAGAGTTGAGCGAGAGCAGAGTCTCGTCATCGATCTCGAGGTTGAACTCGTCCTCGATAGCCGTAACCAGCTGCAGGCGCTCGAGCGAGTTGGCATCGAGGTCGTCAAAGGTGGTCTCCTCGCAAATTTCGGCAACATCGACGCCCAGAACGTCAGCAGCGACCTCGGCGATCTTGTCGAAGATTTCGGAGCGGTCCATAGCGCTTCCTCTCATAGTGCATGAATACCAAAAGAATGGTACCGCCCGGGCGGTACCAAGACACGGTTCTGATTCTACCCCACGACGTGCGCCGCGAAGCACATAACAGCGCCCTAACTCGCTCTTATAAAACGATACCGTCCATAGAGTTGGCGACATTCTCAACCAGCCCGGCGCGCACGGCTTCGGCCGCCGCGAGCGTACCGTTTTTGACAGCCTCGACTGAGGTGGCGCCATGGCCGATCAGGACCACGCCGCGCAGGCCCAGAAGAATCGCGCCGCCCTTGGCGTCGCCAGAGAGCTTGGCCTTAATCTCGCGCATCTGCTTTTTAATGAGCAGCGCGGCGATCTTGGTGCCGAGCGAGGCCATAAAGGCGCCCTTGAGCTCCTGCAGCAAAAACTTGGCAGCGCCCTCGGTAGCTTTGAGAGCGATATTACCCGACATGCCATCGGCAACGACGACATCGAAGTTACCTGAGGTGAGGTCGGTGCCCTCGCAGTTACCAACAAAGCCGGGAACGGCGGCCTTCATAGCAGGGAAACAGGCCTTGGTAAAGTTGGAGCCCTTCTCATCCTCGGTGCCGTTGGCAAGCAGGCCCACGCGAGGATGCTCGATGCCCAGGACGACGCGGGCATAGGCGCTACCCATCTGGGCAAAACGCACCATGTCATCGACCTCCACATCGGGGTTGGCACCCATGTCGCACAGCACCGTCAGACCGCCGGCGCGATTGGGCAGCGCATTGGTCAGACAGGGGCGCACCGGCTGCTTCTTGCCTTCGGCCTGATACCTAAACGGCGTCACATAGGCGGTGGCGGCGGCGGTCATGGCACCGGTGGAGCCGGCGGAGAAGAACGCATCCGCGTTGCCCTTCTTAATGGCGCGGCAAGAAAGCACGATCGACGACTTACGCTTGGTCATCACGGCGCGAATGGGATCGTCATCCATGGCGATAACGTCAGGCGCCTCAAGGGCCTCAACACGTGCATGGGAAGCTGCAAAGGGATTGACGATTTCGGCGGGACCAGCTGCCAAGACCTCGATATCGGGATCGGCGGCAAGCGCAGCCTCGATACCATCAAGAACAACCTGAGGTTTCTCGTCTCCGCCCACAACGTCTACACAAACGCGAACGCTACTCATAATACATGCTCCTTATACAAAAATGGCCGACTCATTGAGCCGGCCATTGTGGTTCCATTTGGAACGGCATCGCATCCAGAGTATACCGTTACTCGGTAACGATAACCTCGCGGTCCTTGTAGAAACCGCAGCTGGGGCACACGTGATGCGGGAGCTTGACAGCACCGCAACGGGGGCACGTGGACTGAGCCGCAGCCGAGATCTTCATGTTGGCGGAACGACGGGTGTGAGTGCGGATACGACCCTGCTTTTGTTTAGGTACGGGCATAGTGACCTTCCTTATGAACTATCCAGTGTGGCGATTACGCGCAAGTAGCGATACTACCACAGTTTTACTCATCAAGCTTGAGATTCTTCAATGCTGCAAATGGATTTTCCGTGGCAGCGGCCCATTCTGCCTCTGCCTGGGCGGCGCAATCGCATTGCTCGACGTTGAGATTGCAACCGCATGTGGGGCACAGACCACGGCAATCGGGCTTGCAGAGCACCACAAACGGCGTGTCCATAACGACCGCGTCATTGATAGGCTCACCCAGATCAACGATACGGTCCTCACCCAGGAGCTCGTAGCCGTCCTCGTAGGCCTCGGGATCCTCGGGCTCCTCAAAGAGGTAGAACTCCTCGATCTCGCCGGCGATATCAAACGAGGCGGGCTCCAGGCAACGGTCGCACTCGCCGGTGGCGTGCGCGCGAACCATGCCCGTGAGCAAGACACCGGTACCGGCATTGGTAAAGACAACGTCGTAGTCGATGCCGTCCTGTAGCTGGTACTCTTTCTCGCCCACCGTGTAGGTGGCGACATCGACCTTACCGGTCAGCGGATACGAATCTCCAGGAAACTCGAGCTGCTCGGAAAGATCGACGGTAACGCTCGGGAACTCAGCCATTACCACTGACCATTCTGTTGAGCAGCACCCTCGTTGAGCTGCTGACGGCAACGGGTAACGGTGCCGGTCAGACTCTTGAGGTTCTCCTCCAGGTGCGTAAAGACCTGCTCTGCGTAGTCCTCGGCAGCATAACGCGTCTCGCGCTCGTACTGCTGGGCACGATCGCGGATGTCGTCGGCCTGCTGCTGCGCAAGGCGGACGATCTCCTGCTCACCGGCAATGGTGAGGGCCTGCTGCTGAGCGTCAGCGATGATGGAATCGGCCTGAGCGGCGGCGGAAGCCATGAGCTCCTCGCGCTCCTTAAGGATACGGCGGGACTTCTGCCACTCCTCGGGATAGCTCATGCGGATCTCGTCGAGGATGTTGAAGAACACGTCGGCGTCGATGACCTTGAACTGAGCGTTCTTGCCGAAAGGCGGCTTGGCTTCCTCGATCAGCCCTTCGAGCTCATCGACCAAGCTGACGATCCTATCGCCAGGAAAATTCTCGCCCGGCATCCGGTCTCCTTTCATAGGTAACATATCATCGTGCTAGTTTACCACATGCCACCAGGCAATAAGAAACGTCACGAAAAGCGATGTTTGAGCGCTTCGACCACGTTGGACGGGACAAACGTCGATACGTCACTACCGAGCGAGGCGATCTGGCGAACAACCGAGCTCGAGATATAGCCGTACTGCGGCGCGCTCATGACAAAGATGGACTCCAGCTCGTTATCCAAGCGATAGTTGAGGTCGGCCTGCTGCAGCTCGTACTCAAAGTCGGTCATGGCGCGCAGGCCCTTGACCACGGCCCCCGCCCCCTGCTCACGAGCGAAGTCGACCAAGAGGCCGGTAAAGGGCAGGACCTCAACGCCGTCGATATCACCGAGCGCCTCGCGGGCCAGCGCCACGCGCTCATCGAGCGTAAACGTGGTGCCCACACCGTTTTTACCCTGCGACTCGGCAACAGCGACGATCACGCTGGGAAAGATGCGGCGGGCGCGGCGGATCACATCGATATGGCCAAACGTGATGGGATCGAAGGTGCCCGGGACGATCACGCGATTGATGGTGTCACTCATGAGCATCCTCCTGAAACGTCGTGGCATCGTTGTTGTCAGCATCGGTGCCGGCGCTATCGCCCTCACCATCGTCATCGCCGACCCAACGAAGCAGGTCGACCGAGGTAATGCCGTAGCGCTTCTCACGTACAGTCTCAAAGTCTGCCGGATGCGCGCCCGCATCGGCGGCGGCATGCTCAAACAGGGCATAAGCGCCAGGTGCAAGCAGACCCTGCTGAGCCAGGTTCTGCAGCAGTTCCTCGACCGGCTCGGCACCAAAAGCATAGGGCGGGTCGAGCAAGACCAGATCAAAGGGGCCGCCCGGCACGCGGCCGCGCGAGGCGCTCGCCAGCACGTCACCCGTCACCACACGCCAGCGCGCACGGTCACGGCAGAGCGACTCGAAATTCTTGGTAATGAGCCGTGCGGCGTTGCGATCGATCTCAAACGTCGTGAGCGAGCGGGCCCCACGAGAGAGCATCTCTAACCCTAAGGCACCGGAGCCGCCAAAAGCGTCAAGCACACGAACCTCGTCCAAATCGAAATCGAATGCCGACATGACCATAGATGCGCACGCCTCGCGCACACGATCAGTCGTGGGGCGGGTGACATCGCGACCACGGGGCTCCTCGATCTTACGACCGCGCCATTCGCCGCCGATGATTCTCATCCTCCGCTGACCTCCTTAAAGATATGTCGATAGCGCGTGGCGACCGCGTCGCGCAAGGGGCGCGTCGCCACGGAGTCAAGGTTGCAAGCATACCGCAAGAGCTCGACCGCGTCCAAATGGGCCCATTCGATAAGATCCTCGTCGGCGTCCAGGTCCACAAAGCGCAGGGTCACGCCGCCATGCTGACGGTAGCCCAGGATTTCGCCCTCATGGCGCAGACGCAGGTCCATCTGGGCGAGCGTAAAGCCGTCCGAGGTCTTTTCGAGCGACTGGAGACGGTCTTGCGCCGCCGATGCGCCGCCGTTGCCCTTGGAGTGCGTCATGACCAGGCACGTGCCCGACACGCTGCCGCGGCCCACGCGACCGCGCAGCTGGTGCAGGGCAGCCAAACCAAAGCGCTCGCCGTTCTCGATGACCATGACGGTGGCGTTGGGCACGTCGACGCCCACCTCGACCACCGTAGTCGAGACGAGCACATCGATCTCGCCACGCTTAAAGGCGTCGATCACGCGATCCTTCTCCCCCGCTGGCATACGGCCGTGAAGGCGCTCGATGGCAAGACCCGGCAACGCCAGACGCAGGCGATCGAACTCGGTCGCCGTATCGTGCAGCGGCACGGGGACGGTTACGCGGCCCTCATCGTCGCGGGCAATACCGGGCACGTCTTCCAGTTCATCGGCCGAGTCACTCGGCTCCACGAGCGGGCAAATCACGTAGGCCTGCTGACCCTTTTCATGCGCCTCGCGGATGGCGCCATAGGCGAGGTCGCGGCTCGACTCGGTGAGCACGCGTGTCGTCACGCCAGCGCCAGGGACGGGTCGATGGCGGATGATACTCGTGTCCAGATCGCCGTAGACCGAAAGCGCCAGCGTACGCGGGATGGGCGTTGCCGTCATAACGAGCAGATCGGCACCGGGGCCCTTCGCGCGCAGGGCGTTGCGTTGGCCGACGCCAAACCGGTGCTGTTCATCGATGACCACGAGCGACAGATGCTTGAACGTAACGTCATCCGAAAGGACCGCGTGGGTTCCAAAGAGCACATCAAGCTCGCCCGATTCCAGCTGGGAATGGATCCGCTCGCGCTCTGAGGCCGGCGTGGCACCCGTCAGAAGCGCCCAGGACATGCCGGCCTGCGAGAGCAGAGGGCCGGTCTTATCGGCATATTGGCGCGCCAGCACGCCCGTGGGCGCCATAACGCAGGCCTGGGTGCCGCTATCGGCAGCCACAGCCAGCGCGCAGGCAGCAACGGCGGTCTTGCCGGTACCGACATCGCCCAGCAGCAGCCGGTTCATCACGCGCCCGCCATCGCACATATCATGCAGGATGTCTTGGAACGCGGCGTCCTGCTCGTCGCTCAGCGAAAACGGCAGGGCTTGCTTGAGCGCGGCCAGGTGCTCGCCCGCGGTGTGGGCATAGGGCACCACATCGACCAGGCCGCCGTCGTTGCGCAGGCGCAGCGCCAGCTGCAGGTAGAGGCACTCCTCGTAGGCAAGCCGTGCGCGCGCAATGTCGCGCTCAGCCATGCTCGAGGGAAAGTGGATCGAACGCAACGCGCGGGCATTGCTCATGAGCTTCCGCTTTGCGCGCAGCGGCGCGGGAATGGGATCAAAGGGATTGCCGACGACCTCGAGCGCGCCGCTTACGATGCGGCGCATCCACGCCTGGCTCACGCCATCACTCACGTAATGGACCGGCAGGATAGTGCCCGCGGCACGCCCTTCCTCGAGCTTTTCAAAGTGCGGCGAGGCCATCTGCTTAAAGCCGTAGGCAAACTCGACCTTGCCCATCACGGCCAGGCGGTCGCCCTGCTTAAGCTGCTGGGCAATCCAGGGCTGACGGAAAAAGGCGACCTGCAGCACGCCCGTCTCGTCAACGAGTGAGACCTCGGTCACCTGCATGCGCGGACGAGGCTGCTTTTGGACGATACGGTCGACCGTGGCGATGATGGTGCACACGGTACCGATGGGCGCCATCTCGATGGACCACGAACGGGTAAAGTCGAGGTATCGATGAGGGATATGGAGAAGGAGGTCCCCCACCGTCCGAATTCCCAGACGGCGAAGGGCCTCCTCACGTTTACCCGAAACATATTTGAGTCGCGCGATATCTTCGTCGAGCGCATTGCTCTGGGCAAAGCGCTCCGAGACGCGCGGCACGGAGCACAGCTCGGACATGACGAGATGCCTACTCGATCGAGAAAATCACGGGATAGAGCGGCTGCTCGCCACGATGGGCGTCAATCTCCAAGTCGGGCTGAGCCTCCTCGATAGCGTCGACGATCTCCTGGAAGGCCTCATCGGACAGCTCCTCGCCTGCCAGAATCGTCAGCGCGTCGCCCTCCTCTTCCTCCTGCATACGGTTGATGCAGTCGAGCGTGACCTGCTTCACGTCGGAGCCGACCACATCGATGGAGCCGGCGATGATACCCATGACGTCACCGGAGTGAATCGGCGAGCCGTCGGAGGCACTGGAATCGCGCACGGCACGGGTGACCTCGCCATCACGAACCTCACTGATGGCGTCGACCATAGCGGCGACGGCATCCTCGAGCTCGGAATCGGGCAGGACCGCGAACAGCGCGGAGAAGGCCTGAGGAACGGTCTTGGTAGGAACGACGGCGACCTTTTTATCGGTGCAGGCAGAGGCGGCGGCCTCGGCAGCCATGCGGATGTTACCGTTGTTGGGCAGGATGATGACCGAGGTCGCGTTGACCTGGTCCACGGCGCCCAGCAGGTCTGCAGTCGAGGGGTTCATGGTCTGACCACCCGACACGATCACGTCGACGCCGAGGGACTTGAGGATGTCTGCCTCGCCAGACCCAGCGGCAACGGCGACAAAGCCCAGCGCCTTGGCGGGCTCGGCGGCCTTTTCCTGGTCCTCATGAATCTTGGCGGTACGGTCGTGGGCCTCCATCTCCATGTTGTGGATAAAGACCTCGTAGATCTGACCAAGCTGAAGCATGTGCTCGAGCACCAGGTTGGGGGTGTTGGAGTGCACGTGGATCTTGTAATCGGGGTAGGCGCCCACGAGTAGCTCACAGTCGCCCATGGAACCCAGGAACTTAAGGCACTCATCCTCGTCAAAGGGAGCGTCAGCCTTAAAGAGGAACTCGTTGCAGTAGCGGAACTCCGAGCCCTCCCAGTCGTCGTTGGCCTCGATCTCAACGCGATTGAGGGCCGCGTCGCGGGCAGAGCCAGCGGAATCAAACGTGGCGGAGAAATCCTCGACAACGGTGCTGCGGCCAAGCGCGGCGGCAACAAAGTTCTCCAGGAAGATGGCAAAGCCAAAGGCGCCGGAGTCGACCACGCCGTTCTCCTTCAGAACGGGCAGAAGGTCGGGCGTGCGAGCGACAGACTGATATGCCTCGACGACGATAGCGTCGAGCGCGTCCTCGGCCGAGAACTTCTTCTTCTCGCACTCGTCGGCCTTGGTCGAGACATCGCGCAGCACCGTGAGGATCGTGCCCTCGATGGGCTTGCGGACGGCCTGGAAGGCGACCTTGACGGCTCTGCGGAACGCATAGGCGATGTTGGCGGACGTAATGGGCTCATCGGCAGAAACGAGACCCTCGGCCACACCGCGCAGGATCTGCGAGGTGATGACACCGGAGTTGCCGCGGGCGCCCATCAGGGAGCCGTGGGTGATGGCGCCGGCGATGGCCTCCATGTCAGCGTCGGCGGGAAGAGCGGAGAGCTCCTTGGTCACCGAGGCGAGCGTGAGCGACATGTTGGTGCCGGTGTCACCGTCGGGCACGGGGAAGACGTTGAGCTTGTTGATCTCCTCGGCCTTGTCGGAAACGGCAGCCGCAGCGATCGGAAAACAGGTGCGAATGGTCTTTGCAATCATGGGTATTTGAATCTCCGTTTTCGGATGCTAGTTCAGACGGCTCTTGAGCGCGTCGATATGGATGCCGATCTTAAGGCTGGCGGGATCGATCTGGGCGATCTCCTGCAGGGTGAAGGCAACGGAGCTCGAAAGATTGTGGCAGACGGACTTCATGTTGACGCCGTTCTCGAGCACGACGTGAAGATCGACCGTAAGGCCGTTCTCGTCGGCGGAGACAAGCACGCCCTTACGGAGGCGCTGACCGGCAAGCAGGCGCACGCTCTCGGCGCCCTGGAGCTGCTCAGCCATACCGACGACGCCATAGCACGTCATCGCGGCATAACCGGCAATATCGGCAATAACGTCGTTCGAGACGCTCAGGCTGCCGTTAATGGTCTCAGACACAAGAATCTCCTTATCTGGTGCTCGCAGCACCATGTCGTGGGAGCAATCATTGCAATATTCTACAACGACCGCGCCATGTTGAGGTGGTGGGTCGCGGGATTACATCCTCGACACGAAATGTTGATATGGCAACGTTCGAGTCAAGTGGTCGCGGCATGAAAAAACCCGCCGCATAAGCGACGGGTTCTACAACCTGGCTCCCCGGGTAGGACTCGAACCTACAACAGCGCGGTTAACAGCCGCGTGCTCTACCATTGAGCTACCGAGGAATTAAAAAGCCCAGCGGAATGGGCTGAGAAATTCTGGCTCCCCGGGTAGGACTCGAACCTACAACAGCGCGGTTAACAGCCGCGTGCTCTACCATTGAGCTACCGAGGAATAGGTGCGTGCTCTCAAGCAACGAAGTTTATTATACGGACGAATCAGCGCAGGGCAAGAACTTTTTTAAGAAATTTTCCGCCCTAGTCATTGGCCTTGATTATCAACTTTATCCGAACACCTCCCACATTCATCCGCACATGTGCGGATGAATGTGGGAACCCGATACCCTGAGGGCCGGATCGGCCGGCCCCGGGAGATCGGAGGACGGCATGTCCGGAAAGAGGAAGAAG
>DBGAZC010000060.1:0-6144 GCA_048472015.1 Collinsella sp. | reverse complement strand
CATTTGGCAACTTGTATATAACGTATATACCATATTGCACTTTCGTTACACAGATAGAAGTCTTATGGCAAGTAACGCATTAGGATTATAGTTTTCGATCGAGTACTCAACGATAAGGAACGTTTCATGATTTTAGACACCACGGCACCCGCAGAGGAGCTTCAAGACAAGCTATCGGCGCTCGAACAGCTGCTTTTGGCATACGGGCGCGTGGCCATCGGGTTTTCCGGCGGCGTTGACAGCAGCTTTTTGGCCGCCGTGTGCGCCCGCATCATGCCTACCAATACCCTCCTCATCCATCTCACCACGCCGCTCATCGGCACGCCCGAACAGACTTCGTTTGAGCAGTCCGTTGATGGACAGGCCAATGAGGGGCCGCATTTTAAGCTCCCCGTGCTCAATCTTTCGGTGGATCAGCTGCAGCTCCCCCAAGTAGCCTGCAACGATGCTAATCGCTGCTACCACTGCAAGCACGCCGGCTTTACCGCCATCGTCAACCACGCCAAGTCGCTCGGCTTTCCCACCGTCATCGATGGCAGCAATGCAAGCGATCGCGGTGACTACCGCCCCGGCATGCGTGCGGCAGAAGAGCTCGGCGTACGCTCCCCTCTCATGGAGGTCGGCTTTACCAAGGACGAAGAGCGCGAGCTGCTGCGCGCATGGGGCTATCCCGTTTGGAACCTGCCGGCGGGAGCATGTCTTGCCACCCGCGTCCCCACGGGCGAGGAGCTTACGCGCGAGAAGGTCGATTTGATCCGCACCTGCGAGGACTACCTGCACGATCTTGACCTGGCACAGGTACGCGCGCGCTTGGTCGGCGGCTGCATGCATATCGAGGCCGCACCCGCAGATGTCGCCAAGATTGCCGCGCTCGGCGGCACCGCCGTCGATGCCGAGGGCAAGACCCCGCTGCCCGCCGCCATCGAGTCCGCGCTGCGCGGGCTGGGCTGCGACCATATCTCCCCCGAGGTCACCCCCTACATTCACGGCAACATGAACCTTTAGGTTACGCCGTTTTACAAACGGCGTAACTGCTCGGCGCTGCGCGGGCTCCGGACACGGCAATCTGACGTTCAACTTCACGGGCGCGACCAAAAGGTCAGCGCCCGCTTGTTTCACGTCACCTTACCGCACCCGGAGACCGCTCGCTCGCATATGCTCAACCTGCACTGCGTTAACTGACCCGCCAATAAGGGACAGGTTTATTTTGGCAGGTTTTATCTGGGGAAATATCGCGAGGCAGTCGCCCCCCTAGCACCCATCTCACTTCGAGAGACACAAGAGGGGCGACTCGGCTGCATCTACTTCTTCCGATAGCGGCGGTTGCGGCTCGTCGATGAACCCATTACTTCGATGAGTCCTTTATCCGCCATTTTTGGCAGATGGTAGCGGACGGACGAAATTTTGACCCCCGATGCAACCGCTATTTCTCGCGCCGTCATATCCACTTCGGCTCTGAGAGCCTCCAGGATCCTATCCGCTGTCGAAGCTGACGATTCTCTGCTCATATCGATAATCTCAAACGTGTCTTTGCCACATTTTGACAGGACATGTTTATCGACAAGATTCCCGCAGATCAGGCGAATGTCATCCGAATCCCACTTCAGGGCCTCTCGTATTTTTTGAACATCGCATACGCACCCATGCTCCCGCATAAACATGAGCAATGTTTCCTCGCGATCCGTCAGCTCGGTGCCCACATGGCTCTGAATCCACGTGCGGTTTTCAGCAAGCTCCGCCCCGTGCCGGGAAAGCAGCACCGTAAACGAATCGGCCTTAACGATAAATTTCGGCCTTCCAAGCGAACGAGACTCCATCTCGCGAATCATAGCCGGGATACCAGATCCCTGGCTTTCTGCAACGGGCCCCTCGGCATGCTCTAACGGCGTCGCCCCCATTAGGCTCATGAGCTTTGGGTTTCGGCAGCGCGATTCCCCGTCTGCAAGATTGTCCACCGTCTTTCCGCCCCAAAGCCCACCGGGGTTTTTGATCTCTATTCTGTCTGGATAGATATCGACACTCACGGCCTGCCCCACAAACATGGGCGAATATTCTCGATGGATGCAGGCGTTTGCCAAGGCCTCGCGCAAAACCTCCTGGGGAACTTCCCAATCCTCCCTTCTGCCAGCGCCTTGCACTATCGCCGCTTTGCGCAAGTTCCGTCCAATCGCGACAAGGGCATCTTCGATGCAAGCCGGAATCGGGCCATCGCACAACTGGCGGTCAATAAACCGGGGTTGCCCGGGTGCAGATTTTTCCACATCGGAATGAACGGCGACATCAATCATGAGTTTGGGATAGAACTGCTGGGGGTAAATTCCCGCCGACAGAAGCCCTGCGAGCTTCACCGCACCATCCTTTGTAGTGATATTGAGTCTGACCAGCTGCTTTTCCAGCGTATCGGCCCCGCGCAAAACGCGGGGGGTCTGCAGCCGGCGATTTGCGATAATAGACCGCACGACATCTGGATCCAAATCCTCGACTGTTGCCTCCGAAACCACCGTGCCGTCTGCATCGCTCGGAAGCAACGCACTCTGCAGCTCATATAGCTCAGCGGGTGACATCTTGATATCTTTATCATCCACGCGCTTGTAGCTACCGTTCTGCACGCCGCGCGCGCCGATATAGCAAGGCTTCGCTTTAAGCTCAAGTTCAAAGATGCGCACCAGAAGCACCTGGAGCCCGTCGACCTCGCCTCGATCAAGCTCGTACCGTGGCGCATGGGTCACCACTGCCGCTGAGCCTCCGTCTCCGATACCCGAAACAAACTGATCGCGCACCCTATCGATAGCAAAGTTAGCCGAAGGAACAAATCCTTCGGCTTCGTTTAGGCCCAAAATAATGAGCCCACCCGCAGTGTTCGCAAAAGCGCTCACTGTCTCCCATACGTCTGCGCTCAATTTATTCGTGCAGGCTTTAACTTCTACCGATGCGTCATCAGTCCCCCGCCTGCGAAGGCGCTCAACGATAAGGCCAAGAGGTTCATCCAGCAGCATTGGCATTCCGTCTCTCTAAAACGATAGATTTATCTCTCTAAAGTATAGTATATCTCTCTAACTTTAGAGAGATAAGCACCTTATTTTAGAGAGACATTTAGAGAGATGTATCGAATTCACTGTTAGATAGCCCAATGTTATCTCTTTAACTGGCTTTCTCTTTAGAGAGACAATTAGAGAGACGAGCGCGACCTCTCTAATCAAGGGCACCACTCTTTAAGGTGCACACTCCCTAACCGTGCCCTAAGTTGCGGTGAAATAGTCCCCCGATTAACCTGCCAAAAAGGGACAGGTTTATTTTGGCGGGTTTTATCTGGGGAAACGCAAAATAGCCCCACATACACAACCACCGCAGCTCCATATGAGGCAAATGAATCAGTAGCGTCTATCCCAAATCTTGAGTATTTGTTCGACAGAACGGCCCCTGCCGGCTCCTGCTAGACTGGTAGATTCCCAACCGTCCATCCAGGAGCCGCAATGTCGCGCAAGTCCGCCTACAAGCAAGTACTTTCCATCGGCGCCGCCGTGGTGCTGGGGTTTGCGCTGTTCACAGGGTCGCTCGACGGAGCGCCCAAGTTGTTGTCGCCGCAAAGTGATGAACAGGCGGCAGCTCTGGCCGAAAAACAAAACGAAAGTCCCAGCCGCACCGACGACGAGGCGGACCTGGTCGATCGGCTCGAATCAGGAACGGCGAGCTCCCCGGACCCTCAAAACAGCCAGGACTCTGGCGATGGCTCCGATTCCGCCACAACCGACACCGGCGACGGCGCTTCCGCGGACAGCGCCGCCACCCCCATCGACGAGGTCGAAAACCCCGACCTCAACCGCGCCCGCGGTGTTTATCTCAGCAGCATTCCCGACTACGCCGGCAACCCCTACGTTGCCCTGCGCGCCGACAGCACGCACCCGCTCGGCACACCATCATTCACGCTCGATGAATACGAGCGCGCTACAGAAGAGGGTTGCTTTAAGAAGTTCTCCAAGCTTGACAGCCTGGGCCGCACCCGCAAAGCGCTCGCCTGCGTGGGCCCCGAATCACTCGGTCAAGGCGAGCGCGGCGATATCTCGCGTATCCATCCCGCTGGATGGCGCCAGCAGCGCTACGACTTTATTCCGGGCCAGAGCCTCTACAACCGCTGCCATCTCATCGCCTGGTCGCTCTGCGGCGAAAACGCCAACCGCAAGAATCTCCTCACCGGCACGCGTTATCTCAACGAGACAGGCATGCTGCCGTTTGAGGAGCAGATTCTCGGCTACATCCGCGAGACGGGCAACCACGTGCTCTATCGCGTCACACCCATGTATAACGAAGAGGAACTTGTCTGCCGCGGCGTGCGCCTTGAGGCGCAATCGGTCGAGGACCACGGCAAGACCCTCTGCTTCCACGTGTACTGCTACAACCTGCAGCCGCACGTGCAGATCGACTACGCCACCGGCCGCAACCAGGCATCCGGAGACTAGTGCCGACCGCACCGCCCGTAACCCAAAAATGATTCGTTTTCCTCCGTCCCCATGGGATCAAAAAAGGCCGCCCTGGATTACCCAGGGCGGCCTTTTCGTCAGCGTCCACATTGCAGGCAAAACCACACGCTACTTGGCGCGGCCCTCCTCATAGCGCTCGACCAGCTTGGCCTGAACATCGTAGGGAACCTGCTCGTAGCCAGCGGGCTTCATGGTAAAGTCACCCGTGCCGCGCGTGATAGAGCGCAGGCGCGTCGAATAATCCGTCAGCTCTGCCAGCGGCGCCTGGGCAATGACCACGGTGTCGCCGCGCTCATCGGTCTCCATACCCGTCACGCGACCGCGCGATGCCGAGATGTCGCCCATCACAGCGCCGGCGTAGCTTTCGGGAATAGTCACCGTGATTTCCTCGATGGGCTCCAGCACCACCGGGTCGGCATCGGCGCACGCCTTGCGCAGGCCGATGCGAGCCGCCGCGCGGAACGCCATCTCGTTGGAGTCGACGCTGTGATACGAGCCGTCGTACACAGCCACGCGAATGCCCGTGAGCGGGTAGCCGGCAATGATGCCGTCCTTCATGGTCTCCTGGACACCCTTGTCCACGGCGGGGATGAGCGAGCGCGGGATGCGGCCACCCACGACCTCGTCTACAAACTCATAGCCATCGCTCGTGCCGTCGGGCCCAATGAGCGGCTCAACGCGCAGCCAGCAGTCGCCATACTGACCGGCACCGCCAGTCTGTTTCTTGTGGCGGCCCTGCGCGCTTGCCGTACGGCGAATGGTCTCGCGATACGGAATGCGGATCGGCACGCTCTTGGCCACGACCTTGGTGCGATCCTCCAAACGGTTGAGCAGCACCGAAACCTGCGCCTCACCAACGGCGGAGATAATGGTCTGGCCCGTCTCCTCGTCACGATCGATGCTCATGGTCGGATCGGCCTTGCAGGCCTTCTCGATAAACGTGTAGAGCTTCTCTTCGTCGCCGCGATTCTCGGCCTCGATGGCGATGCGGTACTGCGAGTTGGGGAACTTAAACGCCGCAGCCTCGACCTTGCCGGTAATCGAGAGCGTATCGCCCGTCTCGGCCGCCAGCTTGGGTGCCACGATAATGTCGCCGGCATAGGCGTGACCGACCTCGGTCATGTCGCGGCCGCACATCACATACAGGTGAGCCAGACGGTCGCCCTTGCGCGTGCGCGCGTTGACCAGCTCAAGGCCCGGCTCAAGCGTACCCGTCAGCACCTTAATAAAGCTGATGCGACCCTGCTGCGGATCGGCCAGGGTCTTAAACACAAACGCCACCGGACGATCATCGTCGCTTGAAATCTTGAGCGAATCGCCGTCGATAAGCGGCATCTCGCCGTAGTCGGTCGGCGCCGGGAAGTATGTGGCGATGTCGTCCATCAGCGAGTTGACGCCCTGCTCCTTAATGCAATCGCCCGCAAAGACCGGCACAAAGATGCGCTCGGCGATCGCCTTCGACAGCAGGCCTTCAAGCTCCTCCTGCGTCAGCGTCTCCTCGCCTTCCAAGTACTTCATCATCAGTTCATCGTCAGCCTCGGCCACCAGCTCGCACAGATGGTCATGGGCTTCCTCGGCCTGGGCACGATACTCCTCGGGAATCTCCGACTCAACGGCTTCGGTGCCGTTGCAATGGCGCGCCTTCATGCGCACCAGGTCGATGATG
>DBGAZC010000059.1:0-8051 GCA_048472015.1 Collinsella sp. | reverse complement strand
CCGTCGTGCTTGAGCTTTGAGCCCACCACGCGTTTGCGGCCCCACAGCGAGGACTCTGCCTGCATTGCCAAGCGGGCGCTTGCCGAAGGATAGCCGTATTTAGTGCGCTTGAACGAGCCATCAAACCCCGAGGCGTGTTTGCCCCACGTCACCGATGTTGTGCGTCGGTTGACCGGCGCGGCACTCCGCCTTCTGCGGCTCGGTTTTGAAGTCTCAGCCATATGCCCTCGCACGCCGTAACCAAATCGAAACAATAACGCTTTGGACTGTAGCACACGCGTCGCGTGCGGTCACGGGCGCCTCGCTCAACGGTCATCGTCCTTCAGCAAGCGCCACAGCGTTGTACGGCTTATGCCCAGCACCTCCGCCGCACGGGTTCGGTTGCCGTGGAGATGGTCTACAACCAGATGCGCGATATCTCGCTCGGTATCGGCCAGCGGTCGCAGGATATACAGGTCACTTTCAAGCGTCGGGGCGCCAAAGGTTGCGGTCTTAATCACGTCCTCTTGGGCGAACACTTCCTCCGCCACAGCGCGGTCCACCGTGCCCGTCCCCACCAATATATACAGTCGTTCCGAGACCTCGCGGAGCTGCAGATAGTTGCGCGGCCAGCGGTAAGCATCGAGCGTCTTCGTCGCCGCGGCAGACAGCGTGGGCGCTGCCGTCCCAAATGCATCAGCGAGATATTCCAAATAGCGCGCGACCTTCGTCGACGCGGCTCCCTGCTCGGCGATTGCCGGCGCGACGCTCACCGCACAGGCGAAGCGCTCGGTCACAAAGGCGGCTTGATCACTTTCGCCGCCGCCCGGCATGTCATTCGCCGTCAGCACCACATGGCAGCGCGTCGCCAACGCGGTGTCGGTCATCGTGGAGACCAGCTCGCGGAGGCGCTGGGGGCCAACCGCATTCCAGCCCTCAATGCAAAGGGTCAGCCCCGTTTGGAACAGCGGCGATTCGGAGCTTTTGAGCACATGGCGCCAACCGCGATCGGTGAGTTCATCGAGCGCGACGGAAACAAAGGGCTGATCGACAAAAGGGCCATCCAGATAGAGGCGCTTGGCAATCTCGACCTGACCCGCTCCCAGCTCGCCCTCGAGCATAAGGGGCACGCCGCGCGCATAGCTCTCGGTAACCGGTACAGCCACCGAGGCCGCCCCCTCAACGATGCCGTACGCGCTCGATTCATAGCGGACCTCAACTTCGTCGGCGTTGAGCCACTCGATGCCCGCATGCGCCGCGGCACCGCGCACCTCGCGGACCACAACGACCCAAAGCCTCCCGCCCTCTTTGTCGGTGGGGCGAACGGTCAGGCTCAGGCGCGTACCCTCACGCCCCATAACCAGACGCGCGCCGTCTCCTATACGGTCGAGACGCTCAGCGACAAAAGCCGCCACATCCCGCTCAAGCGCCGCGTCATTCATGGTCGAGATCGCGACGTCCCCACGCGCATCGATTGCCAATGCCGAGGCCCCGGCAGCAGCTAGGGCATCGGTCAAGATGTTCAGCTTAGCATTGCTATCCATGATTTGCCCCTGTCCGCGGCGACGTGCAACCGCCGACGGTCGCACGACCGAGTGTTTCAAAATTGAACGATATTGCTCACCAAACACTATAGGGCAGAAAGCGCCGTCCTGCGAGTATAGGTGTTGCCCCGCATCGCCATCCTGGCGGGGCGATAAGAGCTCTTCGGGACTTATAAACCTGCGGACAAGCCATACCCGCAAGAGCTCCTATCGCTCCACCGAAGGCTTGCGCTCACCGGCAGCCAGCACGCGAATAAGCTACTTCTCTACCAGATTCCCAGCACGTGCTGCATTCCCAAACTCATGCATGCAATGCCAATCCAGCAGCAAAAGCCCAACGCGATGGGCTTGCCGCCCTTTTTGACCAGCTCGACGATATCGGTATTAAAACCAATAGCCGCCATGGCCATCACAATAAAGAACTTCGACAGCTCCTTGATGGGCGCCGTGATGGACGCGGGAAGCTGAAGCACCGTGGTGATCACGCTCGCCAGCACAAAGAACAGCACAAACATGGGAAACGCACGTTTAAGCGAGAACGTGCTTTTGGCGTCACCGCCGGCCTTGCGTGCCAGATGCATCTGCCAGCATGCGAGGACCAGCGTGATGGGAATAATGGCCAGCGTCCTGGTGAGCTTGACCACTGTGGCGCTCTCGAGCACATTGGCGCCGGGATGCATGCTGTCCCAGGCGCTCGCCGCAGCCGTTACCGACGAGGTGTCGTTGATGGCGGTGCCGGCAAACAGGCCAAAGCCCTCGTTGGTCAGCCCGAGCATGCCGCCGAGCGTCGGAAACACGAGCGCCGCGATAACGTTAAACAGGAAGATGACCGAAATGGCCTGGGCAATCTCGCGATCGTCGGCATCGATGACGGGCGCGGTCGCAGCGATGGCCGAACCGCCGCAAATCGACGAACCCACACCCACAAGCGTCGCGATCTTACCCGGTACGTTCATGACGCGGCAGAGCACAAAGGCGATGACAAGCGAGGTCGAGATCGTCGCCACGATAATCGGCAGCGACTGGGCGCCCTTGGACAGAATCTGGGAGAGGTTCATGCCAAAGCCAAGCAGGATAACCGCGTACTGCAAGACTTTTTTGGACGTATAGGTGACGCCGGCGGCGAGCTGTTCGCGACGCTTCCTGGGAAAGACGAGCGCCAGGACCATGCCAAAGAGGATGGCAAATACCGGACCGCCGACCACCTCAATTTGTTTGCCGAGCAACGTCGCGGGAATGGCAATGATCAGGCAGAACAAGACGCCTTTCCAGCGCTCGCGAACGATATTTGCCAGTTGCATATGGGATTCCTTCTTTCTATTTCACGTTTGCGACGGCTTATGATACGGCAACATTGAGCACAGCCTTGCGCAAACACAGACTAAGATGCCGCAATAGTTCTCAGGCAACAGCCGAATTGCCCACCGCGGAGAGCTGATTCGCGGCATAATTAACAACTGACATATGAGTTTGATAGAACAGTTGCGAGGCGCTATGGAAGAATCGATGCACGTCGGCGAGCAGGAAACGAGCCTACAGGACCAGTCCTACCACACCATTCGACGCAAAATCGTCTACCTGGACTACAAGCCGGGCGAAAAGCTGGGCGTCAAGCAACTTTGCGACGACCTAGATATGGGGCGCACCCCTGTGCGCGAGGCTTTGGTTCGTTTGGCGCAGGAAGGCCTAGTGCGCACCGTGCCCCAGAGCGGTACCTACGTCTCGCCCATCAACCTCACCCTTGCCGAGAGTGCCTGTTACATCCGCGAGCATCTGGAAAAGCAGGTGATTGTGGAGTGCTGTGCGCGCGCCACGTCGGCCGGCATCGAGCAGCTCGACCGCGCCATCGTGCTGCAGGAAAAGGCCATGGCCGAAGAGGATCGCATCGGCTTCTTTTTGAGCGACAACCTCATGCATCACATGATTTTTAGCATCGCATGTCGCAGCACCGTGTGGTCGTGGCTCGAAGAGACCAATGCCGACCTGGAGCGCTTCCGCTGGCTGCGCGCCGCCACGCAGGTTCTCGACAATCAGGACATCGTGAACGAGCACAAGCAGATTCGCCGCGCTATCGCCGGTCGCGACCCCATCGAAGCGAGCTTTTTGGTCAGCAAGCACCTGCATATGATGTTCCGCAACCAGACCGAGGTTCTGGACCAGTTCCCCGAGTACTTCGAGACCAGCAAGCTCCGCTAACCTGCCAAATAGGGACAGGTTCATTTTGGCAGGTTTTATCTGGGCAAATGAAACAAGGCCCGGCTCCGCTGCAACGGAGCCGGGCCTTGGTCGCCAGAATGGCGGAACCAACTACTCCACGGTAACGCTCTTTGCCAGGTTGCGGGGCTGGTCGACGTCGCAGCCGCGCAGGATGGCAACCTCGCGGGCGAGCAGCTGCAGCGGGACGCTCGCCGTGATGGGGCTGAACACGTCGCGGACGGCCGGCACGCGAATGATGCAGTCGGCAATCTTGTTGATTTCCTCGTCGCCCTCGGTAGCAACGACGATGACCTTGGCGCCGCGCGCCTTGCACTCCATGAGGTTCGACACGGTCTTGTCGTAGGTGGCACTCTTGGTGGCCACGGCGATGACAGGGAAGCCCGGGTCGATCAAGGCAATGGGGCCGTGCTTCATCTCGCCGGCGGCGTAGGCCTCGGCGTGCAGGTAGCTGACCTCTTTGAGCTTAAGCGCGCCCTCGTAGGAAATAGCGGCACCCATGCCACGGCCCACGAACAGCGCCGACTGCGCGTCCTTGCACAGCAGGGCGGCCTCATGAACGGCCTCGGTTTGGGTATCCAAAATCCACTGGATCTGCTCGGCCGTATCGGAAAGCTCGCGGAACAGCATGCGCGCCTGCTTGGTGGTCAAGCGGTACTTGACCTGCGCCAGCAGCAGGGCCAAAAGCGTAAGGCTCACGACCTGGCCGATGAAGCTCTTGGTCGAGGCGACCGCGATCTCCTTGTTGGCCTTGGTGTAGATGACGCCGTCGCTCTCACGCGCCACGGGGCTGCCCACCACGTTGGTGATGCCGAAGACCTTGGCACCCTTGATGCGCGCGTCGCGAATGGCGGCAAGGGTATCGGCCGTCTCGCCCGACTGGGACACGGCCACGACGAGCGTCGTCGGCGTGATGATGGGGTTGCGATAGCGGAACTCGCTGGCCGCCTCCACCTCGGTGGGGATGCGAGCCCAGCCCTCAATGAGATTCTTGGCAATGAGGCCAGCGTGATAGCTGGTGCCGCAAGCGATCACGTAGACGCGGTCGATGTCGTTGAGTTCCTCGAGCGAAAGGCCCAGCTCGTCGATGTCGAGCTCGCCGGCCGGCGTCATACGACCAACCAGCGTGTCGCGCACAACGCGCGGCTGCTCGTGAATCTCCTTGAGCATAAAGTCGGGATAACCGCCCTTTTCTGCCATGTCCAGGTCCCAGTCGATGTGGGTGACCTTGGGCTCGATAACGTTGCCGGCCTCGTCGGTGTACTCGACGCCTGCGGGCGTGAGCTTGGCAAACTGACCGTCCTCGAGCACCACGACATCGCGGGTGGCGTCGATGAGCGCGATGACATCGGAAGCAACATAGGAGCCGGTTTCGCCCACACCGACTACGATCGGGGAATCCTTGCGGGCCACGGCGATCACGCCGGGCTCGTCAGCGCACACGGCGGCCAGACCATAGGCACCGACCACGTGGGTGCAAGCCTCGCGCACGGAGGCCATCAGGTCGTGCGTCTCGGCATAGGCCTCTTCGATCAGATGCGCGAAGACCTCGGTATCGGTCTCGCTCTTAAAGTGGTGGCCGCGACCCTCCAACTCTTCGCGCAGCTCGGCGAAGTTCTCGATGATGCCGTTGTGGACGATGGCGATACGACCGTCGCAGCTGGTGTGGGGGTGAGCGTTAACGACGGAGGGCTTGCCGTGGGTGGCCCAACGGGTGTGGCCGATACCGCAGGTAGCGTCGCTGTCGATATTGGAAAGCTCGCTCTCCAAGCCCGCGACCTTACCCACGCGGCGGATGACATCGAGGTGCGCCGCGGCGCCCTCGCCCACCTCGAGCGCGACGCCCGAGGAGTCATAGCCGCGATACTCCATACGCTTGAGGCCCGTGACCAGGATGTTCTTTGCAATATCAGAGCCGGTGTAGCCGACAATTCCGCACATAGGATAAATCCCTTCGTCCGCTTGACTGCAAAACGTCCACGCACAGGGGGCGCTGAGACGCATAACGTTCGAGTATTGTACTCACGCAAACGCAAGCTGATATACCAGAGGTGGTATCTCAACTTAGATACCACTCGATGCACACACGTCCAGCCGGTCCAAACCACCACAAAGGTACCTGCCCCCTTCGTGGTGGTCGCGCTGGCAACGGCGTTTCCCCAGATAAAACTGCCAAAATAAACCTGTCCCTTTTTGGTAGGTTTGGGATGCTACAATCTGGCTTGTACTTGAAACGCATCAAAGGGGCCGCTATGGCAAAGGTAAAAATCAGCGACGTCGCGCGCGAGGCCGGGGTTTCGTTGGGCACGGTTTCCAACGCGCTCAACCACCCCGAAAAGCTGCGCCCCGAGACCCTCAAGCTCATCAACGAGACCATCAATCGCCTTGGCTACCTGCCCAACCAAAGCGCCCGTCAGCTCGCGGGCGGCGCCACCAAGTCCTTTGGCCTGGTGCTCCCCCGTCTCGATCACGGCTTTTCGCTCCAAATCGCCAGCGGCGCCCACAACGAGGCCCGCAAGCACGGCTACGACTTGCTCATCGCCAACGCCGATAACGACGATATTCTCGAGGATCATTACCTGCGCTACTTTATGGGCACCCAGATGTCCGGCGTCATGGTTCAGCCCATGGCATCCCCCGACTGGCACCCCGCCATGACCAAGATGCCCGTGCCGATCGTCCATCTGGACATCCATTGCTCCGAGCCCGGCTACTACGTAGCGGCCGACAATGAGGCCCAGGGTCGCATCATTGCCGAACTTGCCATCGCCCGCGGCGCGCACCATATTGTCGTCGTCGGCCGAGCAGCATTTATGCAACTCACCCTGCGCGTCCTTGGCATTCATAAGGCGCTCGCCCTGCACCCCGATATCAAGATCGAAGTCATCGACGCCGGCGAATGGAATACCGCTGCCGACGGCTACGGCATCGGTGCCCAAATCGCCGAGCGCCCCGCGGACGAACGTCCCGATTTTGTCGTCGGCCTGACCGATGTGTTGGCCTCGGGCGTCGTTTCGGCACTGGTCGACAAGGGCATCTCTGTCCCCGGGCAAGTACGCGTAGCAGGCTGCGATGGCAACCCGCTCGCTTGGAGCGGATCGGTCCCGCTCACTACGGTAGCGCCCCCGGGCTACGAGATTGGCCGCAAGGGTGTCCAACTGCTGATGGAGCAAATCGAGAACAAGGCCCCGGCAAAGATCAAGCATATCCGTGTCGGCTCCGCAGCGCGTACCGTCACCGCAGTCGCCGCCGAGGATATCAACCGCCAAGAACTGGTACGTCCGTTCCTACTGGAACGCGCCAGCACCCAGGCAAGCAGCCAGACCGACGCCACGGCCATCAACCTCGGTGCGTATCTATAGCACGCCCGCGAGTATGCTAAGTCGCCGCTTAAGCAAAAGGGGCCCGACCATTGCCGGACCCCTTTTGCTTAAGCGCAAACGTGAGCAATCGCTCGTTTCAACGCCGCAATTTTCTAGCGCACAGTCTTGATTGCCGCCGCCAGGTCGAACAGCGTATCGAGCACGGCCTCGCAGCCATCCACCACGTCCTGCGGCAGCGGCACGATATCGGGGACGGCGAAGACATGGCATCCGGCCGTGATGCCCGAGACGCAGCCGTTGCGCGAATCCTCGACCACGGCACATTCCTCGGGAGCAAAGCCCGCGCGCTCGCAGGCGAGCAGATACATCTCGGGGTCGGGCTTGCCGTGCACGACGTCCTCGCCACACGTTACCGTTTCAAACTTGTCAAAAAGACCGACCATCTTAAGGTTGCGCTCGGCCGTAACGAGGCGCGACGACGTCGCTAGACCCACGTGATAGCCCGCAGCCAGCAGCTCGTCTAGGCACTCGGCGGCACCGGCCTTAAGTTCCAGTTCGGTCTTGACCATCTCGTCGCGAATCTCCTTGTGGCGACGATAGATCGCCTCGGTGGTTTCATGGCTGCCGTAATGCTCATCAAGGATGTCCATAACATCGGGCAGCGTGCGGCCGATAAACTGATGGATCAGCGCTTCATCAATCGCGAGCCCCAGCTCAGCGGCGCCTGCCTTCCAGGCCTTAATCCCCAAACGCTCGGTATCGACCAGCGTTCCATCCATGTCAAAAATAACAGCCTTGATCATATCGGTCCCCCATCGACTCTCGCTGTCGCATTGCCGCAACTCTACCGCATTTGGCAACTTGTATATAACGTATATACCATATTGCACTTTCGTTACACAGATAGAAGTCTTATGGCAAGTAACGCATTAGGATTATAGTTTTCGATCGAGTACTCAACGATAAGGAACGTTTCATGATTTTAGACACC
>DBGAZC010000058.1:0-25692 GCA_048472015.1 Collinsella sp. | reverse complement strand
GCCGCTCGATTCCGACGGCGTCGCCTTTGTCAACGACTTCCTTAAGAAGATCGAGGACGACGGCACCTGGACTGAGCTGTGGCAGATCTGCATCGGCGACCGTACGGGCGACACCAATGTTCCCGAGCTGCCCGAGATCGGGGCCTAGGCAGCGAGCCTGGTAACGGCCGCAACGAAACCATATGGAAACGCACGATGCGCTTTATTGCGATAAACTGTTTCCTCACTGAGTTGTCGGGGCTTCCGTACACGCGGGAGCCCCTTTCCTTATCGGCGGGAGGTCCGCATGAGTCTCTCCGAGCTCTGGTCGCTCTATGGCCAGAACTATATCGACGCGCTTCTAGCGACCTGGGGCATGACTCTTGAGTCGTTTGCCATCGCCATGGTGCTGGCCGTCGCCGTCACCGTGATGCGCGTGTCGCCACTCAAGCCACTGCGCGTCTTTGGCGACCTGTATGTCCAGGTCTTTCGTAACATCCCCGGCATCGCGCTGCTCATTATCGTCGTCTACGCGCTGCCACCGCTCAAGGTCGTCCTGCCCTACCGCACCTGCGTTATCGTCGCTACGGTGCTCTTGGGTTCTGCCTTTGGTTCCGAGAACTTTATGAGCGGCATCAACACCGTCGGCGTCGGCCAGGTGGAAGCAGCACGTTCTCTCGGCATGAGCTTTAACCGTATCCTCGCCAAGATCGTGATTCCGCAGGCGCTGCGCTCGAGCGTGCTGCCCATGACCAACCTCTTTATCGCCGTCATGCTCACCACTGCGCTCGGCAGCCAGGTGCCGCTTAAACCGCAGGAGCTCACCGGCGTGGTGAGCTACATCAACACGCGCTCACTTGGCGGCGTCGCCGCGTTCTTTATCTCGGCGCTCGGCTACCTGGGCACGGCCTTTGTGGTGAGCCACGTTGGCAACTACATCGATAAGAAGGTGAGGATCCTCCGATGAGCAAGCATTCCTCCCCTGCACTTACCATGCGCGATGCGCTCTACGAGGCTCCCGGCCCCAAGATGCGCGCCAAGATTCGCATCGGCACCGCTATCTCGCTCGTTGCCGTCGCTGTGCTCGTCGCCCTGGTACTGCAGCGCTTTTATGTGACCGGCCAGCTTTCGGTCCACTATTGGTATTTCTTTACACACCTCACCACCTGGAAGTTCCTGCTTGCCGGCTTTGAGGGCACCGTTAAAGTCGCGCTCACCGCCGGCGCCATCGCGCTGGTGCTGGGCCTAGCCCTTATGCTCGGCCGTACCAGCGACATTAAGCCGCTGCAGCTGGTCTGCCGCGTGCTCACCGACTTCTTCCGTGGCGTGCCGAGCCTGCTGTTCATCTACTTCTTCTTTTTGGTGCTGCCGCAGTACAAGATCTCGCTGCCGTCGTTTTGGATGCTCACACTGCCCGTCGCGCTCGCTGCGGCCGGCGTACTGGCCGAGATTTTCCGCGCCGGCGTCAATGCCGTGCCGCGCGGTCAGGTCGAGGCAGCCCAGGCGCTCGGTCTCTCCAAGGCCAAAATCACCTTTAAAATCGTGCTGCCACAGGCGATTCGCTTTATCATTCCGTCGTTGATCTCGCAGCTCGTGGTCGTGGTCAAGGACACCACCGTCGCCTACGTGGTGAGCTACCCCGACCTCATGCAAAATGCCCGCGTGCTCATTACCAACTACGACGCCCTCGTGTCGGTCTACCTGGTGATCGCGGTCATCTACATCCTCATCAACGTCGCGATTAACAAGGCCGCTGTCTACGTTTCGCACAAGACCGGCGCGACCATCATCCGCTAACGCTTCACCATTTCGAGTCATAAGGAGCCGAGCACCATGGCACAGAGCACCTCTTCCACCGGCAATCAGCCGCTGATCGAGCTCAGACACGTCGATAAGCACTATGGCGATCTACACGTCCTCAACGACATCAATCTCTCGGTCGACCGCGGCGAGGTCGTCGTTGTGATCGGGCCCTCGGGCTCGGGCAAGTCGACCATGTGCCGCACCATCAACCGCCTGGAAACCATCGACTCGGGCGAGATTCTCATCGAGGGCGAGCCCCTGCCGCAAGAAGGCAAGGATCTTGCCCGCATGCGTGCCGAGCTGGGCATGGTGTTCCAACAGTTCAACCTGTTTGCACATATGACCGTACTGCAGAACGTCATGCTGGGGCCGGTCGACGTGCTGGGCGTGTCCAAGGAGGAGGCTCGTGAGCGCGCCATGGACCTGCTGAGCCGCGTAGGCGTTGCCGAGCAGGCCGACAAGGTGCCCGCACAGCTCTCGGGCGGTCAGCAGCAGCGCGTGGCTATCGCCCGTTCACTCGCCATGCAGCCCAAGGCCATGCTCTTTGACGAGCCCACGAGCGCCCTCGATCCCGAAATGATCAACGAGGTGCTCGAGGTCATGGTCCGTCTGGCCCAGCAGGGCATGACGATGATCGTCATCACGCACGAAATGAACTTTGCCCGCCGCGTGGCCGACCGCGTCGTGTTCATGGCCGACGGCCAGATCGTGGAAACCGGCACGCCCGACGAGTTCTTCGACCACCCCCAGACCAAGCGCGCCCAGGACTTCCTCAACTCCATCAAGGGTCACTAGCCAGCCACCCCGTGGGACAAATCCATCGGAAGCGTTGTCCCACGTCTCTCATGCGCCCTGTCACCTTCAGATTCGAAAGCAACACCTATGATCGGAACCCGCACCTCATCGTCCTACACCCCGCACGTCGACGTCGCCCCCGCCGACCGCCCACTCATCCTCGTCGCACCGCGCTGGGAAGAGGCAGAGCCGTTTTTAACCGAGATGCTCTCCCCCAACGAGGAAATCGCAAGTGTCTTTGTCGATGCCATTCTTGCCGCCGGCGGCCTGCCGCTGCAGATGTCCATCACCGAGGACATTGAGGTTATCCGTCATTACGTCGATATCGCCGACGGCATCGCTATTCCCGGCGGCCCGGACGTCAACCCCAAACGCTGGGGCGACGAGCGTCCTTACGACCCCACGCTGTGCTGCGAGATTCGCGACCGTTTTGAGTTTAAGCTGGTTAACGAGGTGCTTCGCGCCAAGAAGCCGCTCTTTACCACCTGCCGAGGCACGCAGTTGCTCAATGTCGCCACCGGCGGCACCCTGTGCATGGACGTGCCGAGCCTGGGTGCGCGCGAGGGCCGCACGCAGTGGCGCCATACCCACGTGCTCAACGATCCCGTGCACCCCGTCGAGGTCGTGCCGGGCTCGCTGCTGGAGCGCGCGGTTGGCGGGCACAGGCTGATCCAGACCAACTCGGCACATCACTGCTGCGTCGACCGTCTGGGTAAAAGCACGCGCTTGGTCGCCAAGGCAACCGACGGCGTTCCCGAGTGCATCGAGGTCGAAGGCCAGCCATTCTGCCTGGGCGTGCAATGGCATCCTGAGTACACGTGGAAGACGCTCGAGACCGACTTTAACCTGTGGAAGTCGTTTGTCGAGGCAGCGGCCAAGGTAAAGCAGGCCCGCTAGCTCGCAAATCACACAGGCTTAAACCTTCCATGCTAGGGGGGGGGCGGACACCAGCCACGGTGCCCGCCCCCCCCTGTATTTGGTATGCTCGGTATGATTATCCCTCACAAACAATCAAAGAAATCTCGACCGCAATCGGTCGACTGTAAAGCAGATGGCAAAAACGCTTGCTACGTTTATTAGGCAGTCAATTAAAATCGAAACGCATTGACCATCCCCCAACGGGGTCACGCCGCAAATCCACATGAGCATCGAGGACGGAAGCGGAAGCATGGAATTGGCCCCGAGCTGTATGTAGATCGCTATGACGTTGACAAGCAGCAGCATGCCAATCGGACCGAAGCCGGACCCAAAATAGGAAACAACGATTACGCAAGAAACCACGTATGCAAGGCAGGCGGCGGCAGCAAGAACAAGTCGATAGCAACATACATGCAGGTTGAAATACTGTTGAGCATCTAAAACGATCGCGCAGTTAAGGCAGTACAAAACGACAGTCGACAGGATAAACGCGCCCAAAAGGGCAAAAGAAGACAGCACCACTCGCGCAACGATAGCGCACACACGCTTCCCTCCCCGAGCCTCCGACAACCCCCACGGTTCCTCAATAAAGCCCGAACTGACAAAGCGCGGCACAATGCAAGCCGCGATGAACGGAAAGAACAATGCATGAGCCAACGGGGCTACGTTGAACAGCAGACCGCGAAAAACCTCTGCATTACCAAATAGAAGGACATCCTCTGCCGATAGCCGAAGCGTCGGGTCTGGGAAAAAGCCTAAGAAACTGTTCTCACGGAGGCTACAGAACCACATCGGGAAAGAACTAAGCTGCAATACCACCATGCACGCATAAATTACCAGGATTAAGGCGTACGTCCATTTGCTCACATGCTTCAATTCTGAATGAAGGAATCTTCTAGTCTGACGAGCCATTGAGCACACCCCCAGTACGAAAGCTCACGAGAGCGTAAATCAATACCGATAGACAGCTGGCTGCCGCGCCATATCCCAGAAGCGTCAGCTGCCCCATATCGCTATACCCAAGGGCACATCCAACTCCAAGGTACGGCCCCGGAAGGAAGAAGATCCATCGCAAGGACGGTATGGGCGTCTGAAGGTAAGTTCCGTAGAGCGTCAAGCTCATGACAAATCCAATAATTATCGCAGCCCCGCTCAATACAGCGCTGTCTGTAATCCGATAGATGGTCGTCGTCTCCAACGCAACCGATATCACCAATACGGCGTTGACTATCATTGCAGGCAAAAATACAGTTAGCATGTCGTGCGAGTAGTTATGCCCTCCACGTATTATGGCTATTGCAAAAAGAAGAAGGCAAAGCGCACTATATGCTGCGCCAATTATTAAAGCAGACGAAAATGCATGGGCTAGAGCCCCATAAAAGTGGTTGAGACCTCTTGCCAAAGAAATTCGGCAGCCCTCTTCATAGCCACGCTCCTGTAGAATTACCAGGCAAACGATGAGCGGCACAAGCAGAGATGTGCCGGCAAAGGCGCTACGCACAAGGGACTCATCGGGTGCAGAAGGATCGATTACATTCCAGCAGAAGCCAATATCCTCCCCAAAAACGCTATTGCCACAGGCGAGCAACGTTGTTCCGTTTTTTAGAAAGATGCCGAAGAGAAGGCCGAACGCCAACATAAGCGCAAGACCAAACTTCGCCGGAAATATCCTGTGCAAACGTATCATATCTGCCTTTATGGGATGGATCGCCCGCTTCATAGCGAGACCGCCTTCATCAAGCGCCTGTAATACTCTTTTAGGGACGACGCCTCATCCCTTATGACGTCCATCGATTCCTTTTTTAGCAGTTCGCCGTCATGAATAAACAGGCAGCTTGTTGCAACCGATGCCAACTCATCCAAATCATGACTAGAGATGAGCATGGTCTTACCCTGCTCTCGATTCAATCGACCGATAAGGGCCCATATACTCTCGATGCCCAACGGATCCAATCCATTTGCCGGCTCATCGAAAATTAGTACGTCGGTGTCGCCCAATAAAGCCGTAGCTATATCCAGTCGCCGTTTCATTCCCAGAGAAAAACTGCTCACGCTCTTTTTCTCATCGACGTCCAGCCCGACTTGGCCCAAGACGCGAGGAACCTCACGTTTCTCATCGAGCCCCCATTCCGCACATCGGATCCGAAGATTCTCAGCCGCACTGAGGGATTGGTATGCTCCGCAGGAATCTGGCACATAGCCGACACGCGTCCGCATCAGGCTCAGCTCTTTTTTCGACTTGCCCCCAAAGAGCTCCACGCTCCCCGACGACGGCTCGCAGAGGCCCAAGACGATTTTAATAAGCGTGCTTTTGCCCGCACCGTTTGCACCAACAAGGGCAAGGAGCTCAGACTGATGCACCTCGAAGGAAACGTCATGCAAAACGCGCCGTTTCCCGTAGCGCTTTGACACCTTTGATAACTTTATCGCTGATGTGTTCATTGGCCCCCCATTCTGCTTGATAGCAAAACCGCTCATATCGTTCCTTCTTTACTTTATCGTTTTCCATAGTTGTTATTGTTTTTCGATAACTATTATTTGTCAAGATAATCTAAAAGAAAGAACCCGTGTTAGACACGAGTCCCTTCACGCTGATATTTCGTTTTAGTTGTTCGCCTTAAGCTACTCGTCACTCAAATCGACAGCGAAGACTGATGTCGGAAGCGACGCCTCGTTGCCTCCGCCATCCCGCATCTGTCTCACGACATTTTTTGCACGCTCGACAATAAGCTCCTCAAGCTCTTTCTCGCTCACACGCTGAATAATATCTCCCGGTTGACAATCAAGCTCATCACAGATATCGAGAAGAGTCTTTAGGCGAATAGCTTTTATCTTTCCGTTTCTCAGCTTTGAAATATTAGCCGGAGTATGCCCCGTCGCCCGAATCAGATCAGCGCTGGTCTTTCCGGTCTTAAGCAGCTGCGTCTCAAGCTCGATGATGAGATAGCTCATGCTTCCTCCTACACAAGCTCGTCAGACTGCTCTTGGAGCAGCGAGGCATAACTCCAGATCACCGAGATACACAGACAGACAGCCGCGCCGATAAGCGACCCCGCATCAAAGGCAACGCCTTGGCAAATCTCAATAACGAAGGAATGAGGCACGACGTAAAGCTCCAGCCCACCAATGGTAAGATTGACCGATCCGTAGACACCAATAAGCGAAACCGCGGCGTTAACAGCAAAGGCAAGCGCAAGAACACGGATAAGCCGCACATGCGTCTTGGTAAAGGGCGAGACGCCTCGCGAGATGTTACGGCTGATCCCACACAGAACGACAAGCGAAATACCCACGACGAGTGCCAGGCACAGTCCGCTTGGGATAACGATGCACCCGCCATCGAGAAGCGTCACGACGCCGAAAGAATCGACAGAGGCAACGTTTGCAACCGCATACCAGATCACGTAAACAACCAACGCGGCAAAAGCGACGAGCATCCCTGCAAAAACGGCTGCCATGCAAAAGCCAAGCTTCCTGATATTTTCGCCCGCTTTGGCCATACGCTGAACGCTGTTAGACATACACTCACCCTCATCGACTCTATCGTTATTCGAACAGTTTATCGAACAACGATATTGATTGCATGCGGAAAGCCCCGCCAGTGCGCATAGGCCATTTACTAACCCGGAGGGGTGAGCGTGGATTTTTGGACACATATCGAACGAGAGTGGATAATCTCCCACTTTGAGGCCGCCACCGGGCCTAAAACGGGAGATTATCCACTCTCATAGTCATCAAAGCACGCAAGCCCTTACTCGGCCGCCTCGCGCAGGGCCGACATCGTAGCCGCATATTGCTGCTGCAGCGCATGCATTCCCTCGCGAGCGCCGTCAACGGCATCGGCGCCGCGCAGCGCCTCGGTCACCACGACCGCCGGCTCGTACAGATTATCGAATCCCAGGTTCTGGCTCACACCCTTGAGCGTGTGCGCTGCCATAAACGCACCTTCGGCGTCTCCCGCCGCCATGGCGGCCTCCAGCTTGTCCATGCTCTCGTCATCCAAAAACTTGAGGGCAAAGCGGGCAAGCATTTCCTCGCCCATCAGCCGAGCGCACGCGCCATCATAATTAGCGCCGATCTTCTCATACGCCTCACGCATGGAAATCATGGATTAAAACTCCTTTGGTCAAACTAAATCGTGGGAAACGCGACAACGTCGGCGGGGCGTGCCAACGTCTCGGCAATACGGTCTTGCACCTCGAGCAGGCAGTCGAGCAACAGTGGGTTAAAGGTGCCGCACTTACCGTCCAGGATCATCTGGATCGCCTCCTTGTGCGGGATAGCGTCCTTGTACACGCGCACGCTCGTCAGCGCATCATACACGTCGGCCACCGAGACCACCTGCGCGGCAATGGGAATCTCGTCGCCCTTAAGGCCATCGGGATAACCCTTGCCGTCCCAGCGCTCGTGATGCCAACGCGCAATCTGGTACGCATATTCCATAAGCGCATTGCCAACGTGATGGCGGCCCAGCTCAAGCAGCATGTCAGCGCCGATTGTGGTATGCGTCTTCATAATCTCGAACTCCTCGGGCGTAAGGCGTCCGGGCTTGTTGAGAATCGCATCGTCAATCGACATCTTGCCGATATCGTACAGCGCCGAAGCCAGGGCGATCGTGGAGCGCTCCTCATTGTCGAGGGAGATCGTGCCGCCACGCTGGACCAGACAGCCAAGCAGCAGCTCAGTCAGCTTCTCGATGTTTGTAACGTGCCTGCCGCTCTCGCCGTTGCGAAGCTCCATGACGCCGGCCATGATGTCGATGAGCATGCGACTGTTCTTGACGCGCTCGTTGTACTGCTGGGACAGCAGGTTCGTCAGACGGCGCTGTTTGGCGTATAGGCGGATGGTGTTGCTTACACGACGGCGCACGACACGGGAGTCAAACGGGCGGTTGATATAGTCCGAGGCGCCCAGCTCGTACGCGCGCAGAACCATATCATCGGAATCTTCGCTCGAAATCATGATGACAGGCAGATTGTCGATACCCGATCGGCGCGACAGATCGGCCAGTACCTCAAAGCCGCTCGCGCCCGGCATGACAATGTCCAGCAGCACGAGCGACAACTCATCGCCATAACGGTCGACCATATCGAGCGCCGTACGACCGTTATCGGCCTCGAGGATGCAATACTCGTCCTTGAGCATCTCGCTGAGAATGGCTCGGTTCATCTCGGAGTCATCGACGATAAGCACCGAAGGCTTTTCGCTTTGGAAGGCCTCGATGGAATCGCCATCGGTCACGACCGTACCGGCTTTTGCCTTGGCACGGCTCAGTAACTGGACAGCGCGGCCAACGCCCTCATCGACCGTCTCGCCATGAATGCGAACGCCACCAACACATGCCGTCAAGCTCACGTGCTCATGGCCCGGAACAATCGTGGCATGAACGGCATCGGACACCTGATGCAGGCGACGGGTGAAGTCATCGGAGGGAATATTGGGCATGACGACCACAAACTTGTCGCAGCCATAGCGTACAAGCTCGTCAGTCGAACGAATTCCGCTGCGTATGGCTGTCGCCACAGCACCGAGCGCAAGGTCGCCGGCATGACGGCCACACGTATCGTTGAAGACCCTAAAATCATCAAGGTCGATCATCGCAACACCGGCCTTCATGCGGGCGCTACGGAGCTTTTCTTCGTAATATCGGCGATTGCGCACATTCGTCAGCACGTCGGTGTAGACAAGGTCCTCTTCTGCAGCCTCTTGCCCATCGATCGGACGCACCATCAGCAAGACATGAGGCTCGCCCTCGACCTTTAGAGGGCGCAGACGGGCGCGGTACTCAACACCATCGTTGAGCAGTTGCTCCGACACCTCATCGGAATCTGTCAAGGCCTCAAGACTCGACTGACGCAGACAAGGGCAGCGATCGCCGGCGAGCAGGCAGTTAGGCTCGCTCTTAATCTGATCGGCCGACAGCAAACGTACCACGGGGTAGGTCCTTGCGACACGGGCGACCTCGGCGGCAGCCTCCTCGTCGGTTAGATTGACCTCGTGATTATTGAGCATACGGGGCCCTTTCGATAGTTTCGCATGGAGCGGTGGGTTCCAAATGTTACAAGGGTAACACCTTGTCGATGCAGGTAGGCACGTGAATGCTGTTACATTTTTATGAGTTGGCAGACGGTGGTAATGGAGCCGCGGGCGCGCGGTTATGGGCGCATTCGTTAACAATGACGAAACGCTAACAGTCCCCCTCCCCGCAGGTCATCGAGCGTTCTAACGCTCCAAGACATCGCGAACGGCGTTTGCCGCCGTAACGGGGCGATCGCGCAAACCGTTATGCGCGCCCGGGATCGTCACAAGGGGGCAATCGAGATATTCGGCAGCCGCTCGCGTACCAGCCTCGCGGGGTGTACCGACCGAAAGCTCGCCCAAAAACACAGCCGACACCGCCTTTGATTCGCGGGCGCGCTCCCAGTCGGGAGCATATGTCATATTTGTTCCGTATTCATTGGCCATAAAGCAACGACCATTGCGCAGGGCATGCTTGGCTTCCGCTTCGGTCGTCCCAGGAGCCTCGGGGTCCAAGTCGCCGAGAGCTCCCAAGAAAAGCCGAAGCGCCCTTGAAACCTTTCCAGCCGCAATCATATCGAGCAAAATCGGAGCTGCGCCCATGCCGACGCCTTCGGCCGACACAGCCGGCTCATGCAGAATCGCACGGGCGACGAGATGGGGTTCGGTGCGAAGAAGCTCCAGCGCCACCAACGTACCGGCGCTGTGCGCAAGCACATTTGTCGGAGCGCCAACGTGTTCGATCACGGCCTGCAGGTCGGCGGCCTGAGCGGCAAGATCATAGCTGCCGTCTGCCGCTTCGCTGCTGCCGCCACAGCCGCGGCGGTCGTAGGCAATTACGCGGTAGTTGCGACTGAGCTCACAAGCGATACCGTCAAAAAATGTGCCGTCGACACAAGCGCCGTGCACGCACACCAAGGCAGGAGTATCAGGCGACACATCCGGGCCGGCATATTCGCGACAGGCAATCGTGGTGCCCGCATTCTCGACCGTAAAATCCATGTTGTGCCCCCATCATCAACGCCCATCCAGTTGCGCGTCAGTACGGCTGGATAGACCCGCATTGCTTTACGCCTTGTTAACAGATTAACTTTACCCGACCCGAGGCTTTTCATGACACGGCATAATGAGCGACGTGAAAAAACGAAACTTGTAAAGCAAGAGCCCGCACCCTGCTTTGGAGCCGATGCTATGCTTAGGCACAATTGTCTTGAGGAGCATATGCCTATGTCTACGTTTTTGAATGCCAGCCCCATCTTTGGGCCCGTTCGCAGCCGTCGCCTTGGTCTCTCGCTCGGCGTCAACATGATGCCGGCCAGCGGCAAAATCTGCACGTTCGACTGTATTTACTGCGAAAACGGCCTCAACGCCGAGCGCCCCTGCCATGAGCCGTACAACACAGCTGCCGTGGTACTCGACGCGCTCGAGGCAAAGCTGCGCGAGATGGCAGCCGAGGGCGAGCTCCCCGATGTGATCACCTTCGCAGGCAACGGCGAGCCCACCGCCGCACCGGAGTTTCCGCAGGCCATCGCCGGCGCCGTCGCGCTGCGCGACGAGCTTGCCCCAAACTCCAAGATCGCCGTGCTCTCCAACGGCACGCGCGCCGACCGCCCCGAGGTGCACGACGCGCTCATGATGGTCGATGACAACATTCTTAAGCTCGATACCGTCGACCCGGCATTTATCCAGCTGCTCGACCAGCCCGTTGGCCCCTACGACGTCGAGCACCAGATCGAGACGTTCGCAAGCTTTGACGGTCACGTTATTATCCAGACAATCTTTTTGACCGGTGAGTATCAGGGCAAGCCCATCGACAACACCGGCGAGGAGTACGTCGCCCCCTGGCTCGCGGTGCTCGAGCGCATTCGTCCGCAGGAGGCGACCATCTACACGGTGGCGCGCGAGACACCGGTCGCAGGCCTTGCCAAAGCAGCACCCGAGGCCCTCGACGCCATTGCCGCGCGCGTGCGCGCCCTCGGCATTCCCTGCCAGGTGAGCTACTAGCGCGCAGCTGCCCTGTGAGTGGGCTATACTAGCTGCGAATGAAAGGAAGTTAGCCATGTTTGACAATAGACCCGTGCCTGGCCGCAACGACGCTTGCTGGTGCGGCAGCGGCAAAAAATATAAGAAATGCCATAGCGCCTTTGATGAGCGCCTCGAGCGCTTGTGGGAAGAGGGCTGGGAGGTCCTGCCCCGCACGCTCTACAAGACGCCCACCGATATCGAGGGCATCAAGCGCTCGGCCGCTATCAACGTGGGCGTGCTCGATTACGTAGGCGAACACATCGCCGCGGGCATGACCACCAACCAGATTGACCAGATGATCTACGACTACACCGTCGAGCACGGTGGCACGCCGGCCGACCTCAACTACGAGGGCTATCCCAAGAGCGTGTGCACCTCGATCAACGACGTAGTCTGCCACGGTATCCCCTGCGATACGGACGTGTTGCACGAGGGCGACATCATCAACGTGGACTGCTCCACGATCCTGGACGGTTACTTTAGTGATTCGAGCCGCATGTTCTGTATCGGCGAGGTCTCGGCCGAGCGCCAGCGCCTGGTCGAGGTCACCCGTGCCAGCGTGGAGGCGGGTCTGGCCGCCGTCAAGCCGTGGCTGCCGCTGTCCGTTATGGCCGAGGCCGTGCAAAAGACGGTCGAGGACGCTGGCTTTAGCGTGGTGCGCGAGTACGGCGGACACGGCATCGGTAAGGAGTTCCACGAAGACCCGTTTGTGGGCTTTACCACCGAGGCGCCCGATGTGGACACCATCATGGCTCCGGGCATGGTCTTTACCATCGAGCCCATGGTCAACGCCGGAGCGCCCGACATTAAGATCAGCAAGGGCGACGGCTGGTGCGTGCGCACCAAGGACGGCAGCGACTCGGCCCAGTGCGAGGTACAGCTCGTGGTGACCGAGGACGGTTACGAGCTGCTGAGCTGGTAGCCGTGGATGCGCCGGGCTACGCGATGGATATGTTAACCATCGCGTAGCCCGGCGTTTTATTTGAACGTTTTGCCTGATACAACCTGCCAAAATAAACCTGTCCCTTTTTGGCAGGTCGAGCGGAAAGGACTGCTTGTGAACATCCTGGTTTTGCTGCCCGTCAACGACCGCCATCGCGCAATTCTTGAGTCGAGCGCTCCGGGCGAGGACTTTATCTACACGAGCTCCGACGCCGCCACGCGCGAGCAGGTCGCCGATGCCGACGTGATCCTGGGCAACATCGACCCTGACATGCTCACGGCATGTGAGCATCTCCAGCTGTTGCAATTGCAAACCGCCGGCTATGACGACTACCTTGCCGCCGGCACCGTGCCGGCCGACGCCAAGCTTTCCTGCTCGGTGGGCGCCTACGGCCAAGCCGTGAGCGAGCACATGTTTGCCATGGTCCTTTCCATGATGAAGCGCCTGCCCGACTATCACGACTTGCAGCGCGAGCATCGCTGGGAGGATTTAGGGCCGGTCACCTCGCTCAAAAACGCCAATGTGCTGGTGCTGGGCGCGGGCGATATCGGCGGCCACTTCGCCACGCTCTGCCGCGACATGGGCGCGCACGTCCGCGGCATCAAGCGCCATCCACTCGTCTACCCCATTGTGTTTGAGGACATGGACGGCATGGACGCCCTGTCCGAGCGCCTGGCCGAGGCTGACATCGTCGCATCCTTTATGCCCAGCACGCCCGAGACCCGCGGCCTGGCGAACGCCGAGTTCTTCGCCGCGATGAAACCGGGCGCCTTCTTTGCCAACGGCGGCCGCGGCGATCTTGTGGTTGCCGACGATTTGGTTACCGCTCTTGAGTCCGGACATCTCGCCGGCGCCGCGGTCGACGTCACCGACCCCGAGCCGCTGCCTGAGACAAGCCCGCTGTGGGATGCGCCCAACATGCTCATCACGCCGCATATCTCGGGCTGGTTCCATCTAGAGGCCACACTCAATAATGTGGTCGACATCGCCGCGGAGAATCTGCGTCACCTGCAAGTCGGCGAAACCCTGCGCTGTTGGATTGAGCACTAATTGTTCCGGCGTTTTGCCAAACGCCGGAACCCCTCGACGCTGCGAGCCCGCCAGAGCGGCAATCTGACGTTCAATCGTCGGGCATGGCCAAAAGGCCTATGCCCTCCTCTTTCACGTCACCTTGCTCACTCTGGCGGGCTCTCGCTGACGTTTGCTCAACCTGCAGGGTCTTCAAATTGCTAGAGCGTTGCTAAGTAATTCTTTGCGTCTTCTACGCTCATTGCTGCAACGGGTGCGTGTGAACAGAGTTTGGCATCGTTGGTGACCAGTAGATCTGCTTGAGCGCGTATCGCTGCCGCAATGATTAAATCGTCTTCGTAATCGCTATGGAGATTACGCTGCTTGCTCGCCATCCATATGTCACTCAGGTTGCAGGGTACCGGCGTGGCAAGTTGCGACAACACGTCAAGGCAATCCCATGCAAGTGATGTCGCCGCCACGGCGGCATCTTGGGACAGTGAGCCATGCTCGCGCCGATACCATGCCTTATGTTCGCTTGAAATCAAATAGAACAGGTCTTTGGACGATGTCACCGCATACAGCAAATCCACCTGCGCCGTGCATGCATCGCGTAAAAACTCAATCGCCACCGAACGACCATGTCGTGAGGGAATGAAGTAATCGAGCCACACGTTGGTGTCAACCAAGATGCGCTTTGGAGCCTCACTCATAGAGCCAGCTCATCTCCTCGCCATAGCGATCCGCATAGGCATTCCGTTTGAGCTCTTCGTCGTCCGATGGCTGGGCCTTGACCATATCGATTCCCGACTCACAGCAAGCGGCAGCGAACAGCTTCGACCCCTGATCCATGAGCTCGAGCTTACGTTTGGCGGCCTTTTCGCGCTCGCGCTGTTCCGCCCGGGCACGACTGGGCAGCAGGATATCCTCGAGCGCACCGGGGCGATCGGCCAGCGACGCTGCAAGCTGCCAGAGCGCTCGCACCGCTTGGCTCGGCGTCATACCGGCCTTGGAGAAAGCGGCGTCCCCACTCCTTTTAAGATCGGCATCGAGACGTACGTTGATCTGAGCGGCTGTTGTGGTCATGACCCCTCCTTAATACTTCAAAACTATCATAAAACTCTATGGTAGATACGTAAAGCATGTATAGCATTTATAAGCATTAGCCGTACTCTGTACACAAAAAGCCGCCGAGGCACACTGCACCTCGGCGGCTACGTATCACCGATCCAGTTCGGTTCCACCCTTCGCATTCGCCCAGATAAAACCTGCCAAAATTAACATCCCTTTTTGGCAGGTTTTAGAGCTCCACGCTTTCGGCTCCGTTGATGGTCAGGTCGCGCTCGTAGAAGGCAGTGAGGGCGCGGATGGCGTACATCACGTCGCGCACGCCGCCGGTCTCGTAGCTCGAGTGCATGGCAAGCTGCGGCAGGCCCACGTCCACGGCATGCATGCTCGCCTGCATATTGGACAGATTGCCGAGCGTGGAGCCACCGGCCATATCGCTCTTGTTGGCGAAGGCCTGCGTGGGCACATCGGCGTCATCGCAGATGGCCTGGAACACCGCGCGGCTAAAGGCGTCGGTGCAGTAGTGCTGGTTGGCGGCTTCCTTGATGACGATGCCGCCGTTGAGCACAACCTGATTGCGGGCGTCGCACTTCTCGGCGTGGTTGGGGTGCACGGCATGTGCGTTGTCGCAGCTCGCGAGCATCGATGCGGCAAGGGCGCGATGGTACGACTCGTCGTCAAAGCCCAACGATCCGTTAATGCGGCGCAGTGCATCGGCCAAGAGCGTCGACATGGCGCCTTGCTTGGTCTCGGAGCCAACCTCCTCGTTATCGAAGCAGCAGAAGACCGAAACATCGTGCGCGTTCTCGGCACCCAAAAATGCCTGCAGCGAGGTGTAGGCGCAGGCCAGGTCGTCAAGCTTGGGCGTCGAGATAAACTCGTCGGCCCAGCCCCAAATGCGCGCATCCTGGCGGTTGACCAGGAACAAATCGCGGCCCAGAATTTGCTCGGGCTCAACGTCCAGCTCTTCGGCAATCAGGGCATCAAAATCTCCCTGCTTGAGTTCGCCGGCGCTGATGAGCGGGCACAGGTCGACGGCTCGGTTGGGAGCAAAGCCCTCGTTAACGCCGCGGTTCATGTGGATGGCAAGGCTCGGGATAATAGCGACCTCGCGCTCGGTGGCAAGCAGGCGGCTCTCAATACGGTCGCCCTCGCGTACCAGCACGCGGCCCGCGAGTGCCAGCGGACGGTCGAACCAGGTGTAGTCGATCATGCCGCCGTAGGCCTCGGTGTTCAGGCGCAGCGTCTCGCCCGCGCCGTCGAGCTCGGGCACGGCCTTAACCTTAAACGTCGGCGAGTCGCTGTGCGACGCCGTCAGCTGAAAATGGTAGTCGCCGGCAACGCCGTCCTCGCCCCACGTAGCAGCCAGGTCCTCGCCCACCTTAAAGGCGATAACGCTCGAGGTGTTGCGCTGCGTGTAATAACGCCCGCCCGGCTCGATGTCCCACGCCGCGTTCTCGGACAGGTAGGTAAAGCCCGCCTCGTCGAGCTCGGCCATAATGGTCGCCGCCGTATGGAACATGCTGGGGCATGCCTCGATAAAGTCGATAAGGTCGTTGGCGGCCTCGATATCATCGGCCGTCACATGCGCGCGCTCGGGCGTTTCCTGATCCGTCATGCTCTCCCCTTTCGCTGGGTTGATGGTCCCTTCCAGCATACCCCGCCGCGCCAGCGCTGCACTCTTCATTCCGTGTTTAATCCCGCACCGCTCACCAAGTTGAGCCATCATGCCCGTGCACCTTTTGCGACAATTACGCTAACAGGACGAGAGGAGCCGCCATGAAGCCACGTAACATTGCCATCGCCTGCGGTGTCGCGGGAGTCGCCGTCGGCCTTGCCGCTGCCACCGGTATCGTTTATCACAAGCAAATCAAGTCCGCCGCGTCGCTCAAACGCTTGACCGGCTACGCGGATGGCTATGACCTGTACGCAATCGACATCGCCTACGACTACGATCTTGATCGCATCATCGCCGCTGGCGTGCGCGACGACCAGGCCTACATCGATGCCGTGGTGGCGCAGGTGCTGCCCGGTGTGCCGGTACATGTCCAGGCGCCCCAGTTTGCCTGCAGCGCTTTTGTCGCCGTAGATGCCGAAGGCCGCGTGCGCACCGGTCGCAATTACGACTTTAAGGACGACACCTCAGCGCTGCTGGTGCGCAATCACCCACGCGGCGGCTATGCCTCCATCGGGTTTGCCGCCCTTAACAACCTGGGCGATAACACTCCGCTTGACTCCGTCGCCGGACGGGCCGCCGCACTCATGGGCCCGTTTGGCCAGCTCGACGGTGTTAACGAATGCGTCGTGTCCATTGCCGTACTCACTCTGGATTCCAAGCCCTGTGACCAGGACACGCAACGCCCCGTCATCAATACCTCGCTCGCCATCCGTCTGGTGCTCGACCGTGCCGCCACCACGCAAGAAGCTGTCGACCTGCTTTCCGCCTACGACATGCACGCCATGGCAGGACGCGATTACCACTTCTTTATCAACGACGCCGCCGGTGACGCGCGCGTAGTAGAGTGGGATCCGCGCGATCCGGACCGCGCTTTCAAAGCGGCTCCTGTACGCCAGGTTACGAACTTCTACGCCTGCTATGGCGACGAAGTGCTGCCCAACCAAAAGAATGGCGAGCTGGGCCATGGTAAAGAGCGCGCCGTCGCAATCGCCGATGTCCTTGACGCCCATGTCGGTGCCCAGGACGAGGCAGTCGCTTGGAAGGCCCTTCGCGCCGCAGCCCAAGAGCCCAATCCGGAAGACATCACCAGCAATACGCAATGGTCGGTCGTCTTTGACAATACCGAACCCGCCGCCGCTATTACGCTGCGCCGCCACTGGGGCAACGTCGATGCCTTCGCACTGTAAGGAGCCAGGCCCGTCGACCTTACGTTCCCTGACGTTGCTTACATTTCCATACGCTTGAGCTAACACGTTTACCCCCGTATCAACAGTGTGCGGGGGTAAACTTATGCGCATGTTATAACTTGCCCGGAAGGATTCATCATGCTTAGGATCGGTCTTCTTACTAGTGGCGGCGACTGCCAGGCGCTCAACGCCACCATGCGCGGCATCGTCAAAACGCTTATGACCAATAGCGAAGAGCCTATCGAGATCTACGGTTTTGAGGACGGCTACCAGGGCCTTATCTACAGCAGGTTCCGCGTCATGACGCCCGCCGATTTTAGCGGTATCCTCACCCGCGGCGGCACCATCCTGGGCACGAGCCGCACGCCGTTCAAGCGTCTGGATACCCCCGAGGCCGATGGTGTCGAGAAGGTGCCGGCGATGGTCCACACCTATCATAAGCTGCAGCTCGACTGCCTGTTTATGCTGGGTGGCAACGGATCCACCAAGACCGCCAACCGCCTGCGCGAAGAGGGCCTCAACGTTATCGCCCTGCCCAAGACCATCGATAACGACACATGGGGCACCGAGCTGACGTTTGGCTTTACGAGCGCCATCGACGTCGCCACCAAGTGCATCGACGACATCCACACCACCGCTTCGAGCCACGGCCGCGTGTTCGTTATCGAGATCATGGGCCACAAGGTTGGCTGGATCCCGCTGTATGCCGGCGTCGCGGGCGGCGCGGATGTCATCTTGATTCCCGAGATTCCCTACGACATGGATAACGTCATCAAGACCATTGAGCATCGCATGGAAACCGGTAGCCGCTTTACCATCGTGGCCGTCGCCGAGGGCGCCATCTCCAAGGAGGACGCGGCGCTGTCCAAGAAGGAGTACAAGAAGAAGCTCGCCGAGCGCACGAGCCCGTCAATCGTGTACGACATCGCCAAGGAGATCGAGGCCAAGACCGGTCGCGAGACCCGCGTCGCCATCCCCGGCCACACGCAGCGCGGCGGTCAGCCCGATGCCCAGGACCGCATCTTTGCGACCCAGTGCGGCGTCGAGGCGGCACTCGGCTGCCTACGCGGCGAGTTTGGCTACATGATTGCTCTGCGTGACGGCAAGATGTGCCACATGCCGCTCGAGGAGGTCGCCGGCAAGCTCAAGTATGTCGACCCCCAGAGCGACCTGGTGCGCGAGGCCAAGGCGTTGGGCATCAGCTTCGGCGACGAATAGCCTCGGCTGGAACTGCTCTCATCGGAGGCCCCAGGGCTTACCTCCCAAATCGTCCTCGGACATGTCAGGACCCCGCCGTGCGCTTCGCGCCGCGGGGTCCTTCCGTCCTGCGGAAAGATTTGGGAGGTAAGCCCTGGGACCTCCTGCGGTAACTAAGGAGGCCGTGGCTATTCGTCTTCTTGCTGCGGGTGCCTGGTCTGAAATTAAGTTGCGGTGAAATAGTTCCTGCTTAGCCCGCAAATGGCTAAATCTAAGAACTATTCCACCGCAACTTACGAATGATCGGAGCGGCTACAGCACAAGCGTCGGCGTTCGTTTGATGGTCCGCCACGAAAAGGAGCCATCTACTACGTTTAACTCGATGGGGCCAACCATGACCGCATTTTTCGAAAAGCGACAGGCCTTCTACCTGCGGTTTTATTTTTCGTTTTCCCGGCATGGTTGAGGGTATCCAATTAAACGTAGTAGATAGGCCCATTTTGTGGCATACGGCCCATTCAAGCCCAATCTCGAAGGCTAAAGAGAGCCTCTCATCCACGCTTGCGAGCGAAAACCAAATAGAATGAAAGGCAAATGGAAAGCCCGTTTGACGAGCGGAGGACATATGCGGGACGTAGCCGAAAGCGACTGGAAGCTGTTTAAGAAAATGCTTCCTCAATGGCAAGAACGTTATATGGAAAAGCTCATCGGCCAGTACGTTGAGATGCTGAACGGCGACAGTGAAGCGTCCAGTAGATTTTGGGCACTAGAAGAGCGCCTCAATAGAGACAAGCTGTCCTCAGGTGTAATTGCAAACGACATTCGCCGCAGCACAATGCACCGCGAGATAGCCAATTTGCTTATCGACAGCGTGATCGCCCTCGACGACCTTGACGGTTTTACCGAGGACATTAAGAGCTATGCGCAACACTGGATTGGCCAGTAAGAGCACCGAACGACAAACATCCCCAGCAAAACGGGGCAAACGCCGGACCACCTAATGGTTGTCCGGCGTTTGCCCCGATAAAACCTGCCAAAATAAACCTGTCCCTTTTTGGCAGGTTACTCGGCGCTCTTGAGGGCGCCGACCATGTCGATCTTATTGAGGGTACGGTTGGTGGCGAGGTTGACGATAAACGTAAAGCCGAAGGAAAGCACCACGGCAAGCACGTAGCTCAGCGGCTCGACTTCGACGTCAAAGTACAGCGACGGCATCTGCAGGATGTACGTAAAGCTCTCGGCAAGCAGGCCACCCAGCGGCACGCCCAGTGCGGTGCCAATCGCCGTGAGGATCAACGTCTCCTTGTTGACGTAATGGTGTACCTCGCCACGGCGGAAGCCCAGCACCTTGATGGTCGCCAGCTCGCGCTCGCGCTCGGAGATATTCGTGTTGGACAACGTAAACACCACCACAAACGACAGGCACGCCGCCATAAAGGTCACGAGCACCACGACGGAATTGATGATAGTGAAGTTCGCCTCGTAGTTCTGCCAATGTTCGGCCGTGCTCGAGATGGTGAGCCAACCGTCACTCTTAAGATTCTTGCTAAACGCAATCTGGTCGGCCGACGAGCCCTTAAGCAGCACAAAGATGCCGTTAAGACGCGCGCTTCGGCCGAACGCGCGCTCATAGGTGCCCTGCGTCATATAGAGCGTGTTGCCCAAATAGTTGAGCGAGATGTCGCTGACTTTGACCTTGGCGACGTTGAGCGACGAATCCTGGACCTGCGCCGTGTCGCCCGGCTGAATCCCAAGAACCAGCTGTGAACTCTTGCTCAGATACACGTCTCCGTCACGCAAAGACAGTGGCTCTTTGGACTCATCCTCGAGACGCGCGTAGTCGTCCAGGTCGTTCGTGCGGTCATCGGGCACCACGATCAGCTGCACGGTCTCGCTCTTGCCGCCAAATGTAAAGGTGACGTTGTCGGTCATAATCGGCAGCGTCGAAGACACCGTCACGTTAGAATCCTTAGCCGCGCTGCGCTCATCCAATGCCGCGCACGTCTGCGAAAAATCGTCGGGATTGGCAACCGCCAGCAGGTCGTAGCGCGTGATATGCCCGTACTGTTTGGGCGAAAGCGCCACCGACGTGTCGCGAATGCCCATACCGCAGATCACGAGCGCCGTGCAGCCGGCGATACCGAAGATGGTCATAAAAGCGCGCTTTTTGTAGCGGAACAGGTTACGTGCTGCCACCTTGTTCAAAAAGCCCATGCGGCGCCAGATAAAGCCGATGCGCTCAAGCAAGATGCGAGAGCCGGCGCGCGGGGCCTTGGGACGCATGAGCGAGGCTGGGGTCTCGGCCATCTCGTGGCGGCAGGCGATAATCGTAGCGCCCACCACGCCCACGGCAAACAGCGCCACCGACACGAGTGAAGACACGATATCGTACGAAAGCAGCATCTGGGGCAGCGAGTACATGTCGTCGAACACCGTAAACAAGAACAGTGGCAGGCCCACAAAGCCGATGATGTTGCCGAGCACGCCGCCGATCAGACATGCCCACAGCGCATAGTCCACGTATTTGGACAGGATGCGCTCGCGTGAATAGCCAAGCGCCTTGTACAGGCCAATAAGCGTGCGCTCCTCCTCGACCATGCGCGTGGCGGTGGTGAGGCTGATGAGCACGGCGACGATAAAGAAGATAAACGGGAACACCGTGGCGATGGCCTCGATCGAAGAACTGTCGCTCTCGACGCTCGAGTAGCTTGCGATGTTACCGCGGTCCTGAATGTACCAAGTGCATTCACCCAGATTGGAAAGCTCGGCGCGGGCATCGGCGAATTGCTGATCGGCGGCGGCGCGGCGCTGGTCCAACTCGGCCTGAGCTTGGACGCGCTCCTCGCTGCCCTCGGCCATGCGGTTGATGTTATCCTGCTCAATCCCAAAGAGCATGGCGGCCTGGCGCTCAGCCGCATCCAAGCTTGCCGGCGTGTCAACCGTCAGCTCCTGGACGCGCGCCTTTTCACGCTCCTCGCGGATCTTCTCGATATTGCCCTTGACCTCATTGATCTTTGCCGTGTAGGCATCCGAGTAGGAGTTGAGGCTCTTGGCTCCCTCGACGATCACGTGGACCGCGGAGTAGGACGATGATGTCGCGGCATCCTCGCTCACATAGAACTTATAGTCCGCAGCCGAAGCGGCACGGAAGGCGTTGACTGTCGAGTCGGAGCTCACATCAGTGGGGTCGAGGACCTCGGCCGTAATGGTGTAATCGCCCGCGGCAAACTGATCCTTGGCACTTTGGTTGGACGAGCTCGCGTCATTGGCGGCAAAACTCACCGTATCGCCGAGCTTTTTGCCCGAAGCCTTCAGGAACTTCGAAGTCACCGCGACTTCATCGGCGCTCTCGGGCAAATCGCCGCTCACCAGCACCGGCTGATCGATGTTCTCCTTGGAGAGACTTTGCACGACCACGCGCTCGCGCGTTGTGCCCACGGCGGTGTAGGCGGTCTCGGTGTAGATGCCCTCGACCGTCTCGACGCCGTCGACCTCTTGGATAGCCGCGAGATCGTCGCGCGTAAGGCCATAGGTCGACTGCACGTTAATGTCATAGACATTCTGCTGGTCAAAATAGGCGTCGACCGAATCGCACAAATCCTCGCAGCCCGCCTTAAGGCCGCACATCACGCTCACGCCAAGCGCAGTGATGACCACGATAGATAGGAAGCGCTTAAGACTGCCCCGAATCGTGCGGTAGATGCCTCGGCGAAAAACCGTCGGCACCATATCGTTTGAGCTTTGAGCGGTACGGTAGGTCGCGAACTCCCGATCGCGGCCCGCGTGCTCCGTATCGTGGTTTTGGCTGTTTTGGCAATCTTGGTCCATGGGCGCTACCACTCGATCGTCTCGATGGGCACGGGATTTTGCTGGACCGTCTCGCTCTCCACGCGGCCGCTCTTAAAGCGGATCAGGCGATCGGCCATGGGCGCCAGCGCGGAGTTGTGGGTGATGATAATGACCGTGATGTCCTGCTTGCGGCAGGTGTCCTGTAGCAACTGCAAGATCTGCTTGCCGGTTTTGTAGTCGAGTGCACCCGTGGGCTCGTCGCACAAAAGCAGCTTGGGGTTCTTGGCCAGCGCGCGGGCGATGGACACGCGCTGCTGCTCGCCGCCCGAAAGCTGCGCGGGGAAGTTGGCGAGGCGCTCGCCCAGGCCAACCTGGCAAAGCGTTTGCTCGGCATCGAGCGAATCGGGGCAGATTTGCGCCGCGAGCTCGACGTTTTCGAGCGCCGTCAAGTTGGGGACCAAATTGTAGAACTGGAAGACAAAGCCGACGTCGGCGCGGCGGTATTCCACGAGCTGCGCCTCGTTGGCGGAGCTCACGTCGCGCCCGTCCACCGTCACGGTGCCGGAGGTCGCCGTATCCATGCCGCCCAGAATGTTGAGCGCCGTGGTCTTGCCGGCACCCGAAGCACCCAGAATGATGGCGAGCTCGCCGCGCTCGACCGTAAAGCTCGCGCCGTCGAGCGCATGAATGCGGGCGTCGCCCTCGCCGTATGCTTTGATGACGTCTTTGAATTCGATATAAGCCATCGATCGGTTCCCATCTGGTCGGATAACTCTTTAGTATTACCCATTTCACGCCGACCAAAAAGGGACAGGTTCATTTTGGCAGGTTTTAGAGGCGGACGGTGAAGGTGATCTGGTTGCCGTGGCCGCAGACAGAAGCGCTCCCACCATGGGCTTCGGCGATGGCACGCACCACGGATAGGCCCACGCCCGAGCCGCCCGTCTTGGAGCTGCGCGACACGTCCGCACGATAGAAGCGGTCGAACAATCGATCTAGGTCGCCTTCGGGCAGCTCGTCCACGGCGTTCGAAACGACAAGCTCGGCCGAACCTTTGCCTGCACCGCGTGAGACGGCACGCAGACTCAACTCAATTACACTGCCCTCACTCGCATAGCGCGTGGCGTTATCCAGCAGCAGCTCAACCACCTGCGCCACCGCTGCAGCATCGGCATGGGCCCGCACGCCACTCGCAATCGACGTCGACAGACGCTTGCCACGCGAAACCGCCACCGACTCAAACGGCGACGCCGCCTTGTCCACTGCCTCCGAAAGATCGATCGATATCATGGTAAAGCCCGCCGAACCCTCGTCCATGCGAGCCAAAAACACCAGACGCTCCGTGAGCGCCGTCAACCGTGCAACCTGTTCGTGAATGCTCTGCGTCCACTCGCTCTCGCCGCTCTCGATCTCTTGCACCTCATTGGCGGCATCAATCACGGCCAGCGGCGTCTTGATCTCGTGGCTTGCATCGGTAATAAAGCGCTTTTGCTTGCTGTAGCTCTCGACCATCGGCCGAATCACCGCGCCCGAGGCACCCGCCACAATTGCCAACACCGCCAGCCAGCCAATGCAACTAATCGCCACGCTCGCGCTCAAAAACGAATGAAAGCTTGCAAGCTCGCGCGAGCAGTCCACAAACACATAGGTGGTCTCGTCGCCCTGAACCGTAACCGTATAGCGGTAGTTACCAGAAAAGCCCGAGGTCCAACCCTTGGAATATAGTCCTGCAGCGATGCGTGCAGCACGCTTGGCACCCACCGCGGCAATGCGGGCCGTGTTGACATCGGTCACCTGCCCACCGGCAATCGACACCGTAAAGTAGCGCGTGTCGAAGGGAGACTCCGCCGTCATACCTTCGAAGTGCCCGGTGCGCATGACCACCCTGTCACCGGCAGCGGTCTTACCGGCGCCCACATCCTCGCCGAGATCGGTCTTGGGCTCATCCGTCCAATCGATGCCGTCCTTGCCCGCCAAGATATAGTCCAGACGAGCGTCGGCCATCTTGCAGACATGCGAGTAGTTGACGATATTGATGCCGGCGATGATAAGCGTAAGCACGGCGGTCACGGCACCCATGGCAACCAGGATGAACTTACGACGCAGGCGACGTCCCATTGCACTGGCAGCATCGGCGCGCCCCGGATTACCCGAGTCCGCGCCCATGCCGAGCTTTGCCGTCGCGCGCTTCCACCACGCGCTCGCGCTCACGCTTATTCGCCTTCCTCGACAACCTCGAGCGAATAGCCCTGGTTGCGCGATGCGCGAATGGCCACGTCGGCACCGAGCGCCGTCAGCTTTTTACGCAGGTATGAGATGTAGACCCACACCACGTTGGCACCTTCGGGCGCGTCCTCGCCCCAAACCTCGAGCATCAGACGCTCGGTGGGCATGCGCGTCCCGGCGTTGTGCATAAAGAGTTCCATAAGCTGAAACTCACGATTGGCTAGGTGTTCCTCACCCAAGGGACCCACAAGCGTGCAAGCCGCCGTGTCGAGGCGCACGTTGCCCACGCTGAGCGTCGTGGCGTCAATTGCCGTCGCGGCACGTGTCATGGCACGGATGCGCGCGAGCAGCTCCTTGGCGGCAAACGGCTTAGTCAGATAGTCGTTGGCGCCGGCATCCAGGCCCTCGACCTTATCGGACACCTCGCTTTTTGCCGTGAGCATGATGATGGGCAGTCGCTTACCGGCGGTGCGTGTGCGCTTGAGCACCTCGATGCCATCCATGCCGGGCATCATGATGTCCAGGATTGCGGCGTCATAGTCGTTGGCGAGCAGATATTCGAGCGCCGTCAGACCGTCGAGGGCAGTGTCGACCTCGTAGTCGCTATGTTGAAGAATCGCGGTAAGGGCGCGGGAGAGGCCGGGTTCGTCCTCGGCAAGCATCAGCTTCATGGTTGTTCCTTTGGCGCACGGCTCTACAGGTTTCGATACCGCCGATGATAGCGCACCGCCAGCCGTCTTAGCGCAGCCTTAGCTGCTCAACCTGCGCGTTTTCAAATACGCAGGATTTGGCTTAACCAAACTTAAGGCGCAGATGCCGAGCGCTTGGACGCATGCCGGTCGCGAAAAGACGGCGACTCGTTCTTTCACGGCGTCCTAGTTATGCAAAGTGTTCGAGCGTTACTCCTCGTACGCGCTCTCAAGCCGGAGCAGCCACTCCTTACGGTCGAGGCCGCCGGCATATCCGTTAAGCGAGCCGTCGGCCGCGACCACGCGATGGCACGGCACGATAATCGAAATGGGATTACGCGCGACCGCGGCCCCCACGGCACGGGGAGA
>DBGAZC010000057.1:0-14455 GCA_048472015.1 Collinsella sp. | reverse complement strand
AGCCATCCCCTCCCGTCGGGGCTTTAGCCGGGGTGCCATGCGGCACCCCGGGGTATCCGGTATTACCCGTCCTTTCGGGCGGCTATCCCGGGGGAGGGGGCAGGTTCTCCACGTGTTACTCAGCCGTTCGCCACTCGCTTCCCTCCGGAGAGGGGTGCCGTTCGACTTGCATGTGTTAGGCGCGCCGCCAGCGTTCATCCTGAGCCAGGATCGAACTCTCCGTCCAAAGTAAATGGGCTTCGAGCCCGTCCGGTCCTCTCAGTTCATCGCTGATCGGTTCCGTTCGATTCATATGGTTCTATTAGATAGGAAAAGGAATTTCTCGGGGCCGCCTCTCGGCGGCCTTGCGAAAAACAAATCCAAGTTAGACCATTTCAAATGGTTCACTGTCTGCCCGGATGCGACACATCTGGTGTGTCCATCCTCGCAGTATCCGGTTCTCAAGGTGCACGCCTGGCGGCTCATCCGGTCCGACCGGGCCGCGCGGCAAGGAGATATATTGCCAGACCGGAGGGGCCCCGGGGGCGGGAATCTGGTCGTACACATTTCCTACACATCCTGTGATCCGACTAACGTTTGCCAGCCGTTAACTACCGCTCGCCGAGCATCTCTTTATATAAGGCAGTCTCATGGTTAAAGCGGATACGTCCCCCTAGCTAAAGCACAGCCAGCATCGAGCAACTCATCACGTTCTTCCACCGAGAACCCCTCGGCGTAGACGCGCACCACTGGTTCGGTCCCGCTAGGACGGACCAGCAGCCACGTGTCATCCTCGAATGCCAAACGCAAGCCATCCATATGACTAACGTTTTGCGGCACCTTGCCACAAATCGACTTGGGGTTTACGCCCGGCAGCAGGGTTCGTAACGTTTCGGCATCTTCGGCCTCAAGGCGCAAATCCCGTCGACCGTAACTCGTCTTACCAAAACTATCCTCGAGTTGGTCGACCAGAACGCCCAAAGGCGCGTCCGTCTTTGCCATAAGCTCACACAGAATCAGACAGGCGAGGATTCCATCGCGCTCGGGCATATGCGCGGCGATGCCGATACCACCGGCTTCTTCACCGCCTATGAGGACGCCGCCCTTCTTCATCTCTGCCGCTATATATTTGAAACCGACTGGTTTGACGGTCACGCGGCAGCCAAGCGCCTCGGCAATGCGACGCACGAGCGTCGAACACGAAAGATTGACGACGACGCGCCCCTCCAAATTACGAAATTGAACCAAGTCGCCCAAAACGAGCGCCATGATCTGATGCGGATGTATATATCTGCCGCGCTCGTCAACCGCGCCGATACGATCGGCGTCGCCGTCGGTCACCAGGCCGGCGCAAGCTCCGTCCTCGATAACCGCGCGCTCGCAAGTGTCCACCCAAGGCTCAACGGGGTCGGGGCAGATATCTTCTTGGTCAGACGCCTGCCCGGCGTGAATCTCGTGCACCTCAACGCCAAGCTCGCGCAGCAAGTCGGCTAGATAACCCTGGGCTGCGCCGCCCATGGGATCGACAACCACGCGCAGGTGCGCGTCGCGGATGGCTTCGGCATCGACAAACGATGCCACCGCCTGCATATAGTCAGGAATGATATCCGCGGTGCGATATTGCCCCTCGATCCCCATTGGCTCGGGAGCCATGGTCTCTTCGAGCTCTTCGATGACATCCTGGTTGGCGGTCGAGCCGTCACCCATGCGAATCTTGAGGCACAGATAACCCTGCGGATGATGGGACCCCGTCACCATGAGCGCGCCGCACGCCCCACCGTCATAAGCCGCCGCCCACGTAAGGGCAGGGGTCGGAACAGGTCGCGAAGCGAGCACGGCGTCCAGCCCGTGCGCTGCTAGCACGCCCGCCGCAAGCTCAGCGAACTCGCTCGCCAGGGGCCGGGTGTCGAACCCTATATATACCGTTTTGCCCGGATTGGTCTTTTGCCACAACTCGCCGACGGCATCGGCGATACGGGCAACGTTATCGGCAGTGAAGTCCTCATCGACGCGAGCGCGCCAACCGTCAGTTCCAAAATGAATTATCGCGCACACGCGCAGACACCTCACAGTGTTTGGATCATGGTACGCGTGAGGTATACCCGCAACACGCACTCAGCAACCTGCCGGCACCAGCATTCACCATTTGGGCAAATGCTGCCGAGGACATGCAAGCAATAAAAAAACCGCCCCGTATGGAGCGGTTTTGCCCTTTATATATCGAGCGCCTCGGCCATCGCTGCCGTAGTGATTGCCGTGGTTCCACAGCAACTGCCCACCATTGCGGCGCCGGCATGTCTCCATTCGATGCATGCGCGCGCGAAAGCTTCGGGATTCTCGTGCCATACGGGGCCATCCTGAGTCTGGACCGGATCGCCTACGTTGGGACGCACCGTAACGGGAGTAGTCGCCGATGCAACCATCCTGGGCACCGCCGCATTCGCGGCCGCAAGCGAACAGCAATTAACACCAACCGAGTTTGCGCCGTGTTTTTCGGCGTACAAAACGGCTGCCTCGATGTTGAGGCCATCGCCCAGCAGGTCGCCTTTATCGTCAACGACAAAACTCACCAGAACAGGCATGCCGTCGGCGGCATCTCGGGCGCCGGCAAGCATGGGCTGCAGATTACGGATAGACGTCACCGTCTCGATCAGCAGACCGTCAACACCAGCATTGAGCAAGGCGTGCGCCTGTTCGCGCGCAATGCCGCGGATTTCACGATACTCGACAGAGTCCTCGGCAAACCACTCAATACCGATCGGGCCCATCGAGCCCAGCAGTAGCTGAGGGTGCGCCTGGCGGGCATCGTCGACGGCCCCGCGATTGACCTCCGCCACGGACGGCGCAATCTGGTCGTGCTTGAGGGCATAGCTCGATGCCTGAAAGGTATTGGTAATGAGCACCTGCGCGCCGGCGGCGACATACAAGCGATGGATACGAGAAACGGTCTGCGGCTCTGCCAGATTCCAAAACGCCGGTGGAATGTCGGCGGCATCGTACTCACTCAACAAAACACTGCCCATGGGGCCCTGCGCCAACAAGGTCTCGCTCGACAAGCGGCGCGTAAGTTCCTCGGCACCAAAGCGGTTGTAATAACTCGTATCCATATATATCCCGCTATTCCTCGACGCTGATTCCCTGCTTTTCGAGATAGGCGAGCCAGCGGCTCATCGTGTCCTCGGATAGCGCATGCTCCATCATGCAGGCCTCGGAATCGGCTCGCTCAAATTCGACACCGAGCTCCTGAACCAAAAACGTGCGGATGAGGCGATGACGGTACCAGATAGCCGTGCCAACCTCGCGGCCGCGATCGGTCAGGATTACCTTACCGTAGTGCGATTGCTCGACAAGCTCGGATGCCTTGAGCGCCGAAACCGCTTTATTGACCGATGCCTTGGAGACGCCAAGGCGCTGCGCGATGTCGACCGATCGCACGCCGTTGGTTTCCCCCTCTTCGCTTTCAATGCGAACCATGCACTCCAAGTAGTCTTCGTTCGCCACCGTCAGATGTAGTTCGCGCGAGCTATTTGTCGTATCCATGATCTTCCGTCCCTTCTGCATTCAATGGCTGATTCTACCCCATCCAAGCGTCGCGGTATGCCGTGGCATACCGTGCTAGAGTTCTTGTTGCACACGACGACCAAGATTGGAGCGGTCTTTATGGAAAACACCACCACGAGCCCCGATGTCCTCGAGCGCTTTTTGCGCTACGTCCAGATCAACACGCAGTCCGAGGATGCAAACTGCGACCAGGTACCCTCGAGCGCCGTTCAGTTTGACCTTGCCAACGTGCTGGCTGAAGAGCTGCGCGAGCTTGGTGCGGAAGATGCCCACGTGACCGAGCACGCCTATGTCTGCGCGCATATCCCCGCAAGTGCGGGCGCTGAGGACAAGCCCGCCCTGGGCCTGATTGCCCATCTCGACACCACCGAAGTTGCACCGGGCGCCGGCGTGAAGCCGCACATCGTACACTACGAAGGCGGCGACCTGGTCTGCGGCACGGTTGACGGTAAGCCCGTTGCCATGAGTACCGCCAAGCTTCACGCCCTGAACGACCTCGCGGGTGAGGACCTAGTCTGCAGCGATGGCACCACGCTGCTGGGCGCGGACGACAAGGCAGGCGTCGCCGAGATCATGTCACTTGTCGCGCGTATCGCTCAGGACCCCTCTCTGCCCCATCCCGCACTCGGCATTTGCTTCTGCCCTGACGAGGAGATCGGCCACGGAGCCGAGCTGTTGGATATCGATACCTTTGGCTGCAAGTACGCCTACACGGTCGACGGCGGCCCCATCGGCGAACTGGAGTGGGAGTGCTTTAACGCCGCCGAGGCGACCGTCCGCTTTGAGGGCCAGTCCATCCACCCGGGCGACGCTAAGGGCCGTATGGTCAACGCAGGCAATCTGTTCTGCGACTTCAACGCGTTGCTCCCCTACGTACAGCGCCCGGAGTATACGGAAGGCTACGAGGGCTTTTATCACCTTGAGGGTGTATCTGCGACCGTCGATCACGCCACAGCGCGCTATATCGTCCGCGACCATGACGCCGCCAAGTTCCAGCAGAAACTCGACCTTATTGATGCCGCTGCCTCGATGCTCAACCAGCGTCTGGGTGAGGAGCGCGTGACGGTCGAGATTAAGCAGCAGTATCGAAATATGGCCGAGATCGTTCGTGACTATCCCGAGCTTATTGATGTTGCCAAGGAAGCCTACCTTGCCTGCGGCGTTGAGCCCCAAGTGCTGCCAATTCGTGGCGGCACCGACGGCGCCCAGCTGTCGTTCCGCGGTCTGCCCTGCCCCAACCTTTCCACCGGCGGCTATTGCTACCACGGCGTCAACGAGTTCGTCCCGGTCAGTTCGCTCGTCAAGATGACCGACGTGCTCCAGGAGCTCGTCGCCCGCTTTGCATAGGGAACTCGAACAATCTAGGTAAGCAAAACCGCCCCGTCCTCAAAACCGAGAACGGGGCGGTTTTTGGTGCAAGGGGAGTAGTCAGCACCGCAGGTTGAGCCAACGTCAGCGAGCGACGTCCAAGGCGAACAAGTTGGCATGAAAAAGGCAGGGCATTGACCTTCTGGTCATGCCCTGCCTTTTGAATGACAAATTGTCGCCTTGGGCGGCGCGCAGCGTCGAGCCGTTACGGCGTTTGGTAAAACGCCGTAACTTAGTAGTTGGCCTCGTAGCCGTTACCGTCGCCGGTGGGCTCTTCGTAGTAGTCCGAATCGCTCGAATCGCCTGAGTCATCGGAATCGTCAGAGCTGACCGATGAAGTTGCGGTACCGTTTGCGTAGTCGTCAGACGTGTTGTTGTTCAGGTCGCCGATCGTAGAACTGGAACCGTCGGAAAGACCCATGGTGTTGGGACCCTTGGGATCCTTGCCGGCATCGACGCGCTCCATCATTTCCTTGAGCTCGTCCTCGTAGACAAAGACGTAGCTCACACCGTCGATCATGGTGCTGTCGTCGGCGTACGAGGGCAGGTTGGCCGAGTAGATACCGTCGACATCCATACCGCGCATGGCGTTGACCGTAGCCACGATATCCTGAACGCTCATATCGGTTACGAGCATATCGGACAGCGAATTAACCAGGCCAAAAATCTTCGTGGCATCGAAGTTATTGATAATCTGGTTGGCAAGGGCGCCAAGCACCTGACGCTGGTGGCGCATGCGCGTGTAATCGCCGTCGGCATAGGTGTAGCGGCAGCGGGCATAGGTAAGGGCGGTGGCACCGTCCATATGCTGCTGGCCAGCGGTAATCTTAATATCCAGGTGCTCGGGGTCGTCAACATCATCGGTTGCGTTAATGTCGATACCGCCAACCGAATCAATCAGCGCCTGCATACCGTCGAAGCTGACCTCGGCATAGTGGGAAATCTGAACACCGCACAGCTCGTTGACCGCCTCGACCATGGCCTCGGCGCCGCCAACGGTATGGCAGGCGTTGATCTTCATGGTCTCGCCCTTGTACTCGACCTTGGTGTCGCGCGGAACGGAAATGAGCGTCGCCTGCTTTTGCGTGGGGTCGATGCGTGCCAGGATAATCGAGTCGGCACGGTACGTATCCTCGCCCGGACGGCCGTCGGTGCCAAGAAGCAGCACGTAGAACGGATCCTTTGCCTCATCGGTGTCAACCAGAACCCGACGCAGATTGTCGGTAATGACATTAGAATCGCCGAGCTTGCCCATAATGGTGGCAAACCACAGGCCGGCAGCGGTAGTGGCACTCAGCAGCACGCCAAGCACGACAATGAGCGCGACGTGACGAATCGTGTGGCTACGACGACGTTGACGAGCGCGCTCGGAATAGCGAGCCACGTTATCGCGACTGTAGATCTTGGCCTGCGCACCAGTTGAGGGTCTTCGGGCGGTGGTATCCGCGAGGGGCTTTTTATTAAACATAGGCAACCTGTATTAGTAGATGACGGGATCGGGGACGGTAGCATGCTCGACATGCGCGCCAAGCGCCTGCAGCTTTTCGACAAACTGCTCGTAGCCACGTTTGATGTGATGGATGGCCGAGACCTCGGTAACGCCGTCGGCGATAAGACCGGCAACCACAAGAGCCGCTCCGCCACGCAGATCGGGCGAGGTAACCTGTGCACCCGAGAAGCCCTTGACGCCATGAATCATGGCATGATGGCTCTCGATACGAATGTCGGCACCCATGCGCACCAGCTCAGAGGCAAACATAAAGCGATTCTCGAAGATGTTCTCGGTAATAACGGAACTGCCGTCGGCAAGGGCGGAGAGTACCATAATCTGCGCCTGCATGTCCGTCGGGAAGCCGGGAAACGGAAGCGTTTGGATGTCGACCGGCTTGATACGCTCGACACGGTTCACATGGACGCCATCCTCGACGCGCTCGCAGTCGATACCCATGAGCTCCATCTTCTTGAGCACCATGCCCAAGTGAATGGGGCAAAAGCCCGTGATATCGACACCGCGATCGTCGGCCATCAACGCACCGGCAACGATAAAGGTACCGGCCTCGATGCGGTCGCCCACCACGCGATGGGTAACAGGATGCAGCTCTTCCACGCCCTCGATGGTCACGACAGGCGTACCGGCGCCAACAATCTTGGCGCCCATCTCGTTGAGCATGTTGGCGAGATCGACGATCTCGGGCTCGCGGGCGGCATTGTCGATAACCGTGGTGCCCTGCGCGCGCACGGATGCCATAATGAGGTTCTCGGTCGCACCGACACTGGCGAACTCGAGCGTGACGGTGGTACCGCGCAGACCTTGGGGAGCATTAGCGTTGATGTAACCGTGGGCGGTATCGAACTCAACGCCCAGGGCCTCAAGACCAAGAATGTGCATATCGATCTTGCGAGCACCCAGGTTGCAGCCGCCCGGCATGGCGATCTTGGCGCGATGGAAGCGACCCAGCAGGGGTCCCATCACGGCGGTGGAAGCACGCATCTTGGCAACGAGCTCGTAGGGGGCCTCCCAAGAATCGACCTGAGAGGTATCAATCTCGAGCGTGTGCTCGTCGAGAACATCGATCGTAGCGCCCATGCCCTTGAGCACCTTGCCCATCACGTGAACATCGGAAATATCGGGCACGTTCTGCAGCGTCGTCTTGCCCGGCGCCAGAAGCGTTGCCGCCATGAGTTTGAGCGCGGAGTTCTTGGCACCCGAGACGGGCACGGAGCCTCCGATGGCGTGGCCACCCTCAACGCGGATAATATCCAAGGTCTACCCTTTCAAAAAGCATGCCCGGGGTGGCTGGGCCATCCCGGGCATGATGTGTTCGCAAATGGTCGAACGCTAAATCGTTTGACTATTGGGCAAGCTTGAGCTTACACCATGCGATTTCATTATAGAGGTAGGCGCGGCGTGCATCATCCTCCGACAAATTACCCAGCTTCTCTTCAAAACCTTGAATATCAGCTTTAAGCTTGTCGGCATCGACGGTCGCCAAATCGCAAGCGCGCTCGGCGAGAACGGTCACGACATCGTCCGCAACCTGGGCATAGCCGCCGGCCACGGCAAACGTGTGGTCGACAGTGCCCATGGCCTTATCGGAAACGCGAACGTAACCGCGGTCGATCGTGCAGATCTCGCTGGAGTGAGCAGGCAGAACGCCAAACTCGCCATCCGTGGACGGAATCGACACAAACGCAGCGTCGCCCTCATAGGCGCAGCTCACGGGGCACACGATGCGGATACGCATAACCTACTTCTCCCCCATCTTGCGGGCGCGCTCGCGCACGTCCTCAATCGTGGAAGCATAGCGGAAAGCCTGCTCGGGCAGGTCATCGGCCTTGCCGTCGACAATCTCGGCGAAAGAGCGGACGGTATCCTCGACGCGGACGTAGACACCGGGGTTGCCGGTGAACTTCTCCGCGACGTGGAAGGACTGCGAGAGGAACTGCTGAATCTTACGGGCACGGTTGACCGTAAGGCGCTGCTCCTCGGACAGCTCGTCCATACCCAGAATGGCGATGATGTCCTGAAGGTCGGAGTACTCCTGCAGGAGCTCCTGGACCTTGACGGCGACACGGTAGTGCTCCTCGCCGACGATCGAGGGATCGAGAGCGTCGGAGGAAGATGCGAGCGGGTCGATAGCCGGGAACAGGCCGAGCGACGAAATGCTACGCGAAAGAACCGTGGTGGCGTCGAGGTGCGTAAACGTCGTGGCAGGCGCCGGGTCGGTCAGGTCGTCTGCGGGGACGTAGACAGCCTGGACGGAGGTAATGGAGCCCGTCTTGGTCGAGGTAATACGCTCCTGGAGGTCGCCCATCTCGGTTGCCAGCGTGGGCTGGTAACCAACGGCGGACGGCATACGGCCCAGCAGCGCGGAAACCTCGGAACCTGCCTGGGAGAAGCGGAAGATGTTGTCGATGAACAGCAGAACGTCCTGGCCGCAGTCGCGGAAGTACTCAGCGGTGGTAAGGCCGGCCAGACCGATGCGCAGACGCGCTCCGGGCGGCTCGTTCATCTGGCCATAGACCAAGCAGGTCTTGTCGATAACGCCAGACTCGCTCATCTCGAGGAACAGGTCGGTGCCCTCGCGGGTACGCTCGCCGACGCCGGTGAACACCGAGGTGCCACCGTGCTCCTGGGCGAGGTTGTTGATGAGCTCCTGAATCAAAACGGTCTTGCCGACGCCGGCGCCGCCGAACAGGCCTGTCTTGCCGCCACGGATGTAGGGCTCGAGCAGGTCGACGGCCTTAATGCCGGTCTCGAAGATCTCGGTCTTGGTGGTGAGCTCGTCGAAACGGGGCGCTGCATGATGGATGGGGTAGAACTCCTCCACCTCGGGCATGGGCTTGCCGTCGACGGGCTTGCCCATGACGTTCCAAATACGGCCGAGCGTCTTGGGGCCAACGGGCATCTTCATGGGCTCACCGGTATCGGTGGCGATGAGGCCGCGCTGCAGGCCGTCGGTCGAGGACATGGCGACCGTGCGGACGACGCCGCCCGGAAGCTGGCTCTCGACCTCGAGGATCGTGCTCAGATGACCGATCGGGGTCTCGGCCTCGACCGTGAGCGCGTTGTAGATCGGGGGCACCGCACCGTCAAACTTGACGTCGACGACAGGACCGATGATTCGCACGATGCGACCATCACCGGCAGTCGTCTTCTTGGTGGCTTCCTCGACCGCAAGCTTTACGGTGTTATTAGCCATTACTGTTCCTCCAATGCTGAGGCTCCGCCGACGATCTCGTTAATCTCGGTCGTGATCGAAGCCTGGCGCACGCGACTATACGTGCGGGTAAGGGTCGAGATGATCGCGGTGGCGTTTTCCGTCGCGGAGTGCATGGCCTTGCGGCGTGCACCCTGCTCGGCAGCCGCCGAATCGATCAGGGCCTGGTAGATGACCGTCAGGATATAAGACGGCACAAGCTTGCCGAGAACATGCTCGGGAGAGGGCACGAACTCGAACGTGGACGAGATGCGCTTAGGGGCGTCGGTCTCGTTCTTACGCGGACCGTGGGCCATAGCGATCATCTCGGGGTCGAGCGGCAACAGATGCTCGACGCGAAGCTCCTGATCCACGCGGTTCTTGGCGTGGTGGTAGACAAGCTCGACACGGTCAAGCTCACCGGCACGATACGCATCGCAGATATGAGAGGAGATCATGCGGGCCTGATTGAAATCGGGCTCAGAGGAGTTGCCCTCAAAGTGCATGACGACGTTTGCGCGGTCACGGAAATACGTGGCCGGTTTGCGCCCACACGCGATAATCTCGCACTCGATGCCGTCGTTCGCCCAAGAAGCGGCGAGCTTTTCGGACGTGCGCTCCACCGTCGTATTGAAACCGCCGGCAAGGCCGCGGTCCGAAGCAATAACGACAATCAGGCCATGCTTGACGCTCTCATGCTTCTGCAGCATGGGATCGGTGCCCGAACAGGAGGCGTCGCCGGCGACCGTCAACATGACGTCGGTCAGCGCCTCCTTATAGGGCTCGGCCTGCTTGGAGCGATCGAGGGCACGACGGATCTTGGCCGTAGAGACCATCTCCATCGTGCGCGTGATCTGCTTGGTCGTGGTAACCGAGGAGATTCGCTTCTTAATGTCGCGAAGGTTGGCCATGGGGCTTAGTTCTCCTCTGATCCAGAAACATCCGAATGGTGCTTGGCCATGAACTGCTGCTTGAAGTCGCCGATGACGCGCAAGAGCTCAGCCTTGGTGTCATCATCGATCTTCTTGGCGCGAACCTTGTCGAGCAGCGAGCCAAAGCCATTGTCCATGTACTCGATGAGCTCGGCACGGAAAGGCAGCACGTCGGCGATCTCCAGGTCATCCAGGAAGCCCTCGTTGCCAGCGAACAGCGTAACGATCTGCTCGCCAACCTCAAACGGCTTGTAGCGCGGCTGCTTCAGGAGCTCGGTCATGCGGGCACCATGGGTCAGCTGCTTCTGAGTAGCCTCGTCGAGGTCGGAGCCGAACTGCGTAAAGCCGGCGAGCTCCTGGTACGAAGCAAGGTCCAGACGGAGGTTGCCGGCGACCTGCTTCATGGCCTTGGTCTGTGCGTCGCCACCGACGCGGGACACGGAAATGCCCACGTCGACTGCCGGGCGCTGGCCCTGGAAGAAGAGCTCGGACTGCAGGTAGATCTGACCATCGGTAATGGAAATGACGTTGGTCGGAATGTAGGCCGAGACGTCGCCGTCCTGGGTCTCGATGATCGGAAGAGCCGTCATGGAGCCGTAACCGTTCTTCTTGGACATCTTGACGGCACGCTCGAGCAGACGAGAGTGCAGGTAGAAGATGTCGCCAGGATAGGCCTCGCGTCCGGGCGGACGATGCAGCGTCAGCGACATCTGACGGTAGGCCACGGCCTGCTTGGACAGGTCGTCGTAGATGACGAGCACGTGGCCGCCAGGGTTGGTCTCGCTGGCGGGCTTACCGTCCTCGCCGTTGTACATGAAGAACTCGCCGATAGCGGCACCGGCCATAGGCGCGATGTACTGCATAGGAGCGGAATCGGCAGCGGTTGCCGAAACGATGATGGTGTATTCGAGCGCACCATGCTGGGCGAGGGTCTCACGGATGTTGGCAACCGTGGAGGCCTTCTGGCCGATGGCGACATAGATGCAGACCATGCCCTTGCCACGCTGGTTGAGGATGGCGTCGATGGCGATAGCGGTCTTGCCGGTCTTACGGTCGCCGATGATAAGCTCACGCTGGCCGCGACCGATAGGCACCATGGAGTCGATAGCCAACAGGCCAGTCTGAACCGGCTCGCACACCGGGGTACGGTCGATGACACCGGGGGCCTTGAACTCGATGGGGCGACGATGCGTGGCGACAATGTCACCCAAACCGTCGATGGGCTGGCCGAGCGGATTGACGACGCGGCCGAGCATGGCACGGCTCACGGGGATATCCATAATGCGGCCAGTGGTGCGGCACTCGTCGCCTTCCTTGATGGAGTCGACGGCACCAAACAGAACGGCGCCGACCTCGTCACGGTCAAGGTTCTGGGCAAGGCCGAAGACGGTCTCACCGGTATCGGAGCTCTTGAACTCCAGAAGCTCGCCTGCCATGGCGCTCTTGAGGCCAGTGACGCGCGCGATGCCGTCGCCTACCTCGTCGACCGTTGAAACCTCATGCGTATCGACCGTCGCGGAGAGGCTCGTGAGCTGCTCCTGCAGTTTCTTGGCGATATCCTGGGCATTGAGGGTTTCGGACATTAGGCTTCACCTCCGTACGAATTAGCAGAGTTTGCGAGGGTCTCCTGTGCGATGCGCAGCTGCGTCTTGACGGAGATGTCACGACGCTCGCCGCGGGCCTCGAGCACCAGGCCGCCCACGATAGACGGGTCGACCTGCTCGATAAGGAATACCTTGCGGCCGAAGTCCTGCTCGCATTTCTTAGTGATGGTTTGACGCAGCTCGTCGTCGAGCGGGATCGCCGTGGTGACGGTCACGCCCACTACATCCTCGTCTTCCTCGGCAACATACTTAAAGGCAGCTGCCACCTTGGGAAGAAGGTCGAGCTGGTCGCGCTTGGACATGGTGTCGAGCACGGCGATGATCTCGGGGCTGGCGGAAGCCAGGCGCTCGATCATCTCGAGGTCCTCGAACACATGGTTCTCGGCCTTAGCGGCTTCCAGAAGGGAGCGCGCGTAGGTCTCGAGCACCTTGTCCTGATAGCGGCTAGTCGGCATTCAGGCTACCTGCTTCCTGGATGTAGCGCTCGATGAGCTTCTTCTGCTCGGCCTCGTCCTCGAGTGCCTCGCCCACGATCTTGGTGGCGACGGCAACGGACAGGTCGGCGATGGAGCTCGCGGCACCGGCGTAGATGGACTTGCGCTCGTCCTCGACGGTCGTATGGGCCTTGGCGATGATCTCCTCGGCCTCCTTGTGAGCAGCCTCGATGATACGGGCGCGCTCGGACTCGGCGTCCTTACGGGCCTCGAGAACGATGTCGGCAGCCTGACGACGGGCGTCGGTGACGATCGAGTCGGACTCAGCGCGCTTGGCGATAGCCTCCTGCTTGGTCTTCTCGGCCTCGTCGAGGCTCTCCTCGATCTTCTTGCCGCGCTCCTCCATGGTTTTCATGATGCCCGGCAGGGCAACCTTGGCCAGCACGATCCAGATAATCAGGAAGGCGATAAGCGCCGGGATGAACTCCGCCATCTTAGGGATGAGGATGTCCGCACCGGCAGCGCCGTCCTCAGCGAACGCGGAAACCGGCATGAGCAGCGCGGCCGCGGACGCGGAGAGTGCGATCGCGCTCTTCTGGGATGAAAGATTCATACTTGACGCTCCGTGCTATTTAACGATCAGCGCGACAACGAAGCCGATCAGAGCCAGAGCCTCGCCGAAGGCGGAGCCCATGATGAAGACGGTGAACACGCGGCCCTGGACCTCAGGCTGACGGGCCATAGCACCCGTAGCACCCAGAGCAGACAGGCCGATAGCAAGACCAGCGCCGATAACACCGAGACCGTAACCGATAACTCCCACGATTCCTCCTTTGTCGTGCGTGTCTTATTTCACGCAGGATAACCTTTTTATAACTGCCGGGCTCCATGGGTACGGGCACCGGCGGTTTAACGAATTGCTTACCTTTAAGGCGCGAGCGGAAGACTACTCCTCCTCCGCGACCTCCTCTGCCTCGGAGACATACACGGCGGTAAGGACCGTGAAGACGTAAGCCTGGATGGCGCCGACCACAAGCTCGATCGCATAGATCAGGATGAGGATGGCAAGCCAGGCTAGCGAAGGCAGGGCGCCGACGGCGTGGGCCGCGGAAACCTGCTGAAGCAGCGGCTGCATGAACATGCTCGCCATGATGGCGAACGAGCCCATGACCACGTGTCCTGCGAACATGTTGCAGAACAGACGGACGGCGAGCGTGATGAGGCGCAGGAAGGTCGAGAAAAGCTCGACGACCCACACAAGCACGTTCATCGGGAAGCTCACGCCCTGCGGGGCGAGGCTCTTGATGTAGCCGATCACGCCGTGAGCCTTGCATCCGTAGTAGATGAAGTACACAAAGGCGAAGATGGCGAGCGCGGCGGTGGAGCCGATTGCACCGGTGCCGGGCTTCATTCCCGGGATCAGGCCGATCATGTTATTGATCAGGATGAACAGGAAAAGCGAGCACAGGAACGGGAAGTGCTTCTTCCAGTTCTCACCCACGACACCCTTGCCGATATCGTTCTCGACGTACTCGATGATGTACTCGAAACCGTTGACGAAGAAGCCCTTGGGAACCAGGGTCTGCTTCTTCTTGAACACGGCCAGGACGATCAGGAGCACGATCGTGGAGACGATCAGCCAAAACGAGTACTGCGTGATGCCGCAGCTCAGATCGCCCACGACAGGGGTGGAGCTGAACTCGCTGACCAGATGATTAATCTCATCAGGCAGCTTTTCAAAAATTTCCACGACTTACCTTTCGACCTCATGAGGATCTCGCAGCGCCTTGGCGACGCGAACCGTGCAGGCGGCCATAAAGGCCACGAAGCCGATCGCCTCGCCCAGGAGGAACATGCGAAATGCCTCTCCGAACAAC
>DBGAZC010000056.1:0-3689 GCA_048472015.1 Collinsella sp. | reverse complement strand
GTGCGTATCACCTCCGGCCCTTTTACCGACATGGAGGCGGAGGTGGTGGTGCAGCCGGGCGGTGGGCATAAGGACGTGATGGTGCGTATCCTCGACTGTCTGTGGGTCCCCTTGTTCGAGGTGAGAGCTGGGGAGTACGAGTTGATCGAGCTGAACACGGGGGGCAAGCACGTGTATACCCATTTGGACAACGACCGTCTGTCGGAGGGCTTGCACGGGGCCTTGGGCCGTTACCACGCCTCTGGCGTGGTAGTGGATGAGGATGCCCGTCTGGCCCGTGAGGTCCTGCGTGGCTACGCCTCTCTCCGTGGTGAGACCGACGTGATCCGTTGCAAGCTTTACTCTTTGCTCCTTCCAGCCTATCTGCTTTTGGGCGAGTCGGATGAGTTCGATCGTTTGCTCTCCACGATGCGCAGCATGCTCCCGGTGATAAAAGCGCCGCAATCCCGTGCCTTGTTGCTGGTCACGCTGTACGGCTGTACGGACAGCAGCCTCTACCAGCGCATGGCGCACGAGCTGGTTGGCCCTTGGATGGAGGAGGCCTCGCCCAAGAGGAGCAAGTCCGTGTTGATACGTCGTTTACGGGATTACGACCGCTGGTTCGGGCACGGGAACGGCGATGAATAAAAGATATGAGAGAAGAGAGAGAGACATGCGGCGTCCCTTCGGGCATCCGGCTGATGAACCTGTTGCGTGAGCGTTTGACAGAGATCATGGATCGTGAGCGTGCGAACCGAAACTCAATACACCTGTATTGCACGGGTCCCTACTGGGTAGCGTTCGAGCGTTCGGCCTACCAGCTGCATCGTGCGTTCCCGGATAGCGAGACCACTCCGTTGCGCCTGTTCGCCTACCCGTTCCCGATCGTGATGGTGTCCGTTACGGATCGCTCGCTCCGCTCATATACCCGCAAGCATATCTTGAGAAGAGACGGGTCGGATTACAAGCTATTGACCGTCCCCGGGTTTCCCTTGGCGGACTACCGTGAATGGCACGCCGGCGAGGTGGAGGGCTTGCCCCGGTTAAGCGAGAATTAGATAAGGGCAGAAAAGAAACGGTCGGATCCCCCGGATGGCAATGGCCGTCTCTAGCGGCTAGGAGACCCCTTGGCTTTGGCCGATAGGCTGACCCCGCTTTAACATATACCACTCCGGCCGTCCGGTGGTCCGGCCCTTTTATAATTGAGAATTGAAAATTGAGAATTAAAGAGATGATAATAGCGGTAGATTTCGACGGTACGATCGTCGAGCACAAGTATCCGGCGATCGGTCGTGAGCTTCCTTTCGCCATCGAGACGTTGAGGAAATTGCAATCGGATCGGCATAAGCTGATCCTTTGGACGGTCCGTGAGGGCGGGCTCTTGGAGGAGGCGTTGTCCTTCTGCCGTGAGCGTGGCTTGGAGTTCTACGCGGTGAACCGTGACTACCCGGAGGAGGAGAGAGACCGGAACAACCACTTCTCCCGCAAGCTGAAGGCGGACGTTTTCATCGACGACCGCAACCTCGGCGGCCTCCCGGACTGGGGCACGATCTACGAGATGGTGACCAAGGGACTGAGCTATGAGGACTTGACGCGTAAATACGAGTCGGAATACGAGCCGGAGAAACCCAAAGGTTTCCTGTCCCGCCTTTTCCGTTAAGTCCGTGTCATCCGTGTTTAAAGAAATAAAAACGATAACAAAATAATATGAAGATCAAAAGACTACTGTTCCTATTCTCGCTGCCCCTTTTGCTGGCGGCGTGCACGTCCTACAAGAACGTGCCCTACCTCCAGAACCCGGAGGCGGTGAACGATTTCGAGGGGACGCTTCCCCTGTATGACGCCAAGATCATGCCGAAGGACCTGTTGAGCATCACGGTCAACACGACGGACCCTCAGGCGGCGGCCCCGTTCAACCTGACGGTGCAGACCCCGTTGAACGCGGCCCTGACGAACATCAACACGACGACGCAACCCACGTTGCAGCAATACCTCGTGAACAACTCCGGCGAGATCGACTTCCCTGTGATCGGTACGCTGAGGGTCGGCGGCTTGACGAAGAACGAGGCGGAGAGCCTGATCCGTGAGAGATTGAGGCCTTACTTGAAGGAGGCGCCCATCGTGACGGTGCGCATGGCGAACTACAAGATCTCGGTCTTGGGCGAGGTGGCCCGTCCGGGCAGCTTCACGATCGGGAACGAGAAGGTGAACGTTCTGGAGGCGTTGGCGATGGCCGGCGACATGACGATCTACGGCGTACGTGACAACGTGAAGCTGATCCGCGAGGACGAGAGCGGGAAGCGCAAGATCATCAACCTTGACCTGAACAACGCCGGAATCGTGACCTCCCCGTATTATTATTTGAAACAGAACGACATCCTTTATGTCACGCCGAACGAGACGAAGGCGAAGAACTCCGATATCGGTAACAGCACGACGTTGTGGGTGAGCTCGATCTCGATCTTGGTCTCGATCGCCGGCCTGTTGGTGAACATACTTAAATAATTGAAAATAGAGAATTGAGAATTGAAAATTTAGAGAGATGGTGGACGATGGTATAAATACAAGCAATAATAATAATAACAATCCGGAGGGGGAGGATCGTGAGATCAATCTTTACGCCGTGTTTTTCAAGTATATGGTTTATTGGCCTTGGTTCGTGGCGAGCGTGCTGGCCTGTTGTATCGGCATGTACGTGTTCCTGCGTTACCAGACGCCGGTGTATAACGTCACGTCGTCGGTGCTGATCAAGGAGGACGAGAAGAAGGGGGCTAACGCCGCCAGCGGCCTTGCCGCCATACAGGACCTCGGCATGCTCTCGATGACGAGCAACTTCGACAACGAGGTCGAGATCCTGAGGTCCCGCACGTTGATCAAGAAGGTGGTGAGTGACATGGGCCTATATATCGACATGGAGGAGTCGAACGCCTTGGGCTTCAACCCCCCGTTATACAAGAACTCCCCCGTTAACGTGTTCATCACCCCCGAGGAGGCGGACCGTCTGGTGGCCCCCGTCGAGCTGCGCATGCGCTACACGAAGGAGGGTCAGCTAACGGTGAGAGCGGAGTACAAGATCGACAAGGAGGGTGACGAGGAGACGATGGAGCAGGGCTTCGACAGGCTCCCCGCCATATTGCCCACCCCCGTGGGGGTTTTCAGTTTCACGGGCATGGATTCCATACCCGAGTTGGAGGGCGGGGAGATCGAGCTGGTGGCCCACGTCCATACGCCCACGTCCACTGCCGAGGCTTACGGCAAGGAGTTGAGCGTGACACCCTCGTCCAAGACGACGACGATCGCCAAGGTATCCTTGAGGAACACGGTGAGGCGACGAGGCGTGGACTTCATCAATCGCTTGGTGTCGTTCTACAACCAGGACGCCAACGACGAGAAGAACGAGGTGGCGCAGAAGACGGCTGAGTTCATCGAGGAGCGCATCGGCATCATCAACGGCGAGCTGGGCACTACGGAGAGCGAGCTCGCTGCCTTCAAGCAACGCTCCGGCCTGACGAATTTGACGAGCGACGCCCAGATGGCTTTGCAGGAAAGCTCGAGGTATGAGCAACAACGTACGGAGAACGCCACGCAGATCAACTTGGTGCAGTATCTCCGCAATTATATCGACGATCCTGCGAACATGGACGAGGTGATCCCTGCCAACGTGGGCCTGCGGGATCAAAACCTCACCTCTGTCATCGACCAGTACAACA
>DBGAZC010000055.1:0-5719 GCA_048472015.1 Collinsella sp. | reverse complement strand
AGCAGCTTTAGGCTGCAACTACAAACAAACAGTTGAACATAATACGCCATCGACGCGGGCAGGTGAAGTCCGTGAGACCAACTTCTTCGGTGTAGTCGAGGGCAAATCCATATCTTAGACAAGAATTCGCGATTTGCAAGCGCATCCACGCACCCCACATGAGCTGCGCGGTATACTCATGACATGGAAAGACGCGAACATACATACGGTTATGAGGATGCTGCGGGCGTTACGCCGCCGCCCTGGACGGGTCCGGCGGTGGGCCTGATGGACCTCGATGCATTTTTTGCGAGCGTGGAGATGCTCGATCATCCCGAATGGCGCGGAAAGCCGCTCATCGTGGGCGGAGACGCCGAGTCGCGCGGCGTCGTGTCCACGTGTTCGTACGAGGCGCGTCGCTTTGGCGTGCATTCTGCCATGGCCTCGGCCGAGGCGCGGCGCCTGTGCCCGCAGGCCATTTGGACGCACGGACACTTTGATCGCTACCGCGAGGTGAGCGCGCAGGTCATGGCGATCCTTGCCGATGAGACACCGCGCGTGGAGCGTGTGTCCATCGACGAGGCCTTTATCGATATCACACCGGGTCGCTTTGCGCCCGAAGACCCGCTGCTGGTTGCGCGGCGTATAAGCGACCGCGTGGCAGCGCTGGGAGTGACCTGCTCCATTGGCGTGGGCTGCAACAAGACGGTCGCAAAGATCGCAAGCGAGCGGGATAAGCCGTTTGGGCTGACCATCGTGCGCCCCGGAACCGAGCAGCGCTTTTTGGCCGCGCTGCCGGTATCTGCCATGAGCGGCATCGGGCGCTCGGCCGAGGAGCGACTGCGCCGCATGCGCATCTACACCCTCGGCGAGCTATCACGTGCACCGGAATCCACCTTGGCCTCTATTTTTGGCGTCAACGGCGAACGCATGCGCCAGCGTGCGCTGGGACTCGAAATCTCCGAAGTCACGAGTCTCGATGAGGAGCGTGAGGTCAAGTCGGTCAGTAATGAACGCACCTTTGCGAAAGATTTGACTGAGCGTGGGGATATTGAGGCGGCGATTGCGCTGCTGGGTGAGTCGGTGGGACGCCGTCTGCGCCGTCAGGGGCTGACGGGTGCCACGGTAACGCTCAAGCTCAAGTATTCGTATGGAAGCGGGCGTACGGCACAGCGCCGGCTGCCTCATCCAACCGACGATGAGAACATCTTCGTGGCGGTTGCACTCGAACTGCTCGACAACATCTGGCAAGAAGGCATGCATGTTCGCTTAGCCGGCATCGGCATGAGCGACTTCGACCACCAAGGCGGCATCCAGACTGACCTGTTCTGCGAGATCGATGACCGCGGAGCCCAATCCAGCGACCGCCGCGACCTCTCCGTCGCCATCGACGCCGTCCGAGACAAATTCGGCGACACCGCCCTATCCTTCGGCCGCCAATCCCGCTTCAATAACTAGTCTTTTTTGGACGGGGGTTGCTGCCTTCCGTCCGACACGGCATTGGTAGTCAATTTGGGACGGGGCTATTTTAGCTACACCTATATATCGGTTGAGATTCATTCGGCCTAATTCATTCACCGTCAGCCAAAGGGTAGCTAAAAAAGCCCCGTCCCAAATTGACTACCCCGGATGTCCGGTTTGGCGGCCGCAGCAAAATTATCCCGCCTAAAATGAGCTACTTTTCAACTTTAACTTTTTGAATCGTGCAATGGCCGATACCCGTGAGGCGCACGATCTGCTTGATCGAAAAGCCCTCGCTTTTGAGTTTACGGATACAGTCATCACGCACGCCCTTGGGCAGAGCGTTGAGATAGTGAGGCTCGTATGGTTTGAGCAACGCCTGCGCAAACTCAAGCGCGTCAGTATCACTCACATGAGCGCCATAACGGAAGCAATAGCCATTGGGCTCGCCCGAGGTGCTAAATGCAAAAAATCTCTGGGAATTCCCGAGCAACCCGAGCACGCAATCAGTCTTACAAATTCCCGGATAGCCCATATACTCGCTAAAGCTGCTCCAGCGATAGAGCGAAGCAGTGCCAATTCTGGCTTTCGCAGGGTTATCGTGAATGTAACGAACGCAGTTGAGCAGCTGATCATCATCGAGAATCGGCACACTCTTAAATCGATCCTGGAAAACAGGACCTCTCCTGCCTGTCTTAGAATTGAAATACATGGCATACGCCGTCGTAATCGAATGCATACAATCGCTCAGGTGAGCATGCCCGTCATCTAGCAACAAGTGAATGTGATTATCCATAAGGCACCATGCGATAACATCCACTTTGAACTTCTGGCATTTCGAAGCTATCAGTCGAATCAGATAGAGTCGATCGTCAGCATCCTCAAATATCAGCTGACCACCACAGCCCTTTTGGACGACATGGTAATAGCCGTAAACAGAGATTTCCCGCGCGGTCCGAGTCATACGCATCTCCTCCTCTACAGATAACAAATACGTTACCCGAGTCGGAAAGCTAAATATCACGCAATGAACCGCAACTCGCTTCTATCGGCGAACGGTAGGTAGTAGCTAAAAAAGCCCCGTCCCAAATTAGCTACTTTGGGCAAAAAGAAAGCCGGGCAGGTGCGGAAAACCGCACCTGCCCGGCGATATGCGTGAGGGTAGCTAACCCCGTCTCAAATGAGCTACTAGAGGAGGTTGAGGGGGAGCTGGGGGGCGTCGCCCCAGAGCTTTTCTAGGCGGTAGAAGTCGCGGGCTTCAGGAGTGAAGACGTGGACGACAACCGAACCGTAGTCCATGAGCATCCAGGTCTTCTGCTCGCGGCCCTCGATGGAGAACGGATGCTCGCCGCAAGCCTCGGCGACCTTCTCCTCGATCTCGTCGACGATAGAATCGACCTGGCGGTTGTTGGTACCGGTGGCAAGCACAAAGTAGTCGCATACGTCGGAAAGCTCGGTCAGGTCGAGCACCTGAACGTCCTCGCCCTTCTTGTCGTAGGCGGCCTGCGCGGCGGCGCGGGCGACATCCTCGGCGGCAACACCGCTCGCGGACAGCGAGGCAGCGGTGCGGTCGGACGTGGCAACAAAACTCTTGTGCTCCACACCTTCAAGAATCTGATCGTCGGTCATGGTCTCATCGGCCATGGAATACCTCTTTCTAGACAGCCCAAGCTAGCGCAGCTGGGCGTAATGGTTGTAAATCATAATAGCCGTGGGATAAAGATAACGCCCGGACTGGATCACATAGACCAAACCCTGCGCAAAACAGGAGAAGAACAACTCATCGAGCGTCGACTCCCCCACCATCTTGCGCAGCGCATGCGCATAGTCGCCGTGGCGGTTGGGCTCGATGGCATCGGCCACAAAGACCACCATATCGAGCGGCGTCATGTCGCAGGCACCCACGGTGTGACGGTCGACAGCCTGGAAAACGGCCGGCGACAACTCGGGGAAAAGCTGCGGAAGCTCATAGGCAGCAACAGGGCCATGCAAAAGCGGCGTCGCGGCAGAAGGAGAACCGGCAATCTTAATGCCGTAATGCAGAGCGCGCGTGACCAGCTCGTCATCGGAAAGCACCTTGTCCCAGTCATGGATCAAGCCGGCGGCAGCGGCATCAAAGCGGTCGACGCCGTAGACCTCGGCCAGATGAAGTGCGGTCTCGGCAACACCCAGCGAATGCACATAGCGCTTGCGCTTATCCTTCATGCGAACATCGAGCAGCTCTTGAATGCGCTTGAGCAGCGCACGCTCATCGCCCTCAAACTGATCCTCTACCGACAACGTAGACCCCCATCACTCAAAATCTTCTTGGCCCAAATCGGCATATAGCCTGCGTTTGCGAATGTAGCCGAGCACGGACTCACTCGTAAGATAGCGCACGCTCATACCGCGAGCAACTCGCTTACGAATGTTCGTCGAGCTGATCGCCAGCGCCGGAATCTGAATATAGCGCACGTCGAACGGCAGCCCCGACTCTTTGATTCGGGCACGCGCCGTATCGATATCAAAGCCCGGTCGCGTCGCCGCAATAAAGGTAGCAAGCTCAGCGATTCGTTCGGCATCATGCCAAGTCACAATATCGATAATCGCGTCGGCGCCCGTAATAAAGTAGAGCTTTACCTGCGGCGGGTAAAAGTCGCGAAGGGCATGAAGCGTATCGGCCGTATAGGTTACGCCCGGGCGGTCGATCTCGAACCGGCTCGCCAAAAAGGCCGGGTTCGCAGCGGTGGCGAGGACCGTCATGGCATAACGGTCCTCGGCAGGCGTCACCGGCTTGTCAAGCTTAAAGGCAGGAGAGCCCGCCGGCATAAAGAGTACAGCGTCCAAGTCGAGCGACTCGCGCGCCTGCTCGGCGGTCACCAGGTGCCCGTAATGGATGGGATCAAAGGTGCCACCCATGATGCCGAGCCTAAACTCCTGCCCGTCCTCTAGAGGAAGCTCGGGCAGACCGATTCCACCGCGCAGCGACATGGCTTACTCGCCCTCCGAGGTCTCGGCATCGTCCGCGGCATCCACCGCATCGACAACCTCGACGCCCTCATCCGCAGCATCGGTAACGTCAATGGCCTCAACGGCAACGTCCTCGCCAGCATCCTCGAGCTCCTCGTACTCCGAGAAGTCCTCAGCGCCCTCAAAGTCAAAGGCGCGCTGGCAAATGCGGACCTCGTCGCCCGCACGGCAACCGGCCTTCTCGAGCGCGTCGTCAACACCCATACGCGCAAACTTATGCTGCAGGTAAATGACGGCTTCCTCATTTTCCCAGTCGGTCTGAATGACCATGCGCTCGATGGCGCGACCGACCACGCGAAAGGCACCGGGCTCTTCCTGGACAATGCGGAAACGCTTCTCACGCTGCAGGCGACGGCGCTCCCACTCATCGTCGCGCAGAACGACCGGCTCATCGGAGACAGCCAACTCGGCGCGCAGCTTAGCCACCTGCTCGCCCACGGCAAGCATCAGCGTGTTGAGGCCGGCGCCCGTAACAGCAGACACGGCAAAGAACATATGGCCATCGTCGAGCGCCGCACGCTTAAGGTCGGCAATCTTGTCAGCCGTGCCCGGCGCATCGCACTTGTTAGCGACGACGATCTGCGGACGCTCCGAAAGCTCGGCGCCATACTGCTCGAGCTCGCGGTTGATGATGCGATAGTCCTCGACCGGATCGCGATCCTCAAAACCACCCGTCATATCGACGACGTGCATGATGAGTGCCGTGCGCTCGATGTGGCGCAGGAACTGATGGCCCAGGCCCTTGCCCTCGCTCGCGCCCTCGATAAGACCGGGGACGTCGGCAACGACGTAAGAATATTCGCCGGCACGCACCATGCCGAGGTTCGGCACGAGCGTTGTAAACGGATAGTCGGCGATCTTGGGACGGGCGGCACTCATGCGCGCGATGAGCGATGACTTACCCACCGAGGGGAAGCCCACGAGCGCGGCATCGGCCATAAGCTTCATCTCGAGCTCGATCCAGTGTTCCTCGGCCGGCTCGCCCAGCTGAGCGAACGCGGGCGCGCGGCGCACCGACGTCACAAAGTGCGTGTTGCCCAGGCCGCCGGCACCGCCGGGCGCCACGACAACGCGCTCGCCATCGTGAACGAGGTCGGCAATATCGAACATCGGGGTCTGCGTCTCGGGGTCGAGCTCGCGCACCACGGTACCCATAGGGACCTTGAGAATCAGGTCCTCGCCGCTCTTACCGTTACGACGGGCACCCTGCCCGTGCGTGCCGCGCTCGGCGCGGAAGTGATGCTTAAAGCGGTAATCGATCAGCGAAGAC
>DBGAZC010000054.1:0-5634 GCA_048472015.1 Collinsella sp. | reverse complement strand
CGAGTTGGTGAGGTCTGCCAGGTCGTCGAGCAGATGGCTTGAAATGAGCACGCTTCGTCCCCGCGCCACCTCGCTGCGCATCGCGTCGCAGGAGGTTTTCCGCTTTCCCGGATCGAGGCCGTTCAGCGGTTCATCGAGGATGAGGTACGGGCAACCGGTCGATATCGCCATGGCAAGCTTTACCTGCTGCTTCATTCCTGTCGAGAGTTTACGGGTCGGCTTGTCGAGATATGGGGAGATTCCGAGGGAGCTGCAGAGCGAGTCGATGTCGGTGGCCGATTTCCACGCCTCCCTAACGAAAGCAAGGTGCTCGAGGGCCGATAGCGTGGGATAGAGATCCGTGCCGCCCGAAGAGCTCAGGTAGACGAGTTCTGCAAATTCGGCTGATCGACGTTGGCAGATTCCGTCTGCCGCCAGGCTTCCCGAGTGGATACGGGTGGGAAATTGGCCCGACAGCGCTTCAAGAAGGGTGGTTTTCCCCGAGCCGTTGGGGGCAATGAGGCCCGCCGCCGTTCCCGGGCTCAGGAAAAGCGATCCGATTGAAAGTATCGTCGTGCTTCCGTATCCCACGCTCGCGTCCAGAAGCTCGAGCCCATGGTGCTTTTTCGCGGGTCCAGGCTGTTTGGGCGAACGTGTCGCAACGGCGCCGACCGCAAAAAAGACCGCGACGTATGCCAGGGCCACGGCAAGCATCGATGCGCTGCCTGAACCGGAGCCAATGAATTCTGTCGGGAAGCATCCTACGTAACCCGTTGCCTCGATAGGCGAGAATACGGGCAGTGGCAGGAGCCCGAGCACGGCATTATGCCCTAGTGCCGAATCGGACAGTAACGGGAATGCCGGGGCCGCGACAAGCAGCGCGGAGGTAAGGGGGCCCGCGAGGACGCGCCTCGTTGCGGTCGATAGGACGACGGAGCAAACGGATATCAAGGTTCCGCCCGCAAGAAGCGCGATAAGCAGGGCTGTGAAGACGTTTCCCGCAGTCGTGGTGGTAAGCGCGCCGTCATGGAAGAAGGCGATCGGGTACCCAATTTGCCCGAAGCCGTTTAGGGCCAAGGCGTAAATGCCCCCGGGTGCGAGGCCGGCGAGGAGCATCGCGGTCCCCGCGGCGATTATCGAAAACACGGTCTGGATAAGGCGCCGGAATTTGGGCACGGGCGCCTTCGCCGCCAGGGTCGCAGGCCTTGTGGCCCCGAGCAGGAGTATCGACGAGAGAAGGAAGGGGATGAAGGGAAGGAAAGACGGCGCCGTGGCAATGGCGTAAGGCAGGAAGGAAAGGAATGGCAGATCGCTTGCGGAGGCCGGGATATCCGTGATGCCGGAACTGCTCAGGGCACGGCAATATGCGAGCTCCGCGTCATTGGTCTCTCGGTCTCCCACGATGGATCCGGATTGGAAGCCTTCGTCCATGAGCGCGTAGTAGCTCTCGGCAGAATCGAGAAAGGCGGCGTCGGTTTGAGCGGCGAGGGCGGCGTTCGCGTATCTTGCAAGCTCCGCGTCATTTTGCTGCTCTGGAGATAGGTTTGTGCCGCTGGCCTGGGGCGCGCGCGTATTGAATGCGTCGACAAAGCTCTGCATGCCCTGTTTCATAAAGAAGGGCCCGTAGATGGGTGAATTGAACGCAATGGGGACGGAAAAGGCTGCAGCGAGAACGAGCGTAGAGATCCATACGGCCTTGTCTCTTAGGATTAGTTTGAGAAGAAGTCGACAGTACATTTAGAAGCACCTACGTTCCTCAAAGAATTGTTAGATTAAAAGTAACAGACCGGATGAAGATACGTGCGACGGGGGCGAGGCGAATGGCTGAGCAGTATCGATATGCGGGTTCAACGGTATCACATTGGCCACATAGATTTTTAACTTGCATTTCTACCCGCCCTTTTCGTAGAGTCGCCGATACGTGCTTAGCGCACCCTCGGCGCGTCCGGCAGGCTTTGCGAAATGGGATCCAGGAGACTTCGGCGCAGCATCATCTTGCGGAATGCTTCTAATGAGCCTCCCATCCTTCAAAAACAGAATCTCATCGCACAGCCTATCGACCGAATCCAAGATGTGGGATGACATGATGATGCACGTACCAGAATCGGCCAGCTTCCTGAGAATCTCGGAATGCAAGTCCACCCTGCTGGGGTCGAGCGCGTTCATGGGCTCATCTAATAGAAGGTACCGCGCGCCCGTCGCATACGCAATCGTCAGGGTAAGCTGCTGCTTCATGCCCTGGCTCAGAGTGCGGATCCTCATCTTCGCGAACTCGCCTATCTGCGTTTGTTCCACTATCTCTTCGATATCGCGAGCATGCGGCCACATATCGCAAACCATCTTGAGGTGATCTTCCGCACGCAATCCGGGATACAGCAGCGTCCCCTCACCAGGTGCATAGAAGATCATAGAACGGACCTCTCTCGCACCCGTACCCTGCACCTCATCCAGAACGATGCTCCCGTCCACGCGAGGACCCGGCAAACCTGCCATCGCACGCAGCAACGTCGTCTTTCCATGCCCGTTCGGAGCGACGAGACCGTAGACCGTACCCGGGGCAAACTCAGCGTTCACCGAATCTACGAGCACCTTCTTTCCATAAGAGATCGTCAGCGTTTGAAGGTCAATCATCGAGATCATCCCCTTTCGATCTTTGGAACACTCAGGCGCACCATCAACGGAGATACGGCGCCCAAGACCACCAGCAGAGCGCCCGATGCGCCGACGACCTCTCCAAAAGGCATCGCGTTCGTCCCTCGCCCAAGGAACCCAATCGTCCCCACCTGGGAAGCGGGATCAAACGAGGCGAATGGAGCCAGCAGCGCGACGCCCATGCCCACGCTTTCAACATGAGCGCTCAACGAACCCAACACCAAGAGAACCGCGCAAACCATTCCGGTGACAACGGGGTTGCGGCTAATCGCTGCTGTCAACGCAGCGACGACGGAAATCACGCCGTATGCCATGACCAGCAACGGAATACTGCACAACACCGCCTCCCCCACCGTGGACGTTGTCGAAGCTCCCGCCCGAATGAGAGCGACGGGATACTCCGATCCACCCGCACCGTTCTTAATCACGGACACAACGACAGCGGGAACCATCGACACCAAAAGCAGCACCAAGCCAAGCAGGAGAGCCAGCGCAACAGCCGTCAGAAAACGCACATGCGCTGTTGCGGGGATCTGGAGAACCAGAAGGGAACGACACTGCAGGTGGGTGCACGCGAGCGATGTGACAACCACGGGCAACAGCAAAAATAAGGAGGGAAGCGCTGCCTGGAGATACGAAAGGAGGATTAATGGGGGCATCTTCGTACTTAACTCGTAAACCTTGGGGTCCGGCAAGCTCGCGATCGACTCAAGCAGAAGGGCGCGCGCCTCCGCACGAGAAGGAGTCTCCGGCTCGATTCCGATCGATTGCAGGAGAGTCGCATCTGCCGCGCCCAGCTCACCTCGAGCGCGCTCGTACGTCGCAAGGCTTCGAAACCCCTCCGCAGGCATAGACGCGTACACGAAACCCGAAAGAGCATCCCGCATGTCTTCCAGGGCCGCTTTGCCCTCGAAGTCCATATTCGCAGCGTTCTGCTCTAGATACCGATCTATTGAACGGAGCTCCCCATCCCTATACCGAACAGCGGAAACGTTATCAGCGTCAGGAAACATCTCGACCAGAGCCGGGGCCAGCATCGTCGTCGACATTGCAATCGCGCATACGGCGAGGGTAGGAGAACGCAGGAGCAGTTTCCCCATCGTTCTTACGTATGCAACGGCGGAGGCACAAGCGCTCGAACGAGTTGCCGTTCTCGATGCAGTGAAGGAACCTCTCTCAAGACAAATCGGGGATATCGGGCACGCGCAGCCGCTCTTTCCAGCAACGCAAAGCAGGCTAATTGCCAGCACCTCGATCCCGATTGCGCATACGAGGGCAATCGCGCCACGCTCGAAGCAAAGTCCAGGCAGATTCACTATCTGCGTTGTCGGGTACGGGCTATAGGCGCCGACGGTCAACTCAGTGTTCGCATACGTAAGGGGATTCAACAGGGCGAACTCACGTAAAGCGATGGATCTTCCGTAATACCCGGGAACCATCGTCACCCCCATCAGGGCACATACGAACACGATTCCAAGCGTAGGGTTATTGGCAATCTTCACGGCAAGGTGAAAGACAAGCGAGATGAACGCTGCCACCAAGAATTGCAAGATGGCCGTCTGCGCGAACACCAGCCAAGCCGGTTTGATAACCGGAGTCGCATATTGAATGTAGCCTATCGGATAGAACGGCGAGCCCGGGCCATTCTTCACAAGCGCGGCGATTATCCCTGGAAGATTGATGGCGAGGACGGCAAGCATTGCAAAAACACTCGCCCATACGCTCGATGCAACAAGTCTACCCAGCTCGCCCATCGGTGCCTGGATGAAGAGCTTTTCACGTTTGTTAAGACGCGCGGCAAGGAACGAGACGGCAACGGCCGTTGCGACCCATAGCAAGTACTCCTTCGATCCGTCATAATAGGTGTACTCTCCATCCGATATCTGCAGAAACGGAAGTAGGGGGGAGAGCGGTGCCAAGATAAGACGTCCCGCGGCAAGAGGGTACAGAAGCGCGGGCATGCTTGATGAAGAGGTATAGACACCGTCCTCCCCCGCATTCACAAGCGCATCCGCATAGGATGCTGACAATTCCTGCTCAACACGGGTTATTCCCGACTCGAGGTATTCGACCCGTCCGTCGATGCCAGCCGCGCTCCTGAAGACGGGCAGAGCACAAAGAACCATCAACGCAACAACGACAACACAGAGCGACCTGGAGGAGAGAAGCGACCTAAAGATCGCCTTCGAGATTTTGAGCATATTCATCGCCAACCTTAACCTCATCCAGTCGGAACAGAGGGGCCGAACAAAATGCTCGGCCCTTATTACTTGCCGGCAAAGTCAATTTAACATAAACTGTTAAAAAGTAACCTGAGTTTTTAAATTCTTCGGAGGTTATTATGAGTTCCGACAATCGCACTCCCCGGCTTCATTCCTTCCGCATCGCATGTGCGATAGCCTCTGCGACCCTTTGCGCCACCGCCATCGCACAAGTGGCGTTCTCCTTAAAGCCAGCAATCAAAGTGCTCGACAACCCTGTAATTGCAGACTCCCCCGCGTATCCAGCCCTTGCGATCTCGACATTGGTCCCTGCCGTCATCGGTATCGCTACGACCATCCTCAGCGCCGTTCTCGTGTGGACGATCAAGAGCGGAGACCCCTTCAAGAAAGGGTCTGCGACATGCTTGAAGGTGCTCGGCATTCTCTTCGTTGTTCAAGCTGCCACCAGCCTCTACGCCGGCTCACTCAAAACCTCCGTTTCGATGTTTGGCGGCGAGGGGGCCGTCGGCGCCCAAGAGATCGCTTCATCATTCGATTGGACCTCTCTGGTTCTCGGCATCGTCCTGTTCATGCTTTCCCAGCTCTTCTTGTACGCCCGAGAGCTGTACCTCGACTCCGACGAGATTGCGTAAGGAAACGGCATGCCCGTAATTGTTCGCCTCGACAAGATCATGGCCGAGCGAAAGATTTCCTCGAACGAACTTGCCGAAAGGATTGGAACCACGCCCGTGAACCTGTCCCGTATTAAAAAAGGGCATATTCGCGGCATTCGCTTCAACAC
>DBGAZC010000053.1:0-4825 GCA_048472015.1 Collinsella sp. | reverse complement strand
GAACGCTGGCGACTACCGTGCTGACCTCAAGAAGGCCGGTTTCCTTACGCGCGATGCTCGCGTGGTCGAGCGCAAGAAGTACGGCCTCAAGAAGGCCCGCCGCGCTCCCCAGTTCTCCAAGCGCTAAGGTTTTATCTCCTTTCGAGATACAATGTACAAGCGGGGCCTGCCGATTCCTCGGCGGGTCCCGCTTTTCTTTTTCGACTAGGGTGGGCGGTTGCATATCGCCTGCTAGGGAAGGAGCAATCCTATGCCCCAGAACATCTTCGGTACCGATGGTGTCCGTGGCGTCGCCAACGCCGATCTTTCGTGCGACCTCGCGTTTCGCCTGGGCCGCGCGGCGACCAAGTTTCTTGGTCCGGACATCTGCATCGGCCGTGACACGCGCCTTTCGGGCACCATGCTCGAGAGCGCTCTGACCGCCGGCATTATGGCCGAGGGCGGCCGTCCGCACTGCTGCGGCGTCATCCCCACGCCTGCCGTGGCACTGCTCACCGTTCAGAACGAGCTCGACGGCGGCATCGTCATCTCTGCTTCGCATAATCCGCCGGAGTTCAACGGCATCAAGTTCTTTAGCCGCAAGGGCATGAAGCTTCCCGATGCTGTCGAGGAAGAGATCAGCGCCTGGGTCATGTCCGAGGAAGCCATGGCTGCCGACACGCTGCCGACCGGCGCCGGCGTGGGCCACATTATCAAGATGAAGGACGCCCGCAAGGCATATGTCGACCACGCTATCGATACGCTTGATGGCCTGAGGCTCGATGGCCTGGTCGTTGCCGTTGACTGCGGTCACGGTGCTTCCTGCCAGACCACGCCCGCCGCGCTGCAGCGCCTGGGTGCCACGGTCCATGCCATCAACACCGATTACTGCGGCACTGACATTAACGTTGAGTGCGGCTCCACTCACCTTGAGCCCCTGCGCGAGCTCGTGCTGCGCACCCATGCTGACATCGGTCTGGCCCACGACGGCGACGCCGACCGCGTACTGTTCGTGGACAGCGAGGGCAATGAGATCGACGGTGACTACATCCTGGCTATCTGCGGTTCTGACCTCGCCGCTCGCGGCAAGCTCGCCAACTCCGAGATCGTCTCGACCGTCATGTGCAATCTGGGCTTCTCCATCGCTATGAAGGAGCAGGGCTTCGAGATGGTCCAGACCGCCGTGGGCGACCGCTACGTTCTGGAGCGCATGCTCGCGGACGGCGCCGTCATCGGCGGCGAACAGTCCGGCCACATCATCTTCCTGGAGCACAACACCACCGGTGATGGCCTGGTGACGGCTCTGCAGCTGCTGGCCGTGCTCAAGCGCACTGGTCGTACCCTCACCGATCTTGCCGGCATCATGAAGAAGTACCCGCAGGTACTCGTCAACGTGCATTCCGACAACAAGGCCGGTCTGGACGATTGCCAGCCCATTTGGGACGCCGTCGCTGCTGCCGAGAAGGAGCTTGACGGCCGCGGCCGCATTCTGGTGCGCCCGAGCGGTACCGAGCCGCTGGTCCGCGTGATGGCCGAGGCCGAGACGCACGAGCTGACCCAGCGCGTTGTCGACGACATCGTCGAGGTTGTCAAGCGCGAACTTCCCTAATGGTCAAAAACCGTTGCCAAGTGGTAAACTGTTAAGGTTATTTTGATTGATTGGTATGTCCGAGGGGGAGCATGTTCACTAAAGTCCTAAGGTCTTTTGGTATGCGTGGTCGAGTCCTTACGCTGGATGCTCCCATCTCGGGCGATGTCATTCCGCTTTCCGAGGTAAACGACCAGACGTTTGCCACCGGCCTTTTGGGCCAGGGCGTGGCGATTCGGCCCACCGGAACGCGTGTGATTGCACCGGCTGATGCCAAGGTCGAGGCCATTTTTCCCACGGGACACGCTGTTGCGCTTAACACGGTCGATGGCTTGGACGTGCTCATCCACGTTGGTTTGGACACTGTTCAGCTCGAGGGCAAGCACTTTACCGTACATGCGCAAGTGGGTGACATCGTCCATAAGGGCGATGTACTCATTGAGTTCGATCGCGAGGCAATTGCTGCCGAGGGCTACGATGTGACGGTTCCCATCTTGGTGTGCAACTCCGTTGAGTTCTCGAGTATCAAGGGCTCCGTTGGCGTGCATGTCGAAGAGATGGACCAGCTCATCGTTGCTCGCGAGCGCTAGCAAGTGCACGTGGCCATTAGCCTACAATTCAAACACGTTTACGGAGGGCGCCCTTGAAAGAGGACGCCCTCCGTGGCAAGATGGGATTTGTCCGAGGCTAAACAGCTTCGGGTCACCGTGGACGGGCAGGGGCCTCGACGCGGCTAGACACGAGACACATACATTACGCGACCTCGCCCTGGTGGCCGCACACGTTGGTTGCGGCCGACGCGGGCCGCGGGCAAGTGCTTGTAAGGGAGCCTTGCCTCTCTTGTACGAGAAAGGACGCGTAATGAAGATCATTAAAGCTAAAGACTACGAGGATATGAGCCGCAAGGCCGCCAATATCATCTCGGCCCAGGTTATCCTCAAGCCCGACTGTGTACTGGGCCTTGCCACCGGCTCCACCCCGATCGGTGCCTACAAGCAGCTCGCTGCTTGGTACGAGAAGGGCGACGTCGACTTTGCCGAGGTCAGCACCTACAACCTGGACGAGTATCGCGGCCTTTCGCACGACGATCCCCAGAGCTATCACTACTTCATGCGCGAGAACTTCTTCGATCACATCAACATCGACCTGAACAACACGCATGTGCCCGATGGCTCCAACCCCGACGCCGCTGCTGCCTGCTCTGAGTACGACAAGATTGTCGCCGACGCCGGTTACCCGGATCTGCAGCTGCTCGGCATCGGCAACAACGGCCACATCGGCTTCAACGAGCCCGATGACCACTTCTCCAAGGGCACGCACTGCGTCGACCTCACCGAGAGCACCATTCAGGCCAACAGCCGCCTGTTCGACAGCATCGACGATGTTCCCCGTCAGGCCTACACCATGGGTACCCAGACCATCATGTATGCCCGCATGATCCTGGTCGTCGCCAACGGCGAGGCCAAGGCTCAGGCCGTGCATGACATGTGCTATGGTCCGGTTACGCCCGAGTGCCCGGCTTCGATCCTGCAGCTGCACACCAACTGCGTTGTCGTTGCCGACGAGGCCGCCCTTTCGCTCTGCGAGTAGCGCGAATCCTGCAGCTCGACATAGCCTTGCCTAAGGCCTCCGCTTTGCGGGGGCCTTTTTGCTATCCTTTTCCGCCCACTTGACCAAAATCTTGCCGCAAGCTTGACGAATGCCGGATGTCCAACAGCTTGATTCATTCTATACCAGATTCTATGCAAAAATGCCACTAGAAGGTCGTAGACGGTAGCGGGTGCTAGGCGAGTTGAATGACATGCTGAACCTTGTTCATCTGCGTTACACTGACGCTTAGATGGGACAAGCTGACAAGCTCATTTACCTGCTTAAAGACCGATTAGTCGGGGGATTAATAACAATCGGCCCTCGCTATACAAAAACTTGCCGCTTGCGTACCAAAAGACAACCTAAAACACAAGGTCGCTCTATTCATAGCGCGGCTTGTATGGTCTTGCGGCTACAGTGTCCATACGGTCGAGTTGAGGAGCGGGCATGGTAAACGATTTGAGCGGTATAGACGACCTCGAGCTGATGCCGCTGGGTGGAGGCTATATGGTGCGACGCGAACGCTTGATGAATGAGCTTATCGCCAAGGGCCGAAAGGCCGGCATCGTGGTTCTTTATGCGCCCGACGGGTTTGGGAAGACCTCGGTGTTGCTGCAGTACACCCATGAGGTTAAATGCGACCCGACGCGAGGCCCCGTGCGGATTATCGAGGCCGATCGCGCCACTGGGCGCGAGGTGTTTATGCAGCTCGAGGTGGTTACCGAAGAACTCAAAGACAAACCGCACTCCCTTATCGCGATTGATAATGTGCCAAACCTCGATCAGCACGATACCGAAGACCTCATCGACAGGATTCGCGGCCTGCGCGCTATGGGGGTAGGGGTCTTTATCTCCTGCCGTCCTTCAAATCGTCAGCTGATTCATGGGCTGGGCGATTCGGTTAAGATCAATGCGCAGATGCTCAAGGTGCATGCCTATGAGTATTCGGCGTGGGCATCGGCGTTTTCGATCAGCACATCGCTCGACTTTTATCAGCTCACGCAGGGCGTGCCCGAGCTCGTTTCGGCATTGCAGACAGGTCTGTATGGCCAAGGCGACGTAGCCGGCCTGCTCGAAAACGAGATTGTCAACGTGTATGGCGCGGCACTTGCCGATCTGGCTTCACTCGACAATAATGCGCTGTTTTGCGTGGCATGTCTCATGGTTTTGATGGGCGAGGGCAATATCGCAGAACTCGAGGCCTGTGGGGTGAGGCTGTCGATGGTCGACCAGTCCTACTTTGTACGCGACTACCCGATCTTTGGCTTGGATCCCGCCGAGCGGAGTTTTACGTGTCTGGGCACGGAGGATAACGGACGCTTGCGCTTGCGTAAGTTGGTGGCCGAGGTTCGCCCCGAACTTGTTCCGAGGGCGGCCCGGATTTTACTTAAGGCGGGCCGATGCGATGCGGCGATGGGCCTGGCGGACGCCTTTCTGGACCGTGAAGCGGTCCTTGAACTTGCTGGGCAGTATGGGGTCGATCTGGCTCTGACGGGGCACGGGGCCGATATCTGCCGAGCAGCGCTAGGCACGATCGATGCCGACGATCCGGCTCCAGAGCCAACGCCTGCCGAGGCGCTCGGCGTATATCTGGCAGCGGTCAGCGTGTCCAATACAAAGCTCGCTCGCTATATGGCATCGGTTATCGAGCGCGGGGGCGAACGGGCG
>DBGAZC010000052.1:0-14180 GCA_048472015.1 Collinsella sp. | reverse complement strand
CCCCGTCGCCGAGGTCGAGGTCCGAGGCGAGGGTCGCGAGCTCCTCCGCCCCGACGGCGATCCCGAGCCTCGACGCGGCGTCGCTCGCGAGCTCGTAGGGGCTCGCCCCCGCGCCCGCCATCATTCGGCCCTCCCGAAGTCAAACCTCTCGAAACCGGGCTTCGCACGGGGCGGGGCGATCTGCTCGACCACGGTCCCGACCGGCTGGGTCGGCAGCTCCTCGGGCTGCGCCGGCGATGTCTCCCACTGGCCCTCGCACCAGCTGTCGGCGCCGGCGCCGACGGCGTGGGCGACGAGCTCGCGGGAGAGGTCGTCGCTGTATATGTGCACCACGCGCCCCTCCCGGCTCACCCTGCACTCGCGGCGGCCGTACCAGTAGGGCACGCCGTAGCGGTGCCCCTCGAAGCTCACGAAGCCGTCGAAGGAGATCTTCCGGCGCGGGCACAGGTACCGCTCGACCTCGGCCGTGACCTCGAGCGGCCTGGTGTTCGCCGAGCACGCCGCCTCGTGCTCGCGCATCGGGACGCATGCCGCCGCGCGCCGCCAGCGGCCTCCCTGCTCGGCGCACCAGAGGGCGGCCTCCCGGTTGAGGGCGTCAAGGTCGGTGAAGGACCTTCCCGCGAGGAAGTTCCCCTTCACGAAGCGGACGAGCCTCTCCACCTTGCCCTTCGTATAGGGGTGGCGCGGCCTGCACAGCCTGGTGCGGAAGCCGACGACGCCCATGAACTCGGCGTAGTCGGCCTGCCAGACGGGCCGGCCGTCGGCATCGCGGCGGACGACCACGCTCTTCATGTTGTCGGTGAGCACGGTCGCGGGCACGCCCAGCGCCGAGAACGCGTGCAGCATCCCGATGAGGAGGTTCTCCTGGCGCGCGTTCGGGAAGAACTCGACGTGGGCGCCCCCGCAATGGTGGCAGACCATGGCGAAGCAGGCGATCCGCGCCCGCTCCCCGCCAGGGCGCTCGACCGCGACGAAGCCCCAGTCCATCTGGTAGGCCTCTCCGGGCGCCGTCCTGAAGCGCTGGCCGCGGCAGCCCTGCGGGGCCGCCTGCCGCCTCTTCGCGGGCACGAGGTCCCGGTGCGCGGCGATATAGGTCTTCACCGTGGTGAGGCCGCCGGCGTAGCCCTGGCCGAGCAGCCGCTCGAATATCACCTGCGAGTTGGTGACGCCCTTCCGCAGGAGGTCGTCCACCAGGCCGGTGTGGCCGGCGAGCACGCCCGGCGCGGCCCTCCTCCCGCTGTTCCCGTGGGGCAGGGCCCTGAACCCGTGTGCCCTGACCGTCCTCGCGCGGGAGCGGGTGAGCCCCGTCCTCCTGCAGAACTCCGCGAGGTTGCATGCCTGCGGGTCGAACCCGTCGCCCTCCTCCGCGGCCATCTCCCGGAGCGCCGCGTCTATAATCTCCTGTAGGTCATCGTGTCTCTCGTTCACCTCAATGGTCCTCCTAACGCCGGCGTGTTGGCACCACCAGCGTAGTGGCGGCGGGGAGGCACGGTGGCCATTATTCGGTGACCGGGATTGGTCAAAATAGTTTGACTATTAGCGGCTAAAATCGCCCGGCGCTAACATCCGAGAGGGCTGTGGTCAAAAAAGGGCAAATATGAGTACTGCTACCTGTTTAGTAGCAGCGATTTTGATCACTTCAGGAACTATTCAACGTTCCACTCGTCCGCAGACGACGTTATTTCTCCTCATATGTTCAATAAAAGTAGCTCTTAATGGGAACAAATCTCATCAGGAGCTACAATTTATAGCAAAATAAATGCAACCATAATGGCAACAGTACTCATATTTGCCTTTTTTTGACCACGACCCTCCAGAATAGTCGCTGAGAACGACACTAAATGACAAAATCCGACACTTGGACGTTCTTATATGAGTAGCCATTGAAGGACACCTAACGACTACTCCCATTCGCGACACACTGTGTCGCGAATTAAGCTGGCCCCATTACCGAAGACCAGTGAGAGCTCCTGCCCAGAATCTCGATAGCTTAATAAAGGGCTCCCCTCCGGAAGTTCAATGAGCATCCAAATTCCAAGCTGAAAAGCAAAGGAGTATCGAAGCCGTCAATGCTCATTTCCTATCGAACAGGCGGGTCAAAACAAGCTAATTAGCCCGATGAACTGCTTGTATTTTTGTCTACAAAATTGTATACAAAAAGAGAATCCGAGAACCGGCGCTCGACATTATGTCGATCGATAGGAGGCGCCATGGATGCTAAGCAGCTCGAAAAGATGATGGGGTTTGCTCCCGGAGAGTTGAAGAAAGCCGCGGAAGCCTACGAAAAAGATGAGTGGCCGAAAGGTCGCACCATCAAGTTGGGAAGGCCACCAATCTCCGATGAGCCGAGCGTCGTTATATCAGCACGTGTGGGCGAATCGATTCTTGAGGCGTTTGACGAAAAAGCCAAACGCCATGGGCAAACACGCACGGAGCGGCTCAGAGAGCTCATTATACTTGATGCACTGATTGCCTAGGCCCGCTCCCCCGTCGGACCCAAACATGTGCACCAGCATCCATAGTCGACATTTTTCGACATCTTTGGATGCTGGTGTACAGCTTTTTGCTACATAGTCGTTGGGGACGTCCTTAAATGACCAGTCGTTAAAGAACGCTCCCGATGACTAGTTAGCCGTGGAAGCGAGCTATGGGTGCAAGCGGCTGTTCGCGAAAGACGCGCTCGACGGCAGCGCGGTATTCGTCGACCTTTTTGGCCTTGCGTACGATCTTGTGGACGGTAGCGGGATCAGCAAAAGCGCACTTGGCGTAGAACCACCACTCCTTCATGCGGAAGACCGCATTGCCGCCAATCTCTTCTGCATATGCCGCAAACAGCGTGTCGTGGAAGCGCTGCAGCTCAGCAGCCGTTGCAGCAGGGCCGCCCTTGACCATGCGAGCCAGAGCGGGGTTCGCGAGCAGGCCACGCCCCAACATCACATGGCGCGTGCCGGGATAGGCCTCCACCAGCGCGTCCATATCCTCAAGATCAAAAATGTCACCGTTATAGGCCACGGGGAACGGCGCACGCTCCAGCGTCTCGCCATAAAACTCTTTGCGCGGCGAACCCGTATAGCGGTCCTTTTGCACGCGCGGATGCACAATGAGCTCTGCCAACGGCATGCGGCAATACAGATCGAGCACGCGCTCGTATTCGTCGTCATTCTCCAGCCCCAGCCTGGTCTTTACCGACACCGGCAACGGCGACCGCTCGCACGCATCGCTTAAGAACGCCTCGAGCTCGTCGAGATTGCGCAAGAAACCCGAGCCCTTGCCCTTGGCGACAACCGTTCCCGAAGGGCAACCCAGGTTGAGATTGACCTCGCGGTAGCCCATGTCGGCGAGCACCTGTGCCGCCCACACAAACTCGTCCGCGTTCTTGGACATCAGCTGAGGCACCACGTTGAGCCCCTGGTTATTGGCAGGATCGATCTCCTTAAACGCCTTGCCGCCAAAGCGGTTTCCCACCCGCGGCGGCGGCAAAAACGGCGTGTAATAGCAATCGAGCGCACCGAAGCACTCCGCATGCACGCGACGGAACACATGCCCGGTAATCCCCTCCATGGGGGCCAGCGAAAGGATCATCTACTCTTCTCTCATATCAACACAACAAAGGGGCCGTCCCTTTGTCACATGCATTATGCCTTGCGCTTCAGGCGATTCACAAGGAAGAGGTAGCTACTGAACGATGACCACCCTCCAGCCGCACCCCATACAACGAGGTCTAATACTTTTCCCGAGAAGTGAACGAGTGAAAACGGGCCCCCGAAGCATCGGCACTTTCGAGATGCAATTTCCTGCGGTTTTGCCAGCCAAATCCTGCGGGTTTGACGTCAAAAATGTCGATGCTTCGGAGGTCCAAGTATGGCCGTTCACTTCTCGGAAAAGTATTAGACCTCGATTTACATGCCACTCAATGTGACAAAGTGGCTGCTCCTTTGTCACATTCGATGAAAAAGGGCACCGATGTTAGTCGATGCCCCAAAGCGGCTGCAGGTTAAGCCCTACAGCGTATGTCTAAGACGAATCGAACTATTCGTCCCAGGAGAGGTTCTTACCAGTCTTTTTTGCCAGCAGCAAGAACAGGCCGATAATAACGTTACATGCGATGCAGAAGATGAAGACGCCCTGGAAGGAGCCGACAAGCTCATAGACCTTCATCATAACGGGCATGCCAAAGGCGCCGACGATATAGCCCACGGAGCAGATCAGCGCGAAGATGCGACCGAAATCGCGGGAGCCAAAGACATCCATAACCAAAACGGTCAGGGCAGTGCCAGCGATGACGTACATTACGTCGTTCACGCCTGCTGCGAGGATGCTGAGCGTCGAGTTGCCGCTGCTCATCATGAGCATGACAAAGGAGAGGATGGAGACAGCGAGCCAGCCCAGAATGGCCTTCGTGCTGCCGAACCTATCGCAAGTGGTGCCGACGATCGGATTGAGGAACAGATCGAAGAGCGATGCAGCGGATACCATGAAGCCGCCCACCATGGGGCTAAAACCAACCTCGGAAGCATACGTCGGGAAGAGCTGGTTCATGCAGCAAGTGAGCTGAACGAGACAGAGGAAGCCGATGCAGAAGAAGAAGGCAGGCGACTTAATGGCGCGCGCATAGCTAACGCCACGCGTGCTATCCTCGGTCGTCTCCTCGGTCTCGGTGACCGTCTCGCCCTCGACGTAGCCATAGGGCAGCATGCCCTTGTCCTGAGGCTTATAGCGAATAATCAGGACGGAAGCGGGGAGAATGAGCACGGCGGAGACGCCAGCGAGCACCAGATAGCCAGTCCTCCAGCCAGCGGCCTCGATGACAGAGGTGATGACGGGGCTCATGATGAGCATGTAAATCGAGTTCACTGCCCAAGCGAGACCGATTGCCAGGCCACCAGATTTTTTGAACCACTGGTCAATAACGTCGGACATGGCGACGCCGGTGGTGAAGGCGAAGCAAACGCCAATCAGGGCGCCAGCGGCGATGAACATCCAGACTTCGGTGTAGAAGGCCATGCCTGCGCCGGCAGCAAGCAAAATAAGCTCGACAACGGGGAGCCAAACCTTGCCAACGACCTTGGGAATGAGTTTTCCGACAAACGGAAGAGCTGCCGCAAGACCAATGAGCGTTGCGGTGAAGTAATACGAGAAGATGGAATAATCAAACCCGAACTCCTCGCACACGGGTGCGACGAAGGAGCCCGCGATGACGCTATAGGATCCGGTCGTGCCGGCAGACATAAGGCCGAGCGCGATTACGAGAACCCATGCGTAAACCTTGCTGCTCTTTAACTTTGCATTTTCCATTGATACAGCTCCTAGAGACCCAGAAGGGCACACATAACGGCCTTGATGGTGTGCTGACGGTTCTCTGCCTCACGGAAGATGACCGAAGCGTTGGCCTCAAAGCACTCGTCGGCAATCTCAAAGCCCTCGGTGATGATTTCGCGATGGAGGTCGTTCTTGCACTGGTCGAGGAGCATTTTGCCGACACGGTGATCTGCGTTATGGACAGAGGGAAGCTCATGCATGCAGAAGATGTCGGGATTGTTGGTGCGCTTGCACAGCTCGCTGGTGACGCGATAGGGGTACAAAGACTCGGCATCGCCCAGCCAGGAGTTGTAGTCGTCGGGATCCAGAACCTCTTCGCCGCACTCGGGGTTGATGTAGCGCCACTCCTCGGTAACGATAACGTCAACGCCATCCAGGGCATCGAGGTCAGAGGTGATGGTAAAGGTCCTATTGGGAGCGTACTTGGCGTAGCAGGCCTCCACCTCTTCGATCATTTCCTTGCACATCTGATGACGGAGGTCGTCGGGGCCGATGGCGAGGAAGTCCATGTCGAGCATAGCGCACAGACGGCCATACCACACCGGGGCGCCGGCGCAGTTGCCAACGAAAGCCATCTTCTTGCCGCGGCTCGTACGCAAACCGCCCCATTGCTCTTCCATCGTAAGAGCGTCAGCGAGCATCTGAGTCGGGTGATCGCCGAGAGTAAGGGCATTGATGACCGGGATGTCAACCAGGTCGGCGACGTCATAGAGGAACTGCTCGTCCTTCTGTGCGCGATAGACGATGAGATCATACATGCCGTTAAAGACGCGCATGGCGTCCTTGACGGTCTCGCAGTCACCCATGTGGGAGTTGGTCAGATAAGTGAAGCCCATGCCCAAATCGTTGCAGGAGGTCTCGAATGCGCAACGAGTACGGGTCGAGCCCCACTCAAAGTTGGCGAGGACGTTTTTGCCGGGGAAGTAGCGCTGGTCGACACCAGACTTCTTCTGAGCCTTAAGGTTCCAGGCAAGATCGATGAGATAGCGGAAATCCTCGGAGGAGAGATCATGGATGTTGATGTAGTCGCGACCGCGGAGGCTGTTGTTCATGCCTATTTCCTTTCGAATTATTATCAAAATTATTGTTGAATGTGTCCCCGAGGAAAACACGGATATCCCTCGGGGAGCGGTACATGTGGCGCCTAAGCCAAAGAGCGCAGGCTCTAAGGCTCACTAACGACTGGCCGCCACGTCCTTAGTCCAGCAGTGCACGCCGCCGCCGGACAGGTTAAGCGCGAGGGAATCAATCATGATGACCTTGCGATCGGGGAAGCAGCTCTCAAGAACTGCCTTGGCCTGCTCATCCTTCTCTTTCACGACCTCGCTCATGCCCTCGTGGTAATAACGCTGGCCAAGAACGACGCCGTTGCAAATCAGGAAGTTGCAGTAGCTCGCTGCGGCGTAGAAGTGGACGGGGCCCTCGGGCCAGGGGGTGCCATCCATAAACTTGCCGCCCATTTCGTCGATGAAGCCCTTATAGAGCTCGTAATCTTCATCGCCAGGGGCGATAACGACTTCAATAGGCTCGGCGGTGGGCATACGAACGATCTCGAAGGGCTTGCCCTCCCAGTCCGTTTCGTTGCTCAGGATCTCGTAGGCTGCCTCAATGCGGCGACGAGACTCTGCTCCAGCCTTGCTCGAGGCTGCCTCTTCATCGGACACCTCGGCAAGAAGAATCTTGTTCGGAGTGATAAAGCGACACATCTCATCAATGTGAGCTGCAAAGCTCATGCCAAAGACGGGAGTTCCGTCTTCCTTCTCGTCGAGGATGCCCAGTCGATAGTCGTCGTCCTCGAGCATAGGCTGCGGAAGCCAGATAACCTTGTTGAGGTTGTAGATGCGCTTATACTCGGCCTCTATTTCCTCTTTCGTGAACTCGGGATTACGCTTGCGGCATTCCGTGTCCTCGATGGCGATCAGAGTGCCGTGACCGTCAAACTCGCGGTCGCCGCCCTCCGAAACCATTTCGGAATTGACGATATCGAAGCAACCGAGCGCAACCGCCATGTGAACGGCTGCCTTACGTGCGGACTGGCACTCCGGGGAGTTCTTGTCCCACACGCCGTAATAGGTCCAAGCGGGGTTGACCATATAAGAATGGCCCTTGTCGTCGACCATGATGCTGGGACCGTTGTCGCGGACATAGAAGTTGGAGTCTTCGAACTGCGTGATCTCGATGCGATCGAGATCAACCCCCTCCTCCTTCAGGCGCGAGCAAGCCTCCTCATAGGAGCCGGGGGTGCCGCAATTGAGGTTGACCGTAACGTCGCCATACTCGAGCAGAGCCTTGATCACGTCAACGCAGGGCTGGCGGTTATCGTAGCCCTCTGCACGGATGTAATCGGGAAGCCATGTCACATAGACGTTGGAGCGCTTCTCGAACTCGCCCGGCATACGATAGTTCTCGTACATGGTTGGTCCTTCCGTCGGGTTTCCCGCGATGCTGTCCGGCCGCGACAATAGCGGGGTTTCACCTGCTATAGTACTACTATACCTACCGTTCGGTAGATAATTTTGAATAATTGCCGCTCGCCTACTGATACATACCGTTCGCCGTATATAGTGGTCATGTTTGGACACGAATTGATGTTCCGTTGCCATCCTTAATAATGTTGGTAGTGCGGAAGTGATTTGCAATGGAGAAATGCAGCGTGAGCACAAGAAAAAAAATATTGGACGCAATGTACGATCTTGTGGCAGAAGTCGGTTATGACAAAGCGTCTATCGGAAAGATTTGCGACTTTGTCGGTATATCCAAGCCGTCGGTGTACTACTACTTTCCCTCAAAAGAGGAGATTTTCACTACGCTCTTGGACAGCATGTTTCCGACCATCGACTATCAGCGCGACTACTCGCTAATAGTCGATAGGGACGGGTTCAAGGCCGCGCTTATCGAGCTCGGCAATTCAGTTATAGGTGGCTATCGAAGCGATGAAAAGCGCCGGCGCGTGCTGGCCGAGGTTAGCGTTCAAGCAAATCGAATTCCTGCAGTTCAGGAACGTCAAGCGACGGCGACCAAACGAACCATGGATGCGCTTAAAGACATCCTTCTTCATGGTGTAGAGATTGGCGCGTTTTCCGATAGCGCCGACGTAATGCTCTACGTACAAATTCTTTATACCGTTCTGGAGGGAGCAAGCAATACGGTCGCTCAAGGTGAGGATATTGATGAGAAAGCGGTTTGGGCGGGAATAGTCGAGCTTATGTTCAAATAGACCAGCCAAGCTGAAGCGCATGTTGGCGCCCATGGTGCCTGCGGGCAACCTTTAAAACGAAAACAGGGGTCGACTCCAATCTGGCTTGGAGTCGACCCCTGTTGCGTGGCAATCTATGCCGGTGCAATCGGCGCTTATTACTTTTCAGCAGCCTTATTGAGAAAGCCGGAAACGATAGCAAACGCAGCAATCATAAGGTTGCAGGCAATGCAGAAGATAAATACTCCCTGGAATGACCCTGCCATGCCGTAAACCTTCATCATGACCGGCATTCCAAAAGCACCGACGACATAGCCCGCTGAGCAAACGATCGAATAGATCCTTCCAAAATCGCGTGATCCAAAGAGCGAGAGGAGAAGCATCGGCATTGCGGTTCCAACGATGGCGAACATGACATCGTTTACACCAGCTGCAATGATGGAAACGGTCTCATTGCTTCCGCCAATGATAAGAAGCAGGAATGAAAGAATGCTGACACCTGTCCATGCGACCGTTGCTTTAATAGCGCCAAGCTTGTCGCATGTTTTGCCCACGAAGGGATTTAGGAAGATATCGGAGAGTGAAGCTGCCGAGACCATTAAGCTTCCTACGATAGGATTGAAACCGACCTCGCTTGCATAGGTTGGAAACAGCTGGTTCATGCAGCAGGTGAGCTGCGCCACGCAAAGCAAGAGGACACAGAGAATAAAAGACGGCGTTTTCGCGGCATCGCGGAGTGCCATGCCCGAAAGGACATCTTCCTGCTCATCGGCGCTGCAGCTCTCATGGGTTTCGGAGACGGTCTCTCCGTACGGAAGCATATTGCGATCAGAGGGGTTAAGGCGAATGATAAATGCGCTTGCAGGCAAAATCATAGCTGCAGAAACGGCCGCAAGCACGATGTATCCCGTACGCCAGCCTTGCTGCTCGATGACCAGCGTAATGACAGGACTCAATAACAGCGTGCAGAGAGAATTAACGCCCCAAGCGAGGCCGATGGCGAGACCGGACGATTTGCTGAACCATTGGTCAATGACATCGGACATGCAGACGCCCGTTGTAAACGAAAAGCAGATGCCGATCACTGCGGCGGAGACGGTGAACATCCAGACCTCGGTGTAGAACGCCATTGCGGCGCCGGCGGCAATAAGGACGAGTTCAATGCAAATATGCCATGGTTTGCCGATTACTTTTGGAATGAAGCGACTCAAAAGCGGAAGCCCAAGCGCAAGGCCAAGAAGAATCGCGGTGAAATAGAAAGAAAAAGAAGTGTAGTCAAAGCCCAGATCTTCACATACTGGAGCAACGAATGAGCCGGCAATAATGCTATATGTGCCAGTTGTTCCGGCGGACATTAAGCCGAGCGCAATAACGACGACCCAAGCAAATGCGCCGCTTTCACGGAGACAATCTTTTTTGGCTGGTGTGGTGAGAGTCATGGTTGCTCCATTTCTATCGGCAATACATCCTATATGCCTACCGATAGGTATATAAACCAGAGGACTCTTCGTCAAGCATTAAGCGGGGAGAGGGAGTTCTTAACCTGCCGAACGGTAATTAGACCCCGTTTTCGCAAGGGTCTCAATGTGACAAAGGGACTGTCCCTTTGTCGCATTATTCGGAGCGCAGGGCTTCGACGGGGTCCTTCTTGGATGCGCTACGGGCCGGCAGCAGGCCGGCAACGACCGTCAGCAGCACTGAAATTGCGATGAGCACCAGCGCATCCTGCACGGGCAGGCTCATCAGATTGGGCACCTGTTTGGCCGCAAGCGCCCAGGTATTAACCGGAAAGCTCACGAGCACCACGACGACAATGGCAAAGACGCCGGCGATGAGGCCCTCGATAAAGGTCTCGGCATTGAATACGTTGGCCACGTTGCGCTTCGACGCGCCGATCGCGCGCAGGATGCCAATCTCCTTTTTGCGCTCCAGCACGCTGATGTAGGTGATGATGCCGATCATAATGGAGCTCACCACTAGGCTGATGCTCACGAATGCGATGAGCACCAAGCTGATGGTATTCACAATGTCGGTCACCGAGCCCATAATGATTCCCATATAGTCGGTGTACGAAATCGCCTGCTCATCGTGGCCAGCAGCTTTGACCTGCTTGTTATACGCATCGATATGGTCGAGCACGCGCTCCTTCGCCTCAAAGTCGCGCGGGAAAATCTTGACCGAGATGGGGTCTGCCTCGTCCGCATAACCCAGTGTGGTCAGGTTGTTGTCATAGGTAAGCTGCGATGCCTTGGCATAACTCATCATAAGCGAACTCAGGTCCTCGGCGTCCATGTTGAAGTGGATGGCGCGGGCAAAGGCGCTCGCATCCACACGCATAGCGCTCGCCAGGTTGGCAAAACTCGATGACATCTGCGTCGCCATCTGGCCCATGAGCCCTGCCGCGCCTGCCTTGAGCTGAGTTGACACCGTCGTCGCAATCTGGTCGCTGATCGACTTCATCATCTGATCCAGAGCCTGCTGCAGATACGGAGCCAGCTGCTTTTGTACATAGTCGGTCATCGCCTGCTGCAGGCGCTCGGCCAGGGCATCGCCGCCGAGTGCCTTGAGCTGAGCCAGGATTTGCTGGGCTGCCGTATCACTCTCAAGATACGTCGAGAACGCGGCGGCAAGCTTTGACGCGTCCTTAAGATCTTCGGGCGTCAGCGCCTTAAACTGTTCCGACTGCATAAAGCCCGTGAACAGTTGGTTGGCGAGCGCCCCCACTTGCTGCATCTGCTCGGGTGTAAGCTCCAACCCATCGAAGACACCCGAGAAATCGGGGGCTGGCGCCTTAGACATGATGTCGCTGAAGTCGATATCCTTCCCTACGCCCGAAAGGTCAATGTCCAGCTCGGACAAGTCAAGACACGACGGGTCCATACCGCCGGCAACACCCGAGAGCACGGAGGTATCGAACGAGAACGCGCTCTTAAGTGCTGCCTCGTCCACACTGAACATGCTGCCCAGATCCACTCCTTGTTTGGCCTCGCCTTGTAGTTCGTCGAAGGTTTTGCCCGTAAAGACATCCGTCTCGGGGTGGTCGAGTTGCTCCTGCACAATCTGCGAATCGGCGGCGCGCTCCATAAGCTGGCGAGTCAGCGCATGCGTATAGGCAATGCCCGGAGACAACGCACTCGCATTGGCCGTCTCGTTAGGTCGCACCACGCCCACAATGTGCACGTCAATACCGTCGGCAACCTTGGCAGCCATAAAGTCGGCGTCGTCAGACATGTCGGTCCACATGCCGGTCTCTTCGTTTTTGCGGTAGGCATCGGCCGGCGACAGCACCTTAAACGTCGTGGACAACGCATCATCGTAGGTAAAGTCGGCGCCGGTCTCGGGCGTCTCGATCTTACCGTCGGCCGTCATGGCACTGTTTACCAGATCGTTGAGCTCATCGATATCCAGCGCACCGATGCTGTAGAGCGTATAGTCGCCCACCGTGCCGCGGCTCGAAAGCACCATTACGGCTTCGTTGGCAGACGTGGGCCAATGACCGGCGACGACATCGTACTGGCTGTCGAGCAGACTCTGGTCGTCGATCATCTCGTTAAAGACCGAGGTTCCCATGGATTCCATGCTCACCGTTGCCGCCGAGCTCGCGCCTCCGCTCATGGCCTCGGTCATGGCGTTGGGCACCAGCCGGACAGGCTTCTCATCGCCCTTGCCAGCACGATAGACAACCGGCGATACACCGTAGCCGTACTGAATGGCGTTGACCTCTTTGTCGATACCGTCGCCGCCGTCGTCAAGCCATGCCTTAAAGCTCGTCATGTCGTTGGACTTAACGCTCGCAAACATATCCTTTACGGCCGTGACCACGGGAATCTTATCGGTTTCGGCACTGTCGTCGGACGAATCCACGTTTTCAGGCGAGTCATCATCCGCAGCCCCCTGTCCGCTCATCATGGACGACAGGTCGTAATCCTGCTTGGAAATGGTGAGTGGGTAGCTCGAGAGCGTATCCTCCTCGACCTTTTTGATGTAGCCGTTTACGCCGTTGGACAGCGCCAGAATCGCCGCGATACCGATAATGCCAATCGAGCCTGCAAAGGCAGTCATGGCCGTGCGGCCCTTCTTGGTCATGAGGTTTCGGGCAGAAAGCCCCAGCGCCGTCACAAAGCTCATCGAGGTTTTGCGCGTAGGCTTAGCCTCGCGGCGCGTGGCGTCAGCGACATCGAAAGGATCGGAATCGTCGGTGATCTTGCCGTCCGCCAGATTGACGATGCGCGTGGCGTACTGGTACGCCAGCTCGGGATTGTGCGTGACCATAATAACCAGACGGTCGCGCGCCACGTCCTTGAGCAGATCCATGACCTGCACGGATGTCGTTGAGTCCAGGGCGCCGGTCGGCTCGTCTGCCAGCACAATCTCGGGATCATTAATCAGGGCGCGGGCGATGGCCACGCGCTGCATCTGTCCGCCGGAAAGCTGGCTCGGGCGTTTGTTAACGTGCTCGCCCAGGCCAACTTTCTCCAACGCCTCGCGCGCACGCTGGCGGCGCTCGGCATGCCCCACGCCTGTGAGCGTGAGCGCCAGCTCCACGTTTTCCAAAATGGTCTGATGCGGAATGAGGTTATAGCTTTGGAACACAAAGCCGATGCGGTTGTTGCGGTAGGCATCCCAATCGCGATCGCGAAAGTCCTTGGTCGAGATGCCGTCGATGAGCAGGTCGCCGGAATCGAAATGATCGAGCCCACCGATAACGTTGAGCATCGTGGTTTTACCCGAGCCCGAGGGACCCAAAATGGCCACGAACTCGTTATCGCGAAAAGCCAGGCTCACGTTATCGAGCGCCACTTGCGTAAACGACTGCGTAACGTATCTTTTGCAAATACCTTTGAGCTCCAGCATGGACGGCAACCTCTCCCACGCGGGCACGTTCACCCGCTCTCCTCCGCCGTTCGTATTCGACGCGTTTGTCCTACTCTATCCCCATTTTTTGCCGGCACCAGTGAGGAATGTAGGGAACCGCATCAAAAAACGAACGGGATGGCGCCCAAAAGAAGAGGCCCCAAGTGGGGCCTCTATATGGTGGAGCTTATCTTGAAAAGCAGCGGACTACTTCGCACAGCGACACACGATCATCGCTATGCTTTACGCGTTTTCTACTGCTCGCTATTTGCAATCGCCTGGTCGATAAGTTTGTTGAGTGCTGCGCGCTGCTCGGCGGAGCTGATGGCTCCCACGATTGGATCCCCTACGATGTTGCCATTCTGATCGATGACATACGTCGTCGGGAACGAGAACAAATTTGACGTAAACTTACCGGCCTCGCTATCCGACTTGAACCAGATGTTCTTATATGTCACGCCCTTCTTGCTCAGCACGTCCTTGGCATCTGCAATCTCGCCCTTGTTGCCATCGAGCGTAAAGGAATTGACACCCACGACCTGGCCGCCCTTCTTGGCAAGCTCCTTATTCAGGTCCTCAAGGTCGCCCAACTCACCCACGCACGGCTTGCAAGTGGTGAACCAGAAGTTCATGACGGTGACCTTGTTCTTAGAGAACAGCTCGTCGCTGTTCACGTCGTTGCCATCCAGGTCCTTGCCCGTAAAGCTGGGGAACTTCGTCGCCTCGCTCGAAGCATTGGCACCAGCCGTCATGCCAGCGGTCGAAGCGTCGACGCTCTCGCCTGCACTCGGCGTGCTTCCACAGCCGGGGA
>DBGAZC010000051.1:0-2737 GCA_048472015.1 Collinsella sp. | reverse complement strand
AAGTCGTGGAGCTGCGGGAACCACACGCCCTCCTGATAGCGCTGCTCGGGCTCGACGATGGGCTCGTTAAAGGTGAACCAGTACTTGATCTCCTGGCCAAACTCGTGGAAGGCGACGTCGGCGTAATGTGCGTAAGCCTCGACAACCTCACGGCTCTCCCAGCCGCCACGGTTAAAAAGGTAGGTGGGCATGTCAAAGTGGTACAAGTTGACAAACGGCTCCAGGCCGGCTTCGCGAGAGGCGCGGAACAACTCGTGATACCACGCGGCGCCTTCCTCGTTGAGGTTGCCGTCGGCATCGAGCAGACGGCTCCACTGGATGGAAGTGCGATAGGTATCCAGGCCCAAGTCCTTCAAAATGCGAAGGTCTTCCTGGTACTTGGCCATAAAGTCATTGCCGGCGTAAGAGCCAACGCAGTTGTAGAACGAACCCAGATCCTGGATGGACCAGGTGTCCCACAGGTTCTCGAGCTTGCCGCCCTGGTTCCACTGACCCTCAGTCTGCGGGCCGGACATAGCAGCGCCAAAGAAGAAGTCGTTGGGCAGCTGATACTGTGCCATCAAAGTCCTCGCTTTCGTGTTCTAGAGCTTCCGGTTGGAGACGGGTTTGCTTTGGCAGGTTATCCGGCGCGGGCGCGCACCGGTCATACCGATATCCAACCCGCCAAAACAAAACCGTCCCCAAACGGTCGATCCTGTTCTGCGGAAAGATTCCGTTCGTTGCTTAAACTATAGCGCTCTAATTCTAAAAGTAAAGCGTCTTTTTCTTTTTTCTTTCTCGAGCTTCTTAGATAAAGGTTATATGGGTGCCTTGTTAAGGGTTATACTTACTTGCGTATTGATATATGTCGGAAAGGAGGTTCAATGATTCCCAAATACGAGGCGATAGCTGCAGATATTCGTCGAAGCATCGAGGATGGCACTCTTAAACCGGGCGACAAGCTTCCCACCGTCGTTGAGTTCTGCGAGCTCTATAGCGTTTCCAAAATCACCGTCAAACGAGCTATCGAGCAAATCACCGAGGAAGGTCTTATTACCAGCCGACGCGGATCGGGTACCTACGTTAAGGACACGGCGGGACTTCCCGGTCAGGCGTTTTTCCAGGGCAAAAACGACCGTGCCCAGGGCTTTTCGTATGAGCACCGCGGGGAGAAGGTGACCTCGGTGGTCTACGATTTCTCGATTGTTAATCCACCAGCGGACATCGCAGCCCAGCTGGGAATTGCCGAGGATGACTTTGCCTATCACATCGTGCGCGTGCGTCAGGCCGATGAGAAGCCCATCGTTATCGAGTACACCTACATGCCCCTCGAGCTGATTCCAGGCCTTAAAAAGAAGGACCTGTACGGATCGGTCTACCACTTCATCCGCGAGCAATGTGGGCTGAAGATTTCGAGCTTCCACCGTACCATTCGCGCCGTGGCAGCAACCGAGGAAGAAGCCGAGCGCTTGGACACCAAGCCTGGCTCTCCCCTGCTCGAGCTCACCCAGATTGGCTTTTTGGACAGCGGCGCCGCCTTTGAGTATTCGGTCTCGCGCAACGTTGGCGACCGCTTTGAGTTGCACAACGTAACGTTGGCATAGGTTTTTGTAGTCATCCGGGCGCTCGCTTTGAGCTGTTTTGTGCAGCGCCCGCGCAACACAATGGGGGTATGAACATGTCCGATTTGATTAAGCTGACGCCGATCTTCCACGAGAAGATCTGGGGCGGTCGCCACCTCGAAACCGTATTTGGCTACGACATTCCCGATGGCCCCATCGGTGAGTGCTGGGCCATCTCGGCCCACCCCAACGGCGACTGCCAGATTGCGGAGGGCCCGTATGCCGGCCACACGCTGTCGTGGCTGTGGGCCGAGCATCGCGAGCTCTTTGGCAACTGCGAGGGCAAGGAGTTCCCGCTGCTCATTAAGATTCTGGACGCCAAGGACGACCTTTCGATCCAGATTCATCCCAACGACGAGTACGCTGCCGAGCACGAGAACGGTAGCCTGGGCAAAACCGAGTGTTGGTATGTGCTGGACTGCGAGCCCGACGCCACGATCATCGTCGGCCAGCGTGCCAAGGACCGCGCCGAGGCCGCACAAATGATCGAGGAAGGACGTTGGGACGACATGCTCAACGTGTTGCCGATTCACAAGGGCGACTTTTTCCAGATTGATTCCGGTACCGTGCACGCCATCAAGACCGGCACGCTCATTTTGGAGACGCAGCAGTCGAGCGACGTGACGTATCGTCTGTACGACTACGACCGTCCCGGCACCGACGGCAACCTGCGCCCGCTGCACATTGAGCAGAGCCTCGACTGCATCGACTTTGATGCTCAGGCTCCGACCGACGGCACGGTGACCGCGCCCGAGGTGGACGGCGTGACCGAGCTCGAGTCCAACCCCTGCTACACCGTCGATCGCGTGCGCGTCGACGGCAGCAAAACCATCGACCAGCGCTGGCCCTTCATGTGCCTGTCGGTCATCGACGGCGAAGGCACCGTCTGCGGCGACCCCGTCCACAAGGGAAGCCACCTGCTGGCCCCCAGCACCGTCAGCACCATTGACCTCAAAGGCAAGATGGAACTGATCATCAGCCACCTGTAGGTCACCGGTCCCCAAGCGCTCGCCGGGACGGGGCGCGGGGTTTGGTCGCCTGCTCGGACAGTCCTGCTCGCACGGAGAGCACATTAAGTGCTCTCCGGCTCGTGCGGAACTCGCGACGGAGCAAAGTCCTCCGTCCGCCTCCTATGG
>DBGAZC010000050.1:0-15629 GCA_048472015.1 Collinsella sp. | reverse complement strand
GTCGATGCCGTAGGCGGCCAGGTACTCATCGTGGTGGCTCTTGATCAGACGGGCCACGCCGCCGCCGACGGTTCCCAGACCGATGAGGCCGACGTTCACGGTGCGCAGGGGTTCGCTCATAGATAGCTCCTTCGTGCATCTTATGGATGGATTAACCGCTTAAAGGTTGAGTGCATTCTAGCGTGAACCGAGGGCGCGTGCTCGCTAGGCAACAGGAGTCGCACAAAACGGCACCCCCGAAACGCTGCGGAAACATTGGAAACATGCTCGCTACAAACGAACTTCCGTAACAAACTGTCAACGTTTGCACCATAAGGTTTGCCCCGTACCGCAAGACGGCCGCACTGCGGCCAGCGAAAAAGGGGGACACCATGTTTAGCATCAACAACGTACTTAACCGCAGGAGTTTCCTTGTCGGAGCCACGCTTATTTTTGCCCCGATCTATTACACCCCAGCGTCCGTTTTGCTCAAGAACGCCAAGGACATGAGCTACGACATGGCACTAATGGGTGTCGACGGCATGGACAGCCTATGTGATCCAGGACGGCAAGTACATCGCCGCCTAAGTGCGCATAAAGCGCGACCGGTGAGGCCGTTTTATTCAGGGCAGGGACGCCTGTAACAGAACGGAAACATTACTTTCACACAATAAAGTGGCATTACTGCATAAAGTAATAGAAATACGCAGAATTATGGATAAATGAACAAATCCAAAGAAAAGTTGAAATAATCGTCACTTTCCTTAACTAAAGCGTCTAGTATTTTGCGAACGCCGAACACGGCGAAGGATGGCCTGTCGGGTAACCGAAACCCGACGAGATTTGAGAGGAGAGCCGCATGCCGAGCCTCACCGGTAAGTCATTGAACCCTGTTATGAATCGCAGGAGCGTTATCGCGAGCGCAGCAGGTCTGGGGGCGATGTCCATTCTGGCTGGCTGCTCCTCCAACGGCGGCGACAGCGGTTCCGCTTCGAGCGACGCTTCGTTTAAGATCGGTACCATCGGCCCGCTGACCGGCGCCAACGCGTCCTACGGCAAGTCCGTTACCCAGGGTGTCGAGCTTGGCTGCAAGGATTTCTCGACCAAGGAGCTGCCGCTTGCCAGCAAGGCCGAGGATGACCAGGCCGACGGCGAGAAGGCCGTCAACGCCTTCAACACCCTGCTCGACTGGGGCATGCAGGCCCTCGTCGGCCCGACCACCACGGGTGCGTCGGTTGCCGTTGCCGCCGAGTGCGGTAACGACCCCAAGACGTTCATGATCACCCCGTCCGCGTCCTCCGAGGACGTCACCGACGGCAAGGATTGCGTCTTCCAGGTTTGCTTCACCGACCCCAACCAGGGTGTCAACGCTGCCAAGTTCCTGGCGCAGAAGTATGCGGACGAGAAGTTCGTGCTGTTTTATAACTCCGGCGACGCCTATTCTTCGGGCATCGCAGATTCCTTTAAGGCCCAGGCCGCTGAGTCCAAGCTCGAGATTGTTGACGAGGAGACCTTTAAGGACGACTCCGCCACGAGCTTTACCAACCAGCTGACCAAGGCCAAGCAGGCCGGCGCCACCATGATCTTTGCGCCGATCTACTACACGCCGGCGTCCGTCCTGCTCAAGAACGCCAAGGACATGGGCTACGACGTCAAGATGATGGGCTGCGACGGCATGGACGGCATCCTGGGCGTTGAGGGCTTCGATACCTCTCTTGCTGAGGGTCTGCTGCTCATGACCCCGTTCTCCGCCGACGACGAGAAGAACGCCGACTTCGTTAACGCATACAAGGATAAGTACGGCGATACCCCCGACCAGTTTGCCGCTGACGCCTACGACGGCGTGCACGCGGTGGCCGAGGCCGTCAAGGAGGCCGGTCTTGGTGTCGACGCCGATCCGACCGAGGTCGCCGAGAAGCTGTCCAAGGCTATGCTCAAGATTACCGTTGACGGTCTGACCGGCAAGCTCACCTGGAACGATAAGGGCCAGGTCCAGAAAGAGCCCACGGCGTACGTCATCACCGACGGCAAGTACGTACAGGCCTAATTGGCCGCCTTACATAGAGCGGTTTTGATCCCAAGCAGGGGAGGTTTTGGCCTTCCCTGCTTGCTTGGTATCTAGGGACAGTGTAACGTCCCTGTTTCATACATTAACTGGAAACCTATTCGAAAGGGGGATGTGGAACATGACGGTCTTTATCCAATACCTGGTCAACGGCCTGTCCATGGGCAGCGTCTACGCCATCATCGCGTTGGGCTACACCATGGTCTATGGCATCGCCAAGATGCTGAACTTCGCTCACGGCGACGTTATCATGGTCGGTGCCTATGTCTCGTTCTGCGCCACGTCGTATCTCGGCCTCCCGGGCTGGGCATCTGTAGTTCTCTCTTGTGTGGTCTGCACGGTTCTCGGTGTTCTCATTGAGGGTCTGGCCTATAAGCCGCTGCGCCAAGCAGGCCCGCTGGCCGTTCTGATCACGGCCATCGGCGTGTCTTACTTCCTGCAGAACGCCGCGCAGCTTCTGTGGGGCGCCACGCCCAAGAACTTCACTTCGCTCGTCACCTTCCCGGTGCCGGAGTTCTTGGCCAAGTTTAACGTAAGCGCCGTCTCGCTCGTCACCATCGTCGCCTGCCTGGTTATCATGGCCGGCCTGATGTTCTTTACAGGTAAGACCAAGATGGGCAAGGCCATGCGCGCCGTGTCCGAGGACAAGGCCGCCGCTCAGCTCATGGGCATCAACGTCAACCGCACCATCTCGATGACGTTTGCCATCGGCTCCGCCCTCGCTGCCATCGCCGGCGTGCTCCTATGCTCCTACTCGCCGGTCCTGCAGCCCACCACGGGCGCCATGCCTGGCATCAAGGCCTTCGACGCTGCCGTTTTCGGCGGCATCGGCTCCATCCCCGGTGCCTTTGTCGGCGGCATTCTCATCGGCATCATCGAGGCAATGGCGCAGGCTTACATTTCCACGAGCCTTGCCAACTCCATCGTCTTTGGTGTTTTGATCATCGTCCTGCTCGTCAAGCCTGCCGGCCTCTTGGGCAAGTACGTTCCCGAGAAGGTATAGGTGAGCGTTATGAAGTTTCTTAAAGACAGGCAGACGCGTCACGACTTTGTCACGTACACCATGTGCATCGTGGCGTTCGCCATCGTGTTCTTTATGCAGTCTAACCACATGATTCCGCGCATGATCGCCGGTCAGCTGGTCCCCATTACGGCCTATATCGTCATGGCCATTTCCCTCAACCTCGTCGTCGGTATCGCGGGCGACTTGTCGCTGGGCCACGCGGGCTTTATGAGTGTCGGCGCCTATACGGGAATCGTCGCCGCCGTCGCGCTGGAGAGCGCCGTTCCGTCCGACCCGATGCGTCTGATCATCAGCATTGTGATCGGCGCTATCGCCGCTGCCATCTTGGGCTTCTTGATCGGTATCCCGGTCCTTCGCCTGAGCGGCGATTACCTGGCTATCGTGACGCTGGCCTTTGGCGAGATCATCAAAGAGATCGTCACCTGCCTCATTGTGGGCGTCGACTCCCGCGGCCTGCATGTGATCTTTAACATCACGGGTAACTCCACGATCGATGACCTGCACCTGCTCGAGGACGGCACCGCCATCATCAAGGGCGCCCAGGGTGCCTCGGGCGTGTCGACGTACTCGACCTTCCTCGCCGGTGCCATCCTGGTCATGGTCGCACTCGTGATCGTGCTCAACCTGGTTCGCAGCCGTACCGGCCGTGCCATTATGGCCGTGCGCGATAACAAGATTGCAGCCGAGTCCGTAGGCATCTCCGTCACCGAGTACCGCATGATCGCCTTCGTGGTTTCCGCTGCCCTCGCCGGTGCTGCCGGAGCCCTCTTCGGCGGTAACTTCTCGCAGCTCTCCGCCACCAAGTTCGACTTCAACACGTCCATCCTCATTCTGGTGTTCGTGGTCCTGGGCGGTCTGGGCAATATGCGCGGCTCCGTCATCGCGGCGGCGCTGCTCACGGTGCTTCCCGAGCTGCTCCGTCAGTTCTCGGACTACCGCATGCTCATCTACGCCATCGTGCTGATCCTGGTCATGATTTTTACCAACAACCCGCAGCTCAAGGCGTTCTTCGGTCGCGTCAAGGACCGCTTTGCTTCCAAGAAGGAGGTGGCAGCCGATGCCCAGTAAATTTGAGTTCAAGAAGGGCAAGATGGTCCCGTATCCTTCTGGCGCCATCGTTCCCGACCGCGATCTGGGCGAGCGCCCGGCGCTCGAGTGCATCCACCTGGGCATTGAGTTCGGCGGCCTTAAGGCGGTCGACGATTTTAGCCTGACCATCGGCAAGACCGAGATCGCCGGTCTCATCGGCCCCAACGGTGCCGGCAAGACCACGGTCTTCAACCTGCTCACCAAGGTGTACCAGCCCACACACGGCACCATCCTGCTCGACGGTGAGGACACCTCGGGCAAGTCGGTCTATCAGGTCAACCGCATGGGTATTGCCCGTACCTTCCAGAACATCCGCCTGTTCAACACCATGACGGTGGAGGATAACGTTAAGGTCGGCCTGCATAACCAGGAGCGCTACTCCGGCTTTGAGGGCGTGCTGCGCCTGCCGACGTATTGGAAGCACGAGAAGGCCGCCCACGAGCGTGCCATGGAGCTGCTGTCCATTTTTGACATGGAGCACCTGGCAAATGAACAGGCCGGATCGCTGCCTTACGGCGCTCAGCGTCGTCTGGAGATCGTCCGCGCGCTTGCCACCAACCCCAAGCTGCTGCTGCTCGACGAGCCTGCCGCCGGCATGAACCCGTCCGAGACCGCGGAACTCATGGAGAACATTGTCAAGATTCGTGACACCTTCGGCATTGCCATCATGCTTATCGAGCATGATATGTCGCTCGTTATGAACATCTGCGAGGGCATCTGCGTGCTCAACTTTGGTAAGGTCATCGCCAAGGGCACGGCAGAGGAAATTCAGAACAACGACGCCGTTATCGAGGCATATCTGGGCAAGCAGGATAAGGGGGAGAACTAAATGGCAGAGCCGATGCTTTCCGTCTACAACATCAACGTCTGGTACGGCGCCATCCACGCCATCAAGGACATCTCCTTTAACGTCAACGAGGGCGAGATCGTTGCTCTGATCGGTGCGAACGGTGCCGGTAAGTCTACGACGCTTAAAACCGTCTCGGGCCTGCTGCGTTCCAAGACCGGCTCCATCAAGTTTATGGGCGAGGACATTACTCATACGCCCGCCGATAAGCTGGTTGGTAAGGGCCTAGCTCAGGTCCCCGAGGGCCGTCGCGCCTTTTTGCAGATGACGGTCGAGGAGAACCTGGAGATGGGCGCCTATACACAGCCCAAGTCCACGGTCGCTCCGGGCCTTGAGCGTGTCTACGAGCAGTTCCCGCGCCTTAAGGAGCGCCGTCGCCAGGTCGCCGGCACCCTTTCGGGCGGCGAGCAGCAGATGCTCGTTATGGGCCGCGCTCTTATGAGTAACCCTAAGCTGCTCATGCTCGATGAGCCCTCTATGGGCTTGGCACCGATTCTGATTGAGCAGATATTCCAGATCGTCGAGGATCTGCATAAGGCCGGAACCACGGTGCTCCTGGTCGAGCAAAACGCACAGATGGCGCTTTCCATCGCCACACGCGGCTACGTGCTCGAGACCGGCAAGATCACCATGGCCGGCACCGGCCAAGAGCTGCTGCACGACGATAACGTGCGTAAAGCCTACCTGGGCGGCTAGATAGTTACGGCGTTTTGCCAAACGCCGTAACCAGCCGACGCTGCAAGCCCGCCAGAGCGGCAATCTGCCTTTCAACTTCGGCGGCATGACCAGAAGGTCAATGCCGCCTTGTTTCAAGGCACCTTGCTCGCTCTGGCGGGCTTTCGCTGTCGTTGCCAAAACATCGGCGTTGTGGCAGATGCCAACGACTACCCCCTTTATGTTGCGGTGAAATAGGGACTAAATGGGAGCCTCAGAGGCCAAAACAGTCCCTATTCCACCGCAACTTCATGGGGGCGTGCGACAATGCCCATCGGAAAACGTTTGCCATCTGGGGGTCTATCTATGCTGTACGAGTTTTGTGCCGAGAACTTTGAGCGGGTGCCGGCGGCTATCGATGCCGGTGCAAAGCGCATCGAGCTGTGCGACAACCTTGCCGTCGGTGGCACTACGCCCTCGGCTGGTGTTATCAGCGCTACGGTCAGCTATGCTCACGAGCATGACGCACGAGTGATGTGCATGATTCGCCCGCGTGGCGGTGACTTTCACTACAACCAGGACGAGCTGCGCATGATGGAGATGGACTTGGGTCTTGCCGTGAGCGCCGGCGCCGATGGCTTGGTCTTTGGCTGCTGCAAGCCTTGTGCCGGCGGATGGGCGCTCGATGAGCTTACACTCGGCGCCCTCGTGATGGCTGCGGGCTGCGCGACCGAGGAATGCAAGCGCGAGCCCATCGACATCACCTCCCATATGGCCTTCGACCAGCTCTCGCCCGAGGCTCAGCTCGATGCCGTCGACACACTCGCCGACTGCGGTATCACACGCATCCTGACGCATGGAGGCGCTGCCGGAACGCCGATCGAGGATAACTTCGATCACCTAGCTCGCCTAATCGAGTATGCGGGCGACCGCCTGACCATCCTTCCCGGCGGCGGCATTTCCACGTGCAACCGCGATACCGTGGCGGCGGCACTGGGCGTCTCCGAGCTCCATGGCACCAAGATCGTGCCGCTGGAGGTATAACCCGTGGCGCTGGTATTTGACGTTCAGCAGGCGAACGGTAAGCCCGACGATAACCGGCGCCCTGGCACCGTGTGCCCCTTTTGCGATACCGAGGAACTCGCCAATATCATCCGGCGCGACGGTGGCTGTATCTGGCTCGAGAATAAGTTCAAAACCCTGCGCGCCACCCGTCAAACCGTGCTGATCGAGTCGGCCGATCACGATGCCGACCTGGTGACCTATACGCCGGACGAGCTGCATCATGTGCTGCGGTTTGCCCTGGGTTGCTGGCAGCAGATGATCGATTCACAACAGTATCGAAGCGTGCTCATGTATAAAAACAAGGGTCCGCTCTCGGGCGGTAGTCTCGTTCATCCGCACATGCAGATTGTGGGTTTGGAGCAGGAAGACGGCTATGCGGCACTAGCCCCCGCCAACTTCGAAGGCATCAATGTCTGGCAACAGGGGAGAATCTCGGTCAACATCTCAACCGAACCGATCATGGGGTTCTTTGAGATCAACGTTTCAGCCCCACAGGGAATCGCCGCCAGCGATGGCATGCGAGACCAAGCCGAGACGGATCTCTTCGCCGATGCGATCCAGGTAGCTCTGCGCTATATCCTGAACGAGCACCACGGTGGCCGCGCAGAGTCGTACAACTTGTTCTTCTATCACCTGGGCGGTCGGACCATTGCCAAGGCGCTGCCGCGTTGGGTGGTTTCGCCCTACTTTGTCGGCTATCGTTTGGCCCAGGTCAATGCCGAGACAACGCTCGATATCGATGCTGAGCGTCTGCGTGCGCATCTGGAAACGCTCGAATAGCAGGACTAACACCCGCGTAATGCGGACAGTCTAGCGTGCCATGGCGTCGCGGCCGGCCTCGACGCGCTTGCGCTGGGCGGCGCGCTCCTCGCCGGTTAGACGCTCAAAGAGATGCCCGATAAACGAGGCGAGTACCTGCTGAAACAGCGTTCCGCACATGACGGGAAACACGACTTCGCCCGGAAAGTACTGCGTGGCGATGACGGCGCCCGAAGAGATATTACGCATGCCGCAGGTAAAGCACATGGTAGTCGTCTCGCTATATGGCAGATGCAGTGCGCGGGCGACCAGAATGCCAACGACAAAGCCGCTGATGGCGAAGGTCAAAATAAAGAGGGCGACTTCCAGACGCACCGCGTTCATGTGCAGCACGTACTCACTCATGGCGGTGGAGTTGGAGGCGATAACGCCCATCATCATGAACTTGCAGACGGGCGAGAGCGCGGGGGAGAGCTTCTCGTGTCCCCATCCACGCGTGAGCTCGTTGATCACGATGCCGAGCATGGCGGGGATGGCGATCATAAAGGCCATGTCCTGCATCATGCTCGGCACATCGATCGAGACGGTGGCACCCAGCAAGAGCTTCAGCGTGAGCGGAATCGTTACAGGCGAGATAACCGAGGACGTCAGGATAATGGTGAGCGCGAGCGGGCCGTTGCCGCCGAACATGCTAATCCACATAAAGGCAGTGACTGCCACGGGTACGCTGTACTCGAGCACGATGCCGCAGACAAGGTTGGGGTTGGAGCCAAAGAACAGCGATCCCATGGCATAAGCTGCTATGGGAATAAGCACCGCCGAGACGAGCAGCGCCAAAATCAGGTGCAGCGGACGGCGGAACACCTCGGCTACCTGGTGGAAGGTGTTACTGAGCGCGCCTTGGAACGTCATAAAGGCGAAGAGAGCGGGAACGATGGGCTTAAGTACGCCGATCTGCTGGGGAAAGAGCACACCGAGCGTTACGCAAATCGGAACGATGACCTGCATATGCCCCGCGAGGAACTTTCCCAGTCCAACCCATTGCTTCATCTGCTCTTGTGACTCCCTTTGCTCGTAAATCCGTTTTGAATGGATATGCTAGACGCTCGCATGCATCCGTGCGTTAGAAACGCTCGATTATTTCGAGGCTATTACCGGCATCGTTTACCGAAACCACGGCGCGCTGCGAGGCTCTGCGTCCGTGCCGCACGGTATAATAAACCCGTTCAACAGATCTGCCTGCCGAAGCGGGCATACACAGAGGACTCATCGCTATGAACCGTGAGAGGTATCGCGGCGACCTGCCCCTATCGGGGGTGGGCGCTCATGTCATCGCTTAAGACGACGCATCGCTGGGCGGTCGCTCGGCAAAACCCCGAGCTCGAAAAGGGGCTTTCGGCTGGCCTGGGCATACCCAGGTTGGTGGCGCGTATTATGGTTGCGCACGGCATTGCCTCGATTGAGGAAGGACAGCTATTTCTGACGCCTTCGCTCGACCGTGATTGGGCCGATCCGCTCGTCATTCCGGGCATGTCGGTTGTTGCCGATCGTGTCGAGCACGCCATCCGCAACCGCGAACGCATCGCCGTCTTTGGTGATTTTGACGTCGACGGCATTACGTCGACTTGTCTGTTGACCGAGGCGCTGCGGACGTTTGGCGCCGATGTCACACCGTTTATCCCGCACCGCTTTGACGAGGGTTATGGCCTTTCGCGCGCCGCGCTCGATCGCGTCAACGAGCTCGCCCAACCCAATCTGATCGTGACCGTCGATAACGGTATCGCGGCCAAGGATGAGGTCTCCTATCTGGAGAGCCTGGGAATCGATCTGGTGGTTACGGACCACCATGAGCCGTCCGACCAGGTGCCGCAGGGCGTGCCCCTGACCGACCCCAAGCTCGAGGATGAGGGGCCCTCGCGTGAACTTGCCGGTGCCGGTGTGGCGCTCAAGCTGGTGCAGGTTTTGGGCGAGCGTCTGGGTAAGCCGTCGTATTGGCGTTCGCTGATTGAGGTTGCGGCGCTGGGCACCGTGTCTGACATGATGCCATTGACGGCCGAGAACCGCGCGTTGGTCGCCGAGGGCATCCAACAGATGCGCGTGACGGCTCGTCCCGGCTACATTGCGCTTGCAGCGCTCGCCAAGGCCGACCTTTCTACCATTACGGCGGACGGTCTATCGTTCTCGCTCATTCCCCGCTTAAACGCCGCCGGCCGCATGGCCGATCCCAAGCTGGCGCTCGACCTGCTGCTTGCCCGCGATCCTATCGAGGCAAGTGCACTGGCGGCCGAGCTCGAGGAGATCAACCGTCAGCGTCGCGAGATTGAGGCGGAGCTCACGCGTGATGCCATGGCAAAGGTCGAGGAGACCTATGATGGCGGTCGCGCAATCGTCGTGGGTGGCGAGGGCTGGCACGAGGGCGTTAAAGGCATCGTGGCGAGCCGCCTTACCAACCGATATCACGTGCCGGCGTTGCTCTTCTCTATCGAGGACGGTATAGCACGTGGCTCGGGTCGCTCGGTGGGCAAGGTCAACCTGTTCGAAGCCGTCGAGCGCTGCTCCGACCTGCTGATTCGCCGCGGCGGACATGCCGGTGCAGTGGGCGTGACCATCGAGGCGTCTAAGCTCGATGAGTTTCGTCGTCGCCTTTCCGCCGTGTTGTCCGAGCTTCCCGCCGAGGACTTTGAGGACACCGACGAGGTTGCCGCCACGGTTGACCTTTCCGAATTGAATATCGAGACCATCGAGCAGATTTCCCGCCTTGAGCCGTTTGGCCAGGGTAATAAGGTGCCGCTGCTGGCTGCCGAGGGCGTGACGATGTGCGATCGCGCCGTGGTGGGCAAGACCGGCGAGCATATGCGCTTCGTGGCGACGGATGGCGCCGCGAGCGTGCCGGCCATCATGTTTCGTGTGCCGCAGATCGATAGGCTTATCAATTGCGACAGCGCTGTCGACTTGGTGTTCGAGGCCGTTGCCGAGCATTGGCAAGGTCGCGTAAAGCCAAAGCTCATGATTAAGGATGTCTTGGTCCGCGATACCACGGCGCTCAGCGTTGACGACCCGGCATGTGAGCTTCGCCGCGGCGTACAACCGGCGGATTCTGGACTGCGCCTGGAGTCGCGTAAACGCGAGACGCTTGCCCAGCTTTCCTATACCGAGCTCACGCGCTCACTCATTCACAGCTTTATCGGATCGAACCAGCCGCACCGCGCGCAGGTCGAGGCGCTCGATGCCCTGGCCGATCACCAAAGTGTTCTGGCCGTTATGGGAACGGGGCGCGGCAAGTCTCTTATCTTCCATGTGCATGCCGCGCGCGAGGCGGTTCTTTGCGGGCGTGCGAGTATCTTTGTCTATCCGCTGCGCGCGCTCGTTGCCGACCAGGCCTATCACCTCTCGTCGACGATGGCCGCGCTCGGCATTGGCGTAGGCGTGCTGACCGGCGAGACCGTGGAAGCCGCGCGCGATGACGTGTTTGCCGGCCTGGCTTCGGGTCGCACCGGCATCGTTCTCACGACGCCTGAGTTCCTTTCCATCCATCGCGATCGCTTTGCGCGTTCTGGACGTATCGGCTTTGTCGTTATCGATGAGGCGCACCATGCCGGTCTTGCCAAGGGCGGTGACCGGAGCGCATACCTCGACATGCCCGATATTCTCAAGGCCCTGGGCAACCCCGTTGTCATGGCCGCGACTGCCACCGCAACGGCTCCGGTTGTGGCCGAGCTCGCCCGCGTGCTACCGATTACCCGCACGGTGGTCGACGAGACGGTGCGCGAGAACTTGCAGCTCGAGGATGACCGAGACCTTGTGAGCCGCGAAAATCGCCTGGTGTCGATCGTGGCGACGGGGGAGAAGACCGTTATCTACGTGAACTCACGCGACCAGTCCGTGGCGCTTGCCAAGACGTTGCGCAAACGCGTGCCCGACTGTGCGACCCAGATCGCGTTCTATAACGCCGGGCTTGCGCGCTCCGATCGCCGCCGTGTTGAGGAAGCCTTTAGAGACGGAAGTCTCAGCTGCATCGTTTCAACCTCGGCCTTCGGTGAGGGCGTCAACCTGCCCGATATCCGTCATGTCGTGCTCTACCACATGCCGTTTGGTGCGATTGAGTTTAACCAGATGAGTGGCCGTGCCGGTCGCGATGGACAGCCCGCCGTGATTCACCTGCTCTATTCGTCGCGCGACGCCCGCATTAACGAGCGCCTACTCGACTGCTATGCGCCCGAGCGCGATGAGCTCGTCACGCTCTATCGTGCGCTGCAGACCATGTGGCGCTCCAACCGTGGCAAGACAGGGGACGATTCATTCTGCGCAAGCGATATCGACATTGCGCAGATGTGCCTTGCAATCGACGCGCGCACGCCGGTCGATGAGCGCTCGGTGGCAAGCGGCTTGGGAATCTTCGAAGAGCTCGGTTTCTGTCGCGTTTCGGGGTTTGACGATACGCGTCGCATCTCAATGGCAGAAAACCCCGGTCGCGTGCAATTAAGCAGGTCAATTCGCTATTTGGAGGGCTTGCGCTCGCGCATGGAGTTCGCGGCTTTTCGGAGCTGGGCACTCGATTCGTGCGCTTCTGATATGCTAGCCAAAGTTAACCGCCCGATCGTACCGCGGGCCTAGGGGAAGGGGACCTCGATGGATGCCGCAGCCCGTATCGCCCATGATTCCACCCTCCAGCCGTTTTCGGAGATGGAGCACTATAAGCATGCCGATGAGCTGCCGCCCGAGATTATGGCGGACAGCTACGACAAGCTGGAGCGCCTGTGCCTCAAATATATGAATGAGGATGACTTCTCCAAGGTGGAGCAGGCCTACTGCTTTGCCGCCGAGAAGCACTGCAACCAAAAGCGCCGCTCGGGCGAGATGTACATTAACCATCCCGTCGAGGTTGCCATCATTCTGGCCGACCTCAAGATGGACTGCGATGTGGTGTGCGCCGCGCTGCTGCACGATACCGTCGAGGATACCGAGACCTCGCTTACCGATGTTTCCGGCCTGTTTGGCGAAACCGTGGCAGAACTCGTCGACGGCGTGACCAAGCTTACCAACATCGAAGTCGACAGCATGGACGAGAAGCAGGCCCTCACGCTGCGCAAGATGTTCCTTGCCATGTCCAAGGACATTCGCGTCATCATCGTCAAGCTCGCCGACCGCCTGCATAACATGCGCACGCTTGCCGCCCTGCGTGAGGACCGCCGTCTGTTTAAGGCGCGCGAGACCATGGACGTATACGCGCCTCTGGCCGACCGCCTGGGCATGAGCTCTATCAAGTGGGAGCTCGAGGACCTGTCCTTCTTCTACTTGGAGCCCGATGCCTACCAGCGCATCGCGCGCATGGTAGCCGAGTCGCGCGAGGTTCGCGAGCGTTATCTGGCCGAGACCATCAAAACGCTCACCGATGAGCTCAATCGCATTGGTCTTGAGGGCTTTCAGATCAACGGTCGTTCCAAGCACTATTGGTCCATCTATCAAAAGATGAAGCGCAAGGGCAAGGAGTTCTCCGAGATTTACGACCTGGTGGCGCTGCGCGTCATCACTCATTCGGTGCGCGATTGCTATTCCACGCTTGGTGCCGTGCATACCTTGTGGCATCCCATGCCCGGTCGCTTTAAAGACTATATCGCCATGCCCAAGGTCAATAACTACCAGTCGCTCCATACGACGGTTATCGGCCCCACGGCCCGCCCGCTCGAGATTCAGATTCGAACCTATGAGATGCACGAGCAGGCCGAGTACGGCATTGCCGCCCACTGGCTCTATAAGAAGTCGGGCGGATCGTCTGCGTCTAAGACCAATGATGCCCAGCGTCTAGACGACCAGATTAACTGGCTCAAACATTCGCTCGATTGGGCTGCGTCTGATGAGATCACCGACGCCAAGGAATACCTGCATTCGCTGAAGGTCGACCTCTTCGATCAGGAGATCTTTGTCTTTACGCCCAAGGGCGAGGTCATGGCGCTTCGTGCCGGCTCCACGCCGCTCGATTTTGCCTACGCCGTTCATACCGAGGTGGGAAACCACTGCGTCGGTGCCAAGATCAACGGTGCGGTGGCCCCGCTCACGCACGAGATCAAGACGGGCGACCGCGTTGAAATCCTGACCAACAAGAGCTCCAAGCCGTCGCGTGATTGGCTCAAGATCGTCAAGACGCCTTCGGCCAAGTCAAAGATCCGCCGTTATTTCGCCGCTGCGACCAAAGACGATGACGCTGCCGCCGGTCGCGATATACTGGCCAAGGACCTGCGCAAGCGCGGGTATGGCATCTCTACGCCGCGATCCACGCGTGCGCTCAACGCCGTGGCGGAGCAGTTTAATTACAAGCAGCTCGAGGACCTGTTTGCCGCCGTCGGCGCCGGCAAGGTTGCCCCGCGCGCTGTGGGTAACAAGGTCGAGCAAATTTTGGACCCCAAGCCCGAGGAGCAGCTTACCAAGACTGAAGCCATTGCCGAGGTCGTCAAGCAGCCTGCCCGCGGCTCCAACCGCAAGCCGCAAAAGCGCGGCAAGAGCGCCAGCAACGGCATTATCGTCAAGGGCGAGAGCAACAGCGGTCTGCTGGTCCGTCTGGCGCATTGCTGCAATCCGGTGACGGGCGACGATATCGTCGGCTTCATCACGCGCGGTCGTGGCGTTTCGGTGCATCGCGCCAACTGCCCCAACGTCAAGGGTCTTATGGAGCATCCCGAGCGCATGATCGAAGTGGAGTGGGACGGCGCTGCCGACACCCTCTTCCAGGTCGAGATCGTGGTCGAGTGCCTGGACCGCATGGGCCTGCTCAAGGATGTCACCATTGCCATTGGCGATGCGGGCGGCAATATCCTTTCTGCCGCCACGTCGACCAACCGCGAGGGTATTGCAACCCTGCGCTTTATGGTCGAGATCTCGGACGCGAGTGGTCTGGATCCACTGCTGGCCTCCATCAGCAGCGTTGACTCGGTCTACGACGCGCGCCGCCTGATGCCCGGCGAGGGTGGAGCCCAGCTTAAGCGTCGCGTTTAGTCGCGACGAACGTGCCACATTTTCGATATTCGCTACACTCGAGGCATCGTTCGATGCCTCGAGTTCTATTGAGAGGAGAGGGACATGAATGCTGTGTCCTTGGATTTAACTCCCAAGGGATCGGTCAAGATCGAGACGCTCGTAAACGGTCCCATTCAGACCAATAGCTATGCTGTTATTTCGGACAATGAGTGCGTGATTATCGACCCCGCATGGGAAGGCGGGCGCTTGGTGGAGCATATTCGAGCCGAACATCCCGGCGTACGCATGCTTGGCGCCGTATGCACTCATGGCCATGCTGATCATGTTGGTGGTGTTGCCGGCGTACGAACCACCGTTGGCGAGGGCTGCCAGTATGAGCTGTGTGCCAAGGATGTGGCGGTGCCGCATGCGAACATCGAGGAACAGCGAGCTATGTGGGGCATTGAGACGCCCGACCCTGGGGAGCCGACGCGCCTGCTCGCCGAGGGCGATGCAATCGAGGTGGGCGATATCTGCCTGCAGGTGATCGAGACGCCAGGGCATACGCCGGGCGGGATCGTCTTGTTTGCTGCCACCGAGCAGGGGAACATTGCCTTTGTGGGCGACACACTATTCCCGGGCAGCCACGGCCGCACCGATCTTTCTGGAGGAGACGAGGCGGCGATTCTGCGCTCGCTCTCCAAGCTCGCCCGGCTTCTCCCGCCCGATACCGTTTGCCTAACCGGCCATGGCGATTCGACCACCATGGCACGCGAGCTCATGCAGAACCCTTTCATGCAGGTGTAGCTTTATAGTCAGCTCCTGAAGCACGAGAAGCGTCCAAACGTCAAGCTATTTTTCCCCAACGGGTCGATTCCGTAGGGCAAACGGTCAAAAAAAGTCTGTTTGGACGATATTCGTGAACAAACGAACGTTTATGCTCGGGTACGCCGTGGTAAAATCTCAGGCGTTATTGGAGCAACCTTACAGGAGGTTTCTTTTATGCTCGTCAACGCAGCAGACATGCTCAAGAAGGCCGAGGCCGGCAAGTACGCTCTCGGTGCCTTCAACACCAACAACCTCGAGTGGACCCTGGCTATTCTCCAGGCCGCCGAGGAGGCCAAGTCTCCGCTGATCCTTCAGTGCACCGCTGGTGCCGCTAAGTGGATGGGCGGTTTCAAGGTCTGCGCCGACAT
>DBGAZC010000049.1:0-14678 GCA_048472015.1 Collinsella sp. | reverse complement strand
TAACCTGGCGGCGCCACACCGCCTGTTAGTAGGGAGACACATGAACGTTCTGGTCGTCAACGCAGGATCTTCGACCCTTAAGTATCAGGTCATCGATACCAAGTCCCACAAGGTGTCCGCAAAGGGCTCCTGCGAGCGCGTTTGCTTTACCGGCGGTACCTTCACCCACGCTGCCAACGGTTCCAAGAAGGTGACCGAGAACATCGAGTTCCCCGACCACAAGGTCGCCATCGAGGTCGTTCTGAAGGACCTCGAGGCCAACGGCGTCAAGATCGAGGGCATTGGCCACCGTATCGTTCAGGGCGGTTGGTACTTTGGCGACTCCTCCCTCGTCGACGAGGACGTTCTCGCCAAGATCCGAGAGGTCGCCCCGCTCGCGCCGCTGCACAACAACCCCGAGGCCAACGTTATCGAGTACTGCCTGGAGCAGTATCCCGACCTGCCCAACGTTACGGTCTACGACACCGCTTTCCACTTCAACATGCCCGAGGTCGCTAAGACCTACGCCCTGCCCAAGGACGTCTGCGACAAGCTGCACATCCGTAAGTACGGCGCCCACGGCACCAGCTACCGCTACATCTCCAAGAAGGTTGCCGAGATGACCAACGGCGAGGCTCGCAAAGTCGTCGTGTGCCACATCGGTTCCGGCGCTTCCCTGTGCGCCATCGAGGACGGCAAGTGCATGGACACCACCATGGGCTTGACGCCGCTCGACGGTGTCATGATGGGCACCCGCTGCGGCTCCATCGACCCGGCTACCGTGTGCTACCTGCAGCGCGAGGGCGGCTACACCTTCGACGAGGTCGACGAGATGATGAACAAGAAGTCCGGCCTTTTGGCTGTGACCGGCGGCAAGACCAACGACTGCCGCAACGTCGAGGAGCTCGCCGCCGCTGGTGACCCCGAGGCTCAGCTCGCCTTCGACATGTTTGTCTACAAGATTGCCGCCAAGGCTGCCGAGATGGCTACTTCCATGTGCGGCATGGACACGCTCGTCTTCACCGCTGGCATCGGTGAGCACGCTCCGGCCGTTCGTGCCGGCGTTGCCGACCGTCTGGCCTTTATGGGCGTCAAGATGGATCATGCCCGCAACGCCCTGCGTGGCGACGGCGCTTGGTGCCTGTCCGCCAAGGATTCCAAGGTCAAGATTTTCGTCATCCCCACGGACGAGGAGTTCATGATCGCCTCCGACGTCGAGCGCATCGTCAACGGCAAGTAATTGCAAGAGGGGAGGGGCTGGACGACCGAGCGCCGTTCGGCCCCTCTTTTGCGCTCGTTGGGCGATATGCTTGATAGCTATTTATCAAGTTGTGATAACTTCTTATTAAAATGCGGCCGCCTTAAGGGGTCTGCGTCGACCGTATTGCACTGCAAAGGAGTCTCATGAACGTACTTGTTGTCAACGCCGGCAGCTCAAGCCTTAAATATCAGCTTTTGGATACCGATACCCGCGAGGTTTTCGCCAAGGGCAACTGCGAACGTATCGGTTCGGACATGGGCATCTTTGGCCACTCCGAGAACGGTGGCGCCAAGCAGACCGAGGAGGTCCCTTTCCCCGATCATCGCTCTGCTATCGCTCGCGTGCTCGAGGAGCTTGAGAAGACCGACTTTACGATTGATGGCATTGGTCATCGTATCGTTCAGGGCGGCTGGCACTTCGATGATTCCGCAGTTGTCGACGACGAGGTTATGGCCAAGATTCTCGAGGTGGCCCCGCTCGCCCCGCTGCACAACTACGGCGAGGCCGCGGCGATTGAGTATTGCCGTGAGAAGTATCCGGAGCTGCCCAACGTGGCGGTCTTCGACACCTCGTTCCACATGACCATGCCCGAGGTCGCCTATACCTACGCGCTGCCCAAGGACGTGTGCGACAAGTACCACGTGCGCAAGTACGGCGCTCACGGCACGAGCCACCGCTATGAGTGGATGATGGCCAAGGAGATCCTGGGTTCGCGCTGCCACCGTCTGCTTTCGTGCCATTTGGGTAACGGTGCTTCGCTTGCTGCTATCGAGGACGGCGTGTGCCGCGACACCACGATGGGCCTCACGCCGCTTGACGGTCTGATGATGGGCACCCGCTGCGGTTCCATTGACCCGGCTACCGTATGCTACCTGCAGCGCGAGGGCGGTTACAGCTACCAGGAAGTCGACGACATGATGAACAAGCAGTCCGGCCTGCTTGCCATTTCGGGTATCTCCAACGACGCCCGCGACATCCGCACGCGCGCCTCCGAGGGCGACGAGCGCTGCCTGCTTGCCTTCGATATGTTCGCCTACAAGGCCATGCAGCAGGCCGGCTCCATGATTGCTTCCATGGCGGGCGTGGACACCATCACCTTTACCGCCGGCATCGGCGAGAACGACTGGTCGATCCGCAAGGCCTTCTGTGACTGCTTTGAGTGGCTGGGCGTGCGCATCGACAATAACAAGAACCGCGAGGCCGTGGGCAACGGCCCGCAGGTCATCAGTGCCGCCGGTTCCGCCGTCACGGTCATGGTCATCCCCACCGACGAGGAATACATGATCGCCCACGACGTCGAGCGTCTGACCAAGAACAACTAACGCACGCATTTGCAAGTAAACGAAAGGCCTCCAGAGCAACAGCTCCGGAGGCCTTTTTGCTAGCAGGTGAAAATTCCAGTCCCAAAGAGATCATCATCAGCAACGCCTGCGCTCCCAGCAACGGCATCCAACCATTCAGATCTTCAGCCTCAGCTCGTAGCCAAGCCGCCGTCCACTCCAGATGCCCTGACTGCCACGTGACGGCAGGGACCCTACAGGGTAAAGCTCTGAAAATATTCCACAGGACGGAGGAAGCCCCCGCCGCACGTAGTGCGCAGCGGGGGCTTCCGACATGTCCGAGGACGTTTTCAGAGCTTTACCCTGTAGGGTCCCGAGGGGATATGTTCGCTACTCAGCCATCTGAGCCTGGACGGCGGTGATGGCCACGACACCCACGATGTCGTCGGCAGAGCAGCCGCGCGACAGGTCGTTAACCGGCTTGGCGATGCCCTGCAGGATGGGGCCGTAGGCGTCAGCACCGGCGAAGCGCTGGACCAGCTTGTAGCCGATGTTGCCGGCCTCGAGGTCGGGGAACACGAGCACGTTGGCCTTACCGGCGACGGAGGAGCCGGGAGCCTTGAGCTGGGCGACGGTGGGGACAATAGCGGCGTCGAGCTGCAGGTCGCCATCGATGGCGAGCTCGGGAGCCTTCTCCTTGCAGAACTTCACGGCCTCTTGGACCTTCTTGGCGACCTCGCCGCCAGCGGAGCCCATGGTGGAGTAGGAGAGCATGGCCACGTGCGGCTCAACATTGCCCATGAAGGTGGACCAGGAGTGAGCGGAGGCGATGGCGATCTCGGAGAGCTCGTCGGAGGACGGGTTGATGTTGAGGCCGCAGTCGGCGAAGATCAGCGTGCCGTCGGTGCCGAACTGCGGGGTATCGGTGCACATCACGAAGAAGGCCGAGACCAGCTTGGTGCCCGGGGCGGTCTTGAGGATCTGAAGCGCAGGGCGCAGAGTGTCGGCAGTGGAGTGGCAGGCACCGGAGACCAGGCCGTCGGCATCGCCCATCTTGACCATCATGGTGCCAAAGTAGGTGGCGTCCATCACCTGGGCGCGAGCCTGCTCGATGGTGACGCCCTTCTTGGCGCGGAGCTCGGCAAACTTCTGCGCGTACTCCTCGTGCTTCTCGGCATTGCGCGGGTCGATGACGGTGGCGCCGGGAACGTTGATCTCGTCGGGGTTGCCCAGGATGACAATCTTTGCCAGGCCCTCCTCGATGATCTTGGTGGCCGCGACGATGGTGCGCGGATCTTCGCCCTCGGGCAGGACGATCGTCTTAAGGTCGGCCTTGGCGGCAGACTTCATACGGTTAAGGAAATCGCTCATGTTACTCCTTACAAGCGTTTCGCTAAGCTCCAGGCGCCCGGCTGTTCACGAATAAACCCGCTGCTAGCGGGTTTACCTTTCAATTATGTACGCCGCGGTGCTTGAGCTTTCCTTGTGTGGCAAGCTCATTATAGGACGCATTAGCGCTATAATCGCTCTGATAAATATGTCTCGAAGAATGTTCGAGAAAAGCCCAGCTAACGAGCCCGTGGCTTTTGACAAGGAGTATCGATGCAGATTACCTCAGTCCTGCCTGAAGGCTTTAACGCCGGCGCGTACGACATGATTGTCGTCGGTGCTGGATATGCCGGCGCCGTTTGTGCCCGCCGTCTTGCCGAGACCATCGGCTATCGTGTTGCCGTTTTGGAGCGCCGTAGCCACATTGCGGGCAATGCCTATGACTGCACTGACGAGGCCGGAATCCTGATCCACGAGTACGGTCCGCATATCTATCACACCTTTAATGAGCGCGTGCACAATTTCCTGTCGCGCTTTACCAAGTGGACGGATTATCAGCACAAGGTGCTCGCCAACATCAACGGTACCCTTATGCCCGTGCCCTTCAACCATGCGAGTCTCAAGCTCGCCTTTGGTGACGAGCGCGGCGAGGAGCTGTATCAGAAGCTCGTGGAGACCTTTGGCAAGGATGTCAAGGTGCCCATTATGGAGCTGCGTAAGAAGAACGACCCCGACTTGGCCGAGGTCGCCGATTACGTCTACGAGAACGTCTTTTTGCATTACACCATGAAGCAGTGGGGCCAGACGCCCGATCAGATCGACCCCTCGATCACCGGCCGCGTTCCCGTCTTTGTGGGCGATGATGACCGCTACTTCCCGCAAGCTCCCTTCCAGGGCATGCCGCAGGAGGGCTACACGGCGCTCTTTGAGCACATGCTCGACCACGACCTGATCGACGTGTTCTGCGACGTGGACGCCCGCGATCTCTTTGAGATCGACGAGACTACCGTCAAGATCGACGGCAAAGTCTATGGTGGCGAGATTGTCTATACCGGTCCGCTCGACGAGCTGTTCAACCTCGACCTGGGCGCTCTGCCGTACCGTACGCTCGACATGAAGTTCGAGACGCTCGATATGGACCAGTTCCAGCCCGTGGGCACCGTCAACTACACCACGAGCGAGGACTACACGCGCATCACCGAGTTCAAGAACATGACTGGGCAGGTCCTGCCCGGCAAGACCACCATCATGAAGGAGTACTCCAAGGCCTATACGCCCGGCTCGGGCGAGACGCCGTACTACGCCATTCTTGAGCCCGAGAACCGTGAGCTCTATGAGCGCTATCTTGAGCGCGTCCAGAACCTGACGAACTTCCACCCGGTTGGTCGTCTGGCCGAGTATCGTTACTACGATATGGACGCTGTGACCAATTCCGCCCTCGATCTTTCGGATGAGATTATCGCCTGCCATGCATAAAGTCATAACATTCGGTATTCCCTCGTATAACGCCGCCAAGGACATGGACCATTGCATCACCTCTATCTTGGAGGGGAGCAATTACGCCACCGATATCGAGATTATCGTGGTGGACGACGGCTCCAAGGACGAGACGGCCGCCAAGGCCGACGAGTGGGAGGCCCGTTATCCTGGAATCATCCGCGCGGTGCACCAGGAGAACGGCGGTCACGGTATTGCCGTCCTTTCGGGTCTGCGCGAGGCGCAGGGCACCTACTACAAGGTTGTTGATTCGGACGACTGGCTTGACGGCGCTGCCCTTTCGACCATGCTGTCGATTCTGCGTGGCTTTGAAGAGCGCGACCAGCGCGTTGACCTGTTTATCTCGAACTACGTGTACGAGAAGGTTTACGAGGGCACGCATACCGCTATTGGCTACAAATTTGCCCTGCCGCGCAAAAAGATCTTTTCTTGGGATCAGATCGGTCATTTCCGCCTGGACCAGAACCTACTTATGCACAGCCTGTGCTATCGGACGGATGTGCTGCGCGAGTCCAACCTTCCCATGCCGCCGCACACGTTCTATGTGGACAACATCTACGCCTACGTGCCGCTGCCGCGTTGCAAGACCATGTACTACGCCGACATCGACCTCTACCGCTACTTTATCGGTCGCGAGGGCCAGAGCGTCAACGAGGCAACGATGGTCAAGCGTCTGGACCAGCAGTTCCGTGTGACGCGCATCATGATGGAGTCGTACCACCTGTACAGCGATGTCGAGTCGTCGCGCCTGCGTTCGTACATGATGGGCTACTTCACCATGATGATGGCGATCTGCTCGGTGCTCACCAAGCTTTCCGAGGAAGATTGCGCCGACGAGCGCCTAAAGACGCTGTGGAATGATTTGAAGGCCTACGACGAGCGCATGTATCGTCGTGCCCGCTACGGCGTGGTCGGGTTCTTCACCAATCTGCGTGGACGGGCCGGAGACAAAACCACACTCGGCCTATACCGTCTTGCCTCAAAGATCTTCAAATTCAACTAGCTGCTGAGTAATCGCTGCTGATAGGTTGACTGGGCCCCTTGGCCTTTAGTTTGTTACTGCGAACAGTCCTGCTCGCACGGAAAGCACATTAAGTGCTTTCCGGCTCGTGCGGAACTTGTATCAAACTAAAGGCCAAGGGGCCTCTGCTATAAGAATCGATTGTCAGGTTATTTGAATTTGAAGATCTTCGATGCGCGGTACACAGGGGCCTGGGCTGAAAAGACTTGGTTGGTAGGTTGCCCGGTGGGGCTTGGTTATGTTTGTCGCGAGTTCCGCACGAGCCGAAGAGCACTTAATGTGCTCTCCGTGCGAGCCAGGACTGTAGAGCAGCAAACATAACCAAGCCCCACCGGGCAACCGGACGAGCTAGTTTACTTCGCGGCGCCGGGGATGCCGTGGGAGGTTTTGGCGGTTTTGGCTCCGTTTACGATGGCGGTCTGTAGGGCCCTTACGGCGAGCATACCCAGTAAGTCTAGGGGAACGGCGGCGCTTGCCTGGGCGCCCAGTTTGCCGCTGGCGAGGGTGTAGATGGTGTCGCCGTCGTTGGTGGTGTGTGTGGGACGGATGGCGTGTGCGTAGGCGTCTGCGGCCATCTGGGAGACCTTGGTGGCTTGTGCCTTAGTGAGTTCCACGTTGGTGACGATGCAGCTGATGGTGGTGTTGGTGCGGTCGAGCGGCATCTGCATGGATCCGGCGGCGGCAAAGGCTGCGAGTTCCATGTCGACAATCTGGTCGCTATCGGCTGCGGCGCGCATACCGGCGACCCACTCGCCGGTGAAGGGGTCGACAACGTTGCCGCAGGCGTTGACTGAGACCACGGCGCCCACCTTGACGGGGCCGAGTGCCACGGCAGCAGCGCCTAGGCCGGCCTTCATGCAGGTGGCGGGGCCCATGAGCTTACCCACGGTGGCGCCCGTGCCGGCGCCTACGTTGCCCTGTTCGAGCTTGGTGGGGGTGTGGTCGAGTGCTTCGCGCACGGCGGCGATGCCGGCCTCAATGTCGGGGCGCACGGTGGGGTCGCCAAAGGCAAGGTCGAAGATACAGCTGGAGCACACGATAGGCACCTGCGTGGGGCCGACGGGAAGGCCGATGCCGCGGCTCTCAAGCTCGCGAGCGACGCCGCTTGCAGCTTCGAGGCCAAAGGCCGATCCGCCCGAAAGGCAGACGGCGTGGACCTTGTCGACGGTGTTCTCGGGTCGTAGCAGGTCGGTCTCGCGCGAAGCGGGAGCGCCACCGCGTACGTCAACGCCGCCGGTGGCGCCCTCGGGTGCCACGATTACGGTGCAACCGGTGCCGGCCTCCTCGTCCGTATAGTTGCCATAGCAAAAGCCATCGACATCGCAGACGTCAATGGCCTCGAGCAGTGTATCCATGTTTAACTCCTATCGGTTTTCCGCCGCGCCTTGTGCCCGGTCGGGATCCGTACGGTACGCCAAAATTGTAGGCGCTGGGGAATACCCAGCGCCAGATGCAATTACGAGAGTTTTTGAATCGCGCGCGCGACGCGGGCGATGGGTAGGCCCACTACGTTATAGAAGTCGCCCGAAATATCGTGCACGAGCATGCGGCCGCCTGTGCCCTGGATGCCGTAGGCGCCTGCCTTATCCATGGGCTCACCCGAGGCAACGTAGTGCTCGATCTGCTCGTCGGTGAGCTCGTAGAATGTCACGTCGGTCACATCGACAAACGACAGGCTCTCGGCGGCATGCGGGGCGGCCGTATCGCCTGCCTTAACGATGCAGACGCCGGTTGCGACCTGGTGCGTGCGGCCCGAAAGCTCACGGAGCATGGTGCGCGCCTCGCCCTCGGTTGCCGGCTTGCCCAAAATCTTGCCGTCGAAGGTGACGATGGTGTCGGCCGCGACCGTCAGTTCTTTGGGCTCGGCATACTCGGCAGCAACGGCAGCCGCCTTGGCGCGTGCCAAGCGCTCGACAAGCGTGAGCGGAGCCTCGCCATCAAAGGGCGTTTCGTCGATATCCGCGGGAATCACGCGAATGTTGTAGCCTGCCTCGCGCATCAGCTCTATGCGGCGCGGCGATTGCGAAGCCAAAATCATAGTTGGATGCCCTCGGCGACCTTCTCGACGGCCTTGTCGCCAGCGAGCGTGCGCAGCAGCTCCAATGCAAAGGGGAGTGACTGTGCCATGCCGCTGGCAGTGATGATGTTGCCGTCTTGCGTGACCTTCTCGCCAGTATAGGCGCCTTCGGGGAAGCTTTTCTCAAAGCCAGGGAAGCACGTGGCGTGGCGCCCCTCGAGTAGGTCGAGCTCGCCCAGGATAAACGGGGCGGCGCAGATGGCGGCGACGTGCTTGGTCGCGGCGAACTCGCAGACCACGTCGCAGACACGCTGATCGGTGCGCAGGTTGGTGGCACCGGGCAGGCCGCCGGGCAGCACGACGCAGTCGTACTCGTCAAAGTTGATCTCATCAAAGAGCGCATCGCAGGTCACGGGGATCTGCAGCGAGCTTACGACCTCACGCGTGGGCATAATCGAGACGAGCGTGGCACGCACGCCGCCGCGACGCATGACATCGACCATGGTCAAGCATTCAATAGTTTCAAAGCCATCGGCGGCGAGAACGGCAACGCTGGGCATGAGGGTTCCTTTCATAGGCGGCATACAATTAGCCGTCTTATACCCCGAAGACCTCCGCTTGCCACGCTCGATTTCCCAATGATTTTTCTGAGCAATGATTAAGTGGCTAGTTGCGCCTAAGGTGGACGACGGTCTCGCAGTGGAAGGTTTGTGGGAACAGGTCGACTGGCGTGATCTTTACGGGGGAGAAGGTGCCTTCTTCGACAAAGCGTTTGAGATCGCGCGCCAGGGTGGCCGGGTCGCAGCTCACGTAGGCGACATCGTGGGCACTCGTGCTGGCGATAAGGTCGATCGCTTCGGGGGCGAGGCCTGCGCGCGGCGGGTCGACCACCAAGACGTCGGCATCCTGGTCGGGGAACTCGCGCACCGCGTCTCCGCCAATGACGTCGACGTTATCAAGCTTGTTGATCTCCAGGTTACGGCGCAGGTCGCGCACGGCGGGGCCGTAGGCCTCGACGGCGGCGACAAAGTCGCAGCGGCGGGCGAGCGGCAGGGTAAAGGTGCCGGCACCGCAGTACAGGTCCACGGCAAGCTCGTCTTCCTGCGGATCGAGCGTTTCCATGACAAGCTCGATCAAAATCTCGGCACCCTTGGTGTTGACCTGGAAAAAAGACGGGGCAGACAAGCGCATCTGACCCTCGGCGATATTCTCGGTCCATGAGCCCTCTCCGGCGAGCATTTCGACCTTGGAAACACGGCGGGCCTTCTTTTCGCCCTTGCTCATCACGCGTACGACACTTGTGGGGTGCGCGGCGTCTGCCAACACGCGCGAGACTTGCGAGCGCGGGAAAGAGTCCGTAGGCGTCCAGAGCGCCACCTCGAGTGCCTTGGTGCGACGCGAGGCGCGAATGCCCACGCGCTCAAGGCCCAGGTCGTGGCTGCCGCTCAGATAATTGAGCGCGCCGACGACCGATTTGAGTGCCTTGGGGAAGCGTTTGTCGAACAACGGGCACGAATCGACGGTCACGATCTTGCGAGGATCGACACCGTGCATGCCAAGACGCACGCGGCCGTTTACAACGGTCGGCTCGAGTTCGATTTTATTGCGGTAGCCCCAATCATCCTTGGTGTGGCGGATGGGTTGCACCAGTTCATCGACTTGATCGGGGCTGAACTTGCCGATACGCTCGAGCGTGGAGCGCAGATTTTGCTCCTTGGCGGCGAGCTGTGCCGTGCGTGAGAGATTGCCCCACGAGCAGCCGCCGCAGATGCCCACGAAGGGGCAGGGAGACTGAATGCGATCGGGGCTTGGCTCCAGAATCTCGGTGGTGCGGGCACGCATGAACGACTTGCCGTCCTGTACGACCTCGGCCTCGACGGTGTCGCCTGCCACGGCGCCCTGCACAAAGACGGCCTTGCCGTTGTCGGCGTGCGCCAGCCCGTCGGCGCCGTAGGTCATCGATTCTATAGTGAGCTTCATATTCCTGCCTGTCATTCGCGTTGTTGTTCGCACCATGGTAGCAGGGAAAAGCGCCCCGCATCCGAGGCTTTCCTCAAATGCGGGGCGCTTCTACAAACTGCTTCTACAAACGACTATTTCGTCTTGCCGGTAATGAGCGTCTTAAGACCCAGGCCGATCAGACCCAGGCCCATGCGCACGCGGCCGGGGCGATGGCGCTCGATGGCCTTGGTCTTGCCGGCGGGCTTATCGCGACGGGCGCTCGTCTCGGGTGCGGGCTTGATGACCTGCGGATCGGGCTGAGGTGCAGGTGCAGGCTCGGGCTCAATGACGGTCGCCTGGACCTCTTGGACCTTGGGTGCTACCGGCTGCGGCTCGGGCTCGGGGGCGGGTTTCGCCTCAATGACGGGCTCGGGCGCGGCCTCGGCGTTGCGATAGGCACGCTCCAGCAGGGCTTCCTGCGAGTTGAAGGGTTTCTCACCCTCTGCACGCTCCACGGGGACCCAGGTGCCGTCGCTCGTGAGGCTGCGGGCCTTCACGTTGTCGCGCAGCTGCATGCCCATGTACTCGTGCACTAGGGCGCGGCAGGTGGGGTCGAGCACGGGGAAGGCAATCTCCACGCGGTGCTCGGTGTTGCGCGTCATCATGTCTGCCGAGCTCAGGTAAATCATGTCCGAGTCCACGCCGAAAGCATAGACGCGCGCGTGCTCCAAAAAGCGTCCGACGATGGAGCGGACATGCACGTTCTCGGTCTTGCCCGGAACACCGGGCTTGAGGCACGAGATGCCGCGGATGATCATGTCTACGCGCACGCCGGCACACGATGCCTCGGCGATCTTGTCGATAACCTCGCGGTCGGTCAGCGAGTTGAGCTTAAAGAACACGCGGGCGGGCTCGCCGGCAAGGGCGCGCTGGATCTCGCGGTCAAGCCCGCGCATGATGAGCGGTTTCAGTCCGACGGGCGCCACACCCAGGAAGCGGTAGTCGCCGCGCAGGTTGCCCAGCGACAGATTGCGGAAGAACAGGTTGGCGTCCTCGCCGATGCCGGGATGGGCTGTCATGAGCATAAAGTCGCTGTAGAGTTTGGCCGTCTTCTCGTTAAAGTTGCCGGTGCCCAAAAGCGTGAGGCGCGTTAGCGCCATGCCCTCGCGATAGGTGAGCTGGCAGATCTTTGAGTGGCATTTAAAGCCCTCGGAACCATAGATGACGGTGCAGCCGGCCTCTTCCAGGCGCTCGGCCCACTCGATGTTGTTCTGCTCGTCAAAGCGGGCACGAAGTTCCATGAGCACCGTGACCTCTTTGCCGTTCTCGGCAGCATCGATCAGCGACTCGCACAGGCGGCTCTGCTTGGCCACGCGGTAGAGCGTGATGCGCAGCGAGATGCACTCGGGGTCGTAGGCGGCCTCGTGCACCAGATCCAGGAAGGGGTTCATGGCCTCGTAGGGATAAAAGAGCAGCTTGTCGTGCTGCAGCACCTGCTCGCGGATGGAGCGGGTCATGTCGATGGTGGGATTGGGCTGCGGCCTAAACGGCGTAAAGAGCAGCTCGTTGCGCAGGTGCTCGGGAATCTTGCCCTCAATGCCAAAGACGTAGCCCAGGTCGAGCGGGATATCGCAGGTAAAGACAGAGCGGCGCGAAAGCTCGAGCGCCTTGCGGATGGTCTTGAGCGTTGCCTTCTCGAGCGACCCCGAGACCGCGAGCACTACCGGCTGCAGACGCAGGCGCTTCTTGAGGATGCGCTTCATGTGCTGGCGGTAGTCCTCTTCCTCTTCGACGCCCTCGCCGTCCGGATCGATGTCGGCGTTGCGGGTGACGCGGATCAGCGCACGATCCAGCGGCTTATAGGAGCCAAAGCAGCTGTCCAGGCGGGCGAGGATGACGTCCTCGAGCAAGATGTAGGAGTAGGTGCCGGTGGGCGAGGGGATCTCGACCACGCGGTTCATCGAGGCGGGAATCTCGATAAGGCCCAGCAGGCTCTCCTCGTCGGTGGCGCCGTCCAGACCACAGGCCAGATAGAGCGCGCCATTGCGTAGGTTGGGGAAGGGGTGGCGAGGATCGATGACCAGCGGCGAGATGACCGGCGACACGTAGGCCTGGAAGTAGCGGGTTACAAAGGTGCGCTCCTCGGGCGTAAGCGAATCGATGCGGGCGCGGTGAACGCCCAAGGTGTCGAGCTTGCCCTCGATGCTCTTAAAGATGGACTCCCAACGGGTAAGGAGCCCGGGCATTTCGGCCATGACAGCATCGACCTGTTCGGAGGCGGTCATATTGCTCTTGTTGTCGACAGGTTGCTTTTTGAGCTCTGCCAGATCGGACAGGCCGCCCACGCGCACCATGAGAAACTCGTCGAGGTTAGACTCGAAAATCGACACGAACTTTAGACGCTCGAACAGCGGAACGGTCTCATCGAAGGCTTCGTCAAGCACACGGTTGTCAAAGCGTAGCCAGCTGAGCTCTCGGTTCTGCGTGTACGAGAAGTCGCGAGGCGGTTTGCGCAGCTTTGCGGCGGCTTGCTTTTTTTCGATTTTGCTCGGCATATGCATCTGTCCGTTCAGTCCCCGCAGGGGACGGTAGCCTAACCCTATTCACTATTGTCTCAATTTAGTCGACTTGTGGCACGGACGTATTGTGCGAACGGTATCTTTACCTACTTCTTACGCTGACAAGTCATAGGACTGACGCCCTGCTCGTCTGCAAGCGGTCTATATCCTCACTCAACTGGTACGTAAGTGTGAATAAGAATGATGGATAGCTGAATATCATTGAATGCAGGCGGAAACGTAAACAAACATCATTTATATACATAAAACCGATTTAGCTATGCAATTCTGAATCAAAAGTTTAGAGATGCAATTGCAAATAGTTTTTAGGAAAAAAGAGCGTTTACCTTAGAAAAGTTACTTTAGAACGCCGAAGTACATTATGGGGGAATCTCATGCGATATACCGTTCATCGCACTTTGTTGACCGTTCGGGGGCGAGGTGGAATTGCGGGTGGAATTTGGATATAACTAGAGCTGTCAGCAAGCAGCGTCCGCTATGGAAGGGCGCTGAGAGATTCGGCCGAAAGGCCCGAAAGAAAGGTAGGAGGCCATGACGAAAGGTCTGCACGTGCCTTCCGAGATCGGCAAGCTCAGGAAGGTCTGCCTGCACCGTCCCGGCGACGAGCTCCTCAACCTGCCGCCCGACGAGCTCGAGCGACTCCTGTTCGACGACGTCCCGTTCCTGGAGGTCGCGCAGCAGGAGCACGACACCTTCGCCCAGATCCTGAGGGACCAGGGCGTGGAGGTCCTCTATCTCGAGAACCTCGTCGCCGAGGTGTTCGACCAGTTCCCCGGCGCCCGCGCCGAGTTCACCGACCAGTACATCGCCGAGGCCGGCATCCGCGGCCAGCACATGCCGCAGATCGTCCGCGAGAAGCTGGACTCCATCGAGGACAACCTCGAGTTCGTCAAGAAGACCATGGCCGGCATGACCAAGTCCGAGATCGACATGCCCCTCACGGCGTCCACGACCCTCGACTCCCTGGTCAACTCCGAGTCCGAGTCCGACCTGATCATCGACCCGATGCCCAACCTCTACTTCACCCGCGACCCGTTCGCGGTCATCGGCGAGGGCGTCAACCTCAACCGCATGTACTCGGTCACCCGCAACCGCGAGACCCTGTACGGCAAGTACATCTTCAAGTACCACCCCGACTACAAGGACGTCTCGCTGTACTTCCGCCGCGACTGCCAGTTCCACACCGAGGGCGGCGACGTGCTGAACATCAACGAGAAGACCCTCGCCGTCGGCATCTCCCAGCGCACCCAGGCCGCCGCGATCGACGTCATGGCCCAGAACATCTTCTGGAACTCCGACTCCAAGGTCGAGCGCATCCTGGCCTTCGATATCCCGGTCTCGCGCGCCTTCATGCACCTCGACACGGTCTTCACCCAGATCGACGTCGATAAGTTCACGATCCACCCCGCCATCATGGGCACCCTGCGCGTCTACGAGCTGACCGCCGGCAAGAACCCGGGCGACGTGAACATCCGCCTGATCGAGGACACCCTCGAGCACGTCCTGGAGGACGCCACCGGCGTCGACCAGGTCAAGCTGATCCCCTGCGGCGGCGGCGACCCGATCGCGGCCTCCCGCGAGCAGTGGAACGACGGCTCCAACACCCTGTGCGTCGAGCCCGGCAAGATCTGCGTCTACGCCCGCAACACCGTCACCAACGACGTGCTGTACAAGGAGGGCCTGGACCTTCTCGTCGTGCCCTCCGCCGAGCTCTCCCGCGGCCGCGGCGGCCCGCGCTGCATGAGCATGCCCTTCTGGCGCGAGGACCTCTAAG
>DBGAZC010000048.1:0-2499 GCA_048472015.1 Collinsella sp. | reverse complement strand
ATCTTTTTTCCGCGCGGAGAAGTCAGGCGGAACACATCAGCAAAAAAAAGAATGACCGTGCAAAGGGGAAGATCACCTTCGAAGCGGGAGCCTCTTTCGGACAGGAGGATAATGCGGGTATTGATGACAAGGGCAATGCCGAGTTGCTGACCCTTGTCGTGCGTGAGTTCCTTCGCAGCCCGAAATTCGTGGACGGTCTTTTCGGTGAGGGGTGGCGGCTGTGGATGGAGGACGCTTTGTCCCATCTTACCATCGACAAGCTGACGGTACGCCAGGTCATGGTAGTATTGGAGCTGCTTATCGAGAAGGTACGCAGCGTTGGCGGCCAGCTGTGCGTCAGCGCCGCCAACGGGAAAATAAAGACCGCCGTACTTGAGGACGGTTACTGGAGGATCACTTTCGAGCAGGACAACAGTTTCCAGGCCCATGACCTGATGCGCTGCGCCACGTTCAGCGGCGGGAACCTGAAAGGGTACTGGGTGGAGGTGGCCGTCGTGGAGGGTGACTCCATTCTCGTAAGTGAGGATGAATTTTCAGGTTCCCTTCCGGAGGCCGGTGACGAGTGCGTGCTGATGGGCAACACGGAGAACCCGCTGCGTCAGAACCTGATCCTGATCTCCGCCACCGAGGACGGTCAGCCCCGCGTGGACGTGATGGACGGGGTGAAGGCGAAGAACTTCACCGGCTGCCTTCGTGCGCGCCTGGGCAACCTGGACGGCATCAGCGATGACTGGTTCCCGGCTGACAACCAGCCGCACGGCAACGGCCTTTACAGCGACAACGCCTACCTGCGCGGGACTTTCCTTCTGGTGACCGGTGAGGACATCAAGACCAAGTTCGAGATCGTGGAGGGGCGCATCACCAGCGCGGTGACCGCCCTAAGGAACGACTTCGCCACGGAGAAGGGCTACCTGAACAACCCCGCCTTCGATGACGGGCTGGAGAAATGGAACACGGAGAACGAGACGGTGTTCTTCCTGGCAGGTAACAAATGGATCTGGGCGAACAACAACGTACTGACCAGAAAGGGCGACGGGGCGAGCGTGACGGTGGATGACGGGCGGACGGTGGTGCACATCCGTAACAAGTACATCCTCCAGAAACGGGCGAATTTGAAAAGCATCCCCTCCATGCCTGTGAACGGTGACGGGGAGAAGGAGGCCGTGCCGGTGTACCTTTCCTTCTTCTACCGCTGCGCAACCAAAGGGACTCTAAGAGTCCAGTTCCTGGACGTTGACAAGACGGGTTTCGCGAACTTCAACAGCCTGGAGGTGGAGGAGGAACTGTCTGCAACTGATGGTTACGTGCAGTACACCTGTAGCGGCCTCTGGAACGGTACCGGTGATTTCAAACTGTCCTTTACCGGTGACATCTACCTGTATATGCTCGTGCTGTCCACTGACAAGGTGGAGAGCCTTGCACACCGCTACCGGACGCTTTTCGAGCAGTCGGAGCGTCTGGTGAAGATAACGGCCGCCGTCTTTGACCGTGACGAGAATATGCTGGAAGAGACGGGGCTTGTGGTGAAGCCTGAAGGCGCGGGCATCTACGCCCAGGACGCGGACGGGAAACTGGCGCTTATCGGCGTGAGTGTGGACGGGACGGACGCTGACGGCAACAAGATCAGCGTGGTGAAGCTGACCGGTGACCGCGTCAAGCTGGAGGGCCTCGTGACGGCCAACGATAATTTCAAGATCCTGGAGGACGGGAGCATCGAGGCGAACGCGGGCACGTTCTCCGGGCATATCCGCACGAACTTCCACCTTGTGGAGTCGAGCGACGCCGTCCTGACCTCCTGCTCGGGCCGCGGCGAGGCCGGCTACCTGATCGGCCGCGAGCTGAGCCTGAAGGTGGACATGGCCGGTTCGTCGAACGGTGCGGACATCATCCTTCCGAACGACGTGCGTTATATCGGCTCGCGCGTAACCCTTTACAACGGCTGCCACCCTCCCTATACGCGTACGGTGGGCTCTATCCGCTACAGCTCCGTCCGTGTGGACGACGGCACGCTGCTCCGCGGTTCCAACGTGAACCTTAGCAGTGATTCGCTGCTTTCCTATTCCGACCCCTACAGGATCGACTGGATCAGCGGGATCATCGAGCTGGTCGGTACCCCCGAGCTGAACGGGAGAATCCTTGCGGACCTGGTTTCGTGGCGGGGAGCGTCGGCCGGTCCCCCCGCTTCCCCCTCGAGCGGATGGCTTTACTACGACACGAAAAGGAACCGCAACTACCTTTACTGGTACGGCGCGTGGGTGGAGTTCCCCGTTTACGGCGGCGCTTCCGATGATCTCCGCATCACGTGGAAGGGAGAGCTTTCTTCCTCTCCGGAGAACCCGGAGAGGAACTGGCTGTACGTCACCTCCGTGAACCGCTTCCTCCTGCTCTACACGGGCGAGGATTGGGAGGAGCCCGCCATCATTAACAGCCTGAACAAGTGCGGCTGGTGCATCCTTGGCTTCAGCGCGCTTTCATACCATTCTTACAATGACTGACAAC
>DBGAZC010000047.1:0-19740 GCA_048472015.1 Collinsella sp. | reverse complement strand
TCCGCTGGAGCAGTATCGCATTTGCAAGGAAGTGCTCGACAGCTGCCGCCGCAACGAGTCCATCTCCAAGCTGGTCAAGGGCTTTATGATCGAGTCTTACCTGGAGGACGGCAACCAGCCGGTCGACGGCGGCGTCTTTGGCAAGTCGATCACCGATCCGTGCCTGGGCTGGGAAAAGACCGACTACCTCATCCACGAGATCGCGGAGCGGGTTTAGTTACGCGGGCCGCATTTGGACAATCTGACGTTCAACTTCAAGGGCGCGACCAGAAGGTCAGCGCCCTTTCGTTTCACGTCACCTTGTCTCAAATGCGGCCCGCTCGCTGTCCGTCCTCTACCTGCGGCGTTGTCTTACTCCGGATGCGGCAGTTAGGGACGTTCCTTTTCTGCCGGCAGTTTGGGATGTTCCTTGGGGTAGTCATTGGGGACGTTCTTTAATGACTGGTCGTTTAAGAACGTCCCCAACGACTACCCAGAATGAGAGTGGATAATCTCCCGTTTTTGGCCTATACCAGCGCTAAAAGTGGGAGATTATCCACTCTCATCGAGCAAGTGTCCGAAAATCCGCCCTCATTCCTTCTTAGGACCCTCCGTCCCCGAGGATTCGAGGCTCGCCTGCCGAATGGTCGATGCGGCCGTCCTGCGTCCATGTCACACTCAGGGGTGGCCTGACCCAACTTGGAAGGAGCCCCCATGAGCCTTGACAACGTAACTCTGCGTGCCGCCACGCTCGATGACCTGGCCGGCATCGCCGCCATCTACAACCAGCTGTGGTGCAACACGCTGCGCAACCGAGGCGACGTCGAAGCCGCCGATTTCTGTGCGCGCTTTAACATCGCCATGCAGCTGCAGCGCTCCCCCATCGCGCTCGTTGCCGAAGCTGAAGGCCGCATCATCGCCGCTTGCTGCATCGGTATCTTCGAAGACGGCAAACCACGCACCAATCCCACGTGGGAGCCCTGCTACAACGAGATGTTCGTCCAGGCAACCGAGATGGCAAAGACCGCCGATGCCAAGCTCGAAGGCTCGCTCTTTGGCGATAGCCGCGAGAAGGCAACAGCCGACCGCTTTGCCGCCACGGGCAACGAATATGCCCAAGGCCAGCTCAACCTGATCATCATCGTGCCCGAATGGCAGGGCAAGGGGCTCGGCCGTGCGCTCATCGACCTTGCGCGCGCCGAACTCGCCAAAGCCGGGTGCACCAAATTCTTCCTGATGAGCGACTGCAACTCCGACTGGCAGTTCTACGAGCACCTCAACATGAAGCGCATCTTGGAGGATCACAGCCAGGACACCGGCGACGGATTTATCGTCTATATGTACGGAGGCGACACGCAGGATTAACTTGCATGTCGCCTCACGGGCTTTCTACAAGACGGCCCAAACCATCAACCAAGACGAGTCAACAAGGCGCGCTCTCCTCGGCAGCAAGGGCATTCGTGCTGTAACGAGTGGTGGAGATGGCCACGCTTGCACACAACTGTCTCGGATAGATAGCGGTCGAGCAGGCGCGCCCATGTGCGTGCGTCAAGACGCTCCTCCGCCCTGCCATACAGCGATCGACGGAGTGCCTCGCCCATAGTGCCGCTAAAATCATCGAGCTCAAGAGCGTACTTTGGGACAACGTATCCGACCAACGTCCCCACAAACGGGCTGTGCCCATTACACACGCAGCTGTTTATCAATGGTGCAGGCGGAATGTCATCGTCGTCCAGGTCAAATATGTCCAAGTCCAGCTCACCAGAAGCGTATGGGTGTATTCCGCGGTTAAGCATCTTAAAGATATGGACCGCGAGTCCAAAGTCATCCGTCTGTGGCGTAAACACGGGGGCATTCGTGGACGCTGCCAAGCTCTCGAAATCGCTGATGCCGGCTATCTCCATGAGTTGAAGCACCTCGGGGGCAATATAGCCGGGAGCGGCGCACGCAGTCCTATGTGTCACATCCGAAAGCGTAAAGCTATACGAGCGCCTTGATGGTATCCATGCCCGCATGCGCCGAAGCCTCGCAACCCTTCTGCCCGTTGAGCACGCACTCGAGCAGCGTATCGTATGCGCGCTGGGCTTCGGGGGCCAGGTACGCCCTGTTAAACATGCCCTCGGGTCGCACGTTTCCCTTCGAGTCGATCATATAAGGCCCCAATCTGTTTGGTTTCCCCAGATTGTGTGCCCGCACACCCAAGCCGCACGGCCCGCCGTTCAGCTGAAACCACCACACAAAAAGTCCGCCGACCATTGAAGTCGGCGGACTTTCGCGTGCGGACAATCAAGCACTGTTCACCATGGAACTGCTATTTACAGCGCGCCTTGGGCTGCTGCTGGGTGATGCAGTGGATGTTGCCGCCGCCGTAGATAACCTCGCGAGTCATGATACCGATGACTTCACGGTCCGGATAAGCAGCCTGGATATCCTTGAGCGCCTGGGCGTCATTGGGATCGCCGAACTGCGGTACAAGCACTGCGCCGTTGATGGGCAGGAAGTTGAGGTAGCTCGGCTCGAAAGCATCCTCGGGGGTACGCGGCAGCACGCCCTCGACGGGGTCAATCGTGCTGGCCTCCTCCTCGGTCATATATACCGAGGTCGCAGGCATAATCACCTTGTGGATCTTGAGCTTGCGGCCACGGGCATCCGTCGTCTCGGAAAGCGTCTTATACGCCTCTTGGCACTCCTTGTAGAACTTATGGTTGGGATCATCGGTCCACATGCAGCAGACCTCGCCGGGCGCACTAAAGCATGCGACGTCGTCCACGTGCCCGTTGGTCTCAAACGGGTCGATGCCATCCTTGATCCAAATGACCTTCTCGATGCCCAGGTACTCGGCAAGCTTCTCCTCGATCTGCTCCTTGGTGTACTGGGGGTTGCGGTCCTCATTGAGCAGGCACATCTCGGTGGTCACCACGGTGCCCTGGCCGTCGCAGTTAAACGAGCCACCCTCGAGGATATAATCCTCGGGACGATAGCGGTTAACCTGCTCGAGCTGTGCCACCTGCAGGCCAATGGAAGCGTCCTTGTCCCACGGGAAATACAGGCCGTCAATGAAACCGCCGTAAGCATTAAAGTGGAAGTGCGAGAGTGCCACGTCCCCCTTGTCGTTGACAAGAAACGCCGGGCCGGGGTCGCGAATCCAGCTGTCGTTGTACTCCATGTGGATAACGCGCACGTTCTCAACGCCGTCGAAGATCTCACACACCGCGGGGAAGTCTTCAGTGTTGACGCCCACAGTGATGGGCTGAAAACGTGCAACGGTCTTAATAATCTCGGTAAAGACCTTTTGCGCCGGCTTGGCACCACAGCGCCACACATCCGAGCGATGCGGCCACAAAATCCAGGTGCGCTCCTGCTCTTCGTACTCGCCGGGCATGTAGAATCCGTCCTTCTTTGGCGTAGACTCGCTCTCGTAAATGGTCTTCATTTCAAGCTCCTAAATCTCGGTGCTTTTGCTTGACGAGACCATGATGCGGCCGCACCGAGATGTTCTCAATGGTCCCTCGAGCCCCTTTCAGCGACCGACGGTATACCATTCGCTGACCTAAAGTTCTATTCAGGCCGAGAACATGACATACTGGGTTCCACAATGGAAAGGATGCCCTATGCCCCCATGCAATAATCAGCAGACTATTGAGTTGGACAGTACGACCTGGACTGCTCTCAACGAGCTCGCGCTTGCAATCCACGCATCACACGGTGTCGATAAGCTGCAAAAGGAGACCCTCGAGGGAACGACAGGGCTCGTGCCCCATCGGATCGCCATGTTCGACCTGATCGAGGCAGCGGGCAGTGATGCCCCACGCTACGTCCACCCCGCAAGCAGCGGAATGGACGACCGCGCACTGAGCGACTACTACAACCGCTACGCCGCGATGGACTATACAACATGGAGCTTTGACTTACATAAGGTCGGCGTCTACCGCGACCTCGACCTCGTCGACGTCGAGCGACGCGATGCCACGCCCATCTATCGCAAATGGATGGAACCGCAGGGCGTCTACTTTGGCTGTACGGCCACGCTCGCGCACAACGACAGCCCGCTAGGAAGCATCACCCTGTTTCGTGAACGCACGGCCGGAGACTTCACCGACACCGAGCTCGCAATCCTGCTCGAAGTCGCTCGGCACGCGAGCCTCGCGCTCGCCAACCTCTATCCTCGGGGCATTAAACTCACCCAGACAGAAGACACAAACCAGCTAAATGCTTTCATTACAGAACACAATATCCAACCGCGCGAAGCCGAAGTCATGCGGCTCATGCTCGACGGCAAAACGAACAAACAGATGGCAAACGAGCTATTCATAAGCGAGTCAACCGTCAAGAAGCATGTCAACGCCATCTATCGCAAGCTCGGCGTCAGCAACCGCCTGGGCCTCATGACTGCCACGCAAAACATCCCGCGATAAAAAAGGGCGCCCTCCATGCAGAGAACGCCCTTTGATTTCGCCATTTGAATTAGTGTCGGCTCTGGCTCAAAGAGTAGACAGGTTTATTTTGGCAGGTTTTATCTGGGCAAATGTCAGCCGCCGCGAGGGAGCTGCCTTCCCTCGCGGCGGTCTTCTAGCAGAAAAACCAAGTGAGTAGGCTTTTTGCAGGAGGTCAAGCACGCCCCAAAACGCCACAGCTCTGACCTGCGGTTTTATTGAGTATTTGTTGCGATGTGCTCGGCATATCCAAATAAGTCTACTCACTTGCATCTAAGACGCACCAGATAGGCAAAAACCGCCGCAAAAAGGGGGCCGGTTCCCTTCGCGGCAGCCGTTAATACGCCGAGCTTGTTATCGTAAAAGCCAATCACGCGCCGAAACCACACTACAGTCTTTCGACTCATACGTTGAGTCCACGCGGGCCACAACATAGCGCGCATCTTTTGCAATGTCGATCTCATCGCATACAGTCTGTAGATGGCGGGCGTACTTATCGTGATACGTTCTGGATGATTTTATTTCGATAGCCTTGGGACTCCCTGAGTTTGTACAGTCGAGCAAATCGATTTCACGCTTGCTGTCGTCCCTATAGAAATACAGCTCGGGATTCTCGCCCACGTTGAGATGGCTCTTCGCCGTTTCGGAAACGATGAGGTTTTCGAAAACGGCCCCCAGATAAGGGCTCTCCAATAGTTGCTCCAGTGATCCAATTTTGAGCAAGTAGCAGAGCAGCCCCGTGTCGTAAAAATAGAGCTTGGGCGTTTTAGTTAGACGCTTCTTGGCATTTGCATAATAGGGCTGCAGCGAAAACGTCAGGTAGCTCTGCTCCAGAATGGACAACCAGCTTTTAATGGTCGATACGCTCACGCCCGTATCTCGAGAAAGCGAGGATATATTGATGAGGGCACCGACGCTCTGAGCAATTATGGACAGAAACTTATGAAACTCCGCCTTATTGCGCACATCAAGCAAGCCCACAACATCGCGCTCAACATAGGTATCGATATAGCTGGGAAAATAAACCGAGGACGGCATTCCGGCGGAACGCAGGCGAGGGTATCCCCCTTCGAGCGCGAACAAATCCACTTCCAGCTGCCCCTGCTGGCCCCTCTCCGCTTCTCGAAACGATAATGGCAGCAATTTTAAGATCCCGACTCGCCCGGCAAGAGACTGCCCGATGCTTTTCATCATCAAAAAGTTTTGCGAGCCTGTAAGGATGTATTGACCGGCGTCTCCCCGCTCATCCGAAACAACCTGGATCATTGAAAACAAATCCGGGGCGTATTGCGCCTCATCGATGATGAGTCCGCCCTTTCGGTTGCGGATAAAACTCACCGGATCCTCCAAGGCCGCGCGCCTCGTTTGAGGGTCCTCAAGCGTGACGTAGGAATAGTCGGGAAAGGCATGCCGAACCAGCGTAGACTTACCACTCTGCCTAGGCCCTGTCAACGACACAACAGGAAACCAGCCTGCCATGCGAATGAGCAACTCATGCAAATCCCTGTTAATGAACTCAGCCATATCAACGCCCCTTATTACGCTGTTACCATAATCGAATAGTTTCATTCTCCATAATCTTATAGTAGCGTTTACCATAATCTTATAGTAACCCAGTTCAAAAGCATTATTTATAGAGCCGAAATCTCAGACCCTAAATAACAAAAGCCACCACAATGGGGGCTGTCCCCATTGTGGTGGCTTGCAGGCGAGTTAACTTGTTCGACTATCGTACGCCAGCCATGTCCGAGCCTAGAGCGTGGCAAGGCGCTTGGACTCGTGCGCGGCGAGCGCAATGGAGATGATGCCAGTAATGGCATCGGCCACCACCAGGGCGATCCACACGCCCTCGACACCCATCATGTTGCCGAGGAGGTACATAAGCGGCACCGAGCAGATCACATAGCGAAGCAGGCCCGTAAACGTGGCGACACCCACCTTCTCGACCGCCTGGAAATACATCGACATGGTCATGGCAAGATAGCCCAGGGCAACAGCCAGGATGACAGTACGCGTGGCGTTGGCGGCAACCTCAACGAGCGCAGGATCGCTGCCGGCAAAGAAGGCGCACACCGGGGTGGCGGCAAGCCAGAGCGCGACGGTGACCAGCGCCAGCGTCACAACCTGGTACTTAAGCGTGCAGGAGAGCGTCTCCTTAAGGCGTGCCCAAGCCTTTGCGCCGGCGTTGAAGGCAGCGATGGGCTGCAGACCGTAGGAGAAGCACTGGGCAACCATCATGGTAATGTAGAGGATGTAGCCGTTGATCACGCCAAAGGCTGCGATGTAGAGCGAGCCCATGTCGCCGCCGAGCGAACCCAAAAGCGAGTTGGCAACGGTATTAAAGATAAAGGTCGCACCCTGGACCAGGAAGAACGGGAAGCCGATCTTGAAGATCTGGCCGCAGATGGCGAGGTCGAGCTTAAGGTCGGCCAGGCTAATCTGGAGCTGGGACTTTTTGCCCCCGATGAACCAGAAGATACCGATGGCCCAGATACCGATGGAAAGCCCGTAGTACACGCCGGCGCCCATAACGCCAAACTTGAGCACAAACGTGGAAAGCGCGAGCCAACAGATGGCGACGATGGCCGAAACGGTCATGAGGTTGGCCTGGATCTGAACCTTCTCGTCCACACGCATCACAGCGGTGATCATCTGGCCAATGACCGTGAGCGGCAGCAGCACGGCGAAGGTGCGCACGCCGGCAACGGTATCGGCCATGATGTCGGGCGTGGCGCCAAAGAATGTGCAGATGGGCTCGGTAAACACTGCCATCACCACAGCAAGCAGCACACTCACGATCGTGGTGAGCCAAAAGCCCTGGCTAAAAGCCTTGCTTGCGCCCTTGATGTCGCCGGCACCCAAAAGGTTGCCCACCACGGCGGGCACGCCGGTGCCAAACAGGTTGCCAAAGGCCAGGTTGATGTACTCGACCGACATAATGATCGAGACACATGCCAGGCCGTGGGCACCTAGGCCCCAACCCATCACGAGGCCCTCAAGGACCACCATGATGATCTGGGCGAGCATGCCCTGGCCGGTGACGATGGTGTACTTACGCACCAGACCGGGAATCGGTTGGGAGGCGAGCTCGCGCTCCTCCTCCACGGCAGCGGTTACTTCTTCTGCCATTGTTCTCCCCTTTCCTTGAGAGAGTAGTGCTGAATGGATGTCAGGCGGCTGACAACTGGCACCAAGCCGCCCAATCAAACGATGGCGCTATGCCTCAAAGACCACCTTGCCGGCGATCATCGTGAGGGCTGCGGTAGCCTCGAGCACCTCGGCCGGCTCGCAATCAAAGAGATTGCGGTCGAGCACGCAGATATCTGCCTGTTTGCCGCACGCGAGCGTGCCGATGCGGTCCTCGGCATGCATGGCGTAGGCGCTGCCATAGGTGTAGGCGCGCAGAGCCTCGGCCATGGTAATGCGCTCCTGGGGGAACCAGCCCTCAGGGTTGGAACCGTCCTCGAGCATGCGGAAGACCGCGCCGTACACCTCCTCCATGGGCTCCAAGCCCACAACGGGGAAGTCACTGCCCAGGTGCACCACGGCTCCGCTGGCAAGCAGGCTATGCAGGGGCCACGAAAGCGCGGCACGCTCGGGACCCACGGCTTCGTCCTTGGCAAGGTCAGCCATATCGAGCAGCATGTGCCACGGCTGCATGCCGGGGCAGACGCCGAGCTCGGCATAACGCGGCATATCCTCGGGTTGAACCGTCTCGTTGTGCTCCATGGAGTGGCGACAATCCCGCTTGCCATGCAAGCGCTCGCCCTCCTCAAAGCAATCGAGCACAAAACGCACCGAGCGATCGCCGATTGCATGGATGCGCGTGTCAACGCCCCATTCCTGCGCCCTCAGGATGGCAGCACGGATGCGCTCCGGCTCCTCCGCGGGCTCACCACAGGTGTCGGGTGCGTTGCTATAGGGTTCAAGCATCCAGGCGGTATGGTCGGAGCACACACCATCAAGGAACTGCTTAAAGCCGTGCCACTCCACCTGCGTACCCGGGAAGGCGTATTTCTCCTTGATCTGCTCGAGCGTCAAGGACTCGTTTTCGAACAGGTCGGTGTACAGGAACACGCGCAGCGGCAAGTCGCCCTTGGCATTAAGACCTGCCAACACCGCATACGGGTTTTCCATGCTCACAAACGTAGGATTGACCATGCCGACCGTAGTGATTCCCAGGGCATTGGCGCGCCGGGCGGTTTTTGCAAACGACGCGTCAACAACCTCGGGCGCTGGGTCGTAGACCTCGTCCATAAAGAAGGCGCCGGCGTTGTTGGAAAACACGCCCGTCAGATTGCCGTCGGCATCCTTAAGGATCTTGCCGCCTGCGGGATCGGGCGTCTGCGAAGTTACTCCCACCTTGTTGATGGCGCAGGTATTGGCACTAAAGGTATGCAAGTCAACCTGCTGCAGAAATACCGGGCGGTCGGAGATGTACTCATCGATCATCGCGGCCGTGGGCATCTCGGGGACATCCCACTGGAACTGGATAATCTGGCAGCCCAGAATCCACTCGTTATCGGGATGGTCGGCCGCAAACGCCACGACACGTTCCATCGCCATCTCAAAACTGGTGCAGTCGATGAGGTTGACGGCAAAATCGGGGTCGGTCATAAACGCGCCCTGGGCAAAATGCGTGTGCGAGTCGATCAGGCCGGGCATGACGAGCTGGTCGCCAAAGTCGCGCACCTCGGTATCGGGACCGATAAACGGTGCCAGGTGAGCATCGTCACCGCAGGCAACGATTTTATCGCCCCGCACGGCAACGCCGCCCTTAAACGGCTCGAGCCCATCGCCGGTAAAGACGGCGTCGCTCTTGATAACTACATCAGCCTTGTCCATGCGAGCCTCCTCAGGCATCTTTGGTTGTAACGCGGACGCACCGCCCGCGTGGGCACTCGGTTGGGAGCGTAGCGCTCCCGCATCGGCGCGTGCCTACAAGCCGTGCTCGGACGTCTGTCCCACGTCCGCGGCTTCGCGCTACACCCATTGATACACAGGGGCAAATCCGTGCCAAGGCCAGGGACCGCAAACGGTCAGTTTAAGCAGGTTTACACGCTTTACCTGCAGGTTTATTGTCTGAGATTATTACCGCTTCATTACGCCCAACGGTGTGGCCGCCCACACAGCAAGACCCGCATGCGAGGAAGAATGAGGCTAGGAACGCCAAAAGGTATCTATAAGGTCATCTCGGTTGGAGACGCCGCTTTTAACGTAGATGCGATGCAAGCGTGCCTTGACCGTGCCAGGGCTGATGACCAACTCGCTGGCGATGTTTTGGGCGTCGTTGCCCTTCAGCACCAGCGTGAGCACCTCCTGCTCGCGCCGTGACAGCTTATGGGCGTCGGCATAAATCACCACACGCGATGCGAGATCGTCCTCAGAGCTTGCGCTCTCGGCTGCCACGTCCTCATCGGCACGCGGATGACGGGCATACACACGCAGGATATGGCTAAACTGGCAAAAAAGCTGAGCCGCGCATACCACGAGCAGCACGTTTTCGGAGATATTGCGCTCGGACAGATACCACAAAAAGAGGCCGATGACGGGGTTTTGGGAGTCGGGGCGGCAGAACAAGATCATGTAGGTGTCCTCGGCGATCACGCAAAACACAAGAACGAAGGCCACCTTCCAAAAGAGCTTTGAGCGGTCGAGGTCGAGTTTCTCAACACGCGTTGCTCTGTACCGGTAATGCCAGGCGGCATAGGCAAGACATCCTACATTACCCAGGTCACGCGTGAGCCAAAAGAGATACTGCTGCACCTCTCCGGCAGCGCCGCTGCGAGGCACCAGCAGCAATTGCAAGATTGAAAACGGCACGATAGCGAGTCCGAGCATGCGCGACGTCGGTCTTTTGCGCAAGCGCGCAAACATCCATAGCACCACGCAGGCATAGATGGCAATACCAAGCACGCAGCGCAGCAAGGGGTGCTGCAGCGGCTCGCTAAAGGTAACGGCGTAGTCGTATTTGAGCCGATTGTACTCGTCAAAAAAGATGACCGACATATCGAGCATATAGAGCAAAAAACCCGCCGCGGCCACGAGGCTGTCGCGACGGCGCGTCATGAGCCAAACCACCAATGCCACGGCACTGGTCACCAGAGCCACACCCATGATAATCGTGGTGTAGATATAGAACGCGAAACTCATGCCCGCCTCCCCTGTCTAGATGCTGTGAGGATGTTGACAGATTCTTTGCCGCAAGATTAGACTCACCGATTAAACGTACTGTATCGTTTAGATAAACAAGCTGTGTCTCACCGATGAAAGGAGATGCCATGACACCGATCGCTCCGCTCAAGATGCTCGTCGCGCCCGCCGCCAAGGCCATCACCCGACTCGGTTCTTCCATGACCTACGACAATGTCCCCTGCGCCGTTGAGGCGCGTTCGGACAGCTGCCCCTACCTGGGCCACGTCCCCTACTTTGCACCCAAGCTCGCATCTGATCCCGAGCAGCGTGAGCAGTAATCCAAGATGCATCTAGCACCGCACAACTCGCGGCGCTACTGTTTTGGTGCAAAGCGACCTGTCCCCCTTGCGCCAACGCCGGGATTGTCGATGCTGCGGCCGCGGCGCGATATGAGGCGCGAAACCTCGCCCAGCAACACGCCGATCACCACACCCATGAGGATCGGCAACTTTGACATCTCGGCGGGCGAGCTGTTGAGCGGCACGATTGTCGCAACAATCGAAAGCACGAGTTCTACCACCGGCACCGCAAGCGCTACCGCAAGCACCTTGCCCTCGAAGGGCGCGCGGAACACGCGCGGGCGGTCGTCGTATTTGCGCAGGCGCCAAAACGCCGGGAACATCGGGATATAGCTCATGAGCAGAAAGACGACGTTCATCGAGAAGAAGACCCAAAAGACGTCGGAACCTTCACCCAGCGGAATCTGAAGTAGCAGCACCAAGCTGGCAAAGCAACCGTTAATGAGTGCCGAGCCGTTGGGCATGCCGGTCTTCTTGGACACCAGCGCAAAGGGACGCGGCATGTTGCCATGGCGCGCGGCATAGCTCGCCACGTTGTTGACGCCAAAGCTCCAGCAGATCATGTTGGCAAACAGCGTTACCAGAAAGGCCACGCCCACGACCATCGTCAGCGGGTGAGCGCGCCCCACCATGGCGGCAACCGCGTCCACAATGCCCGAATCGAGTGAAAGCTGCTCGGTGGGAACCGCGGCTCCAATACCGATGCCACAGATAATGTAGATCGCCGCGATGGCAACGCCACCGGCGATAACCGCCTTGGGGATATCGCGCGATGGGCTCTTCATCGTGCTGGCAAAGGTCGCGACCACCTCGAAGCCCATAAAGTTGAATAGGATGATCGATAGGAACGTCAACGAATTGGTGTCGCCCAAGTCTGGAATGAAGGTCTCGAACGACATGTCGTTGGCGAAGCCGTTGTTGCAGGCAAACCAGATGCCGATGATTCCCACCACGGCGGTGATGAGCACCTTGATGACGGCGCCGCCATCCATGACCCAATCGGCCTCGGCCACCGGCTGCATTGCCATGACCGTGACGCCCCACACAAAGGCAAGCTCGATGGCAATTCGGACCCCAAGCGAAAATTCGATGCCCCATACCGCATTGATGACACTGGGGAACATGCAGGCGATACTTGCCACCCACAGTGGAAAGTTGACCCAATAGCACCAGGAGCAGCGTGCACACCAACGGTCTCCCAAGCCCAGGCGAACCCAGTCGTACAGGCCGCCCTCGGAATCGAACGCCGTACCGAGCTCGGCCACCACCAGGCCATAGGGAAGCAAAAACGTAATGATAAGGAAGATCCACCAGAAGAACTGCACGTTACCCATGGCAGATGCCGGAGCAACCGCCTCGATGGTAAACACGACGCAGATAACCGAGAGGATGACCTCGAACAGGGAGAACTTTTTACCTGCCATGGCACGCTTCCCCTACAGCAAAAAGGATGGCATCTGTACCGAAGGCGCAGCCCAAGGTAGGGTTGCAGGCCGCGTCACCGGTGCAGGTGCCATCCCAAAGAGAGGAGAGGATGCAACTGTTGGACCAACGCTCGCGGAACAGGCGCGTGTAGATAACGATACGCTGGTACATAGATACTCCGATCAAAACGGCCGCGATTGCGACCGGAATCTTTTGGCAATTGAAGACGCGTCTGACCTGGGATATTCAAGCGAACAATTGGCCTAACCCGCAATAAATCCCAGATCAGACGCGTACTCAATCAAAGAGGCGGGCACTCCGAAGTGGAGGCAACGGAGTGCCCAAAGAAAAACCCAGCCGACCAAGACATCGAATAAACCGACCATCAATGCCCCGAGATGGTCACGGTGCGATTCACCGACTGTCCGATTGATCGGCTGGGTTTCTGAGGTGCGGCAGATTGCCCTGAAAGAGGAGGGCATAGACCTTAAGGGTCATGCCCGACGATTGAAGGGCAAGGTGCCGTGCCTCGGGAAGCCAGACGATTAAGCGGACGGCTCCTGCTGCGTGATGCAGTGGATGTTGCCGCCACCGAAGACGACCTGCTCGGACTGAACGCCGACGCACTTGTAGACGCCCTCGCCCCAGACTTCGTCGTAGATCTTCTGGAGCGTGTCGACGGCCAGCTGGTCGTTCTCGTCGCCGTACTGCGGGACGATGACGCCGTGGTTGGTGACCAGGTAGTTCATGTAGGAGGCGATCAGCGGCTCGTCGGGGACGCGCGGCTCGGCGTTCTCGTCGGCGTCGATGGTGTCGCAGGAGGCCTGGTCCATGAACAGCGGGTTCACGGGCATGCAGAGCTTGTAGACCTTAATCTTGCGGCCCTTGGCGTCGACCGCGTTGGAGAGGGTCTCGTAGGCGGCGTGGCACTGGTCGTAGAACGGGTACTCGGGGTCGTCGGTCCAGATGCAGGCCATGACGCCCGGGGCGATGAAGGTGGCGACGTCGTCGATGTGGCCGTTGGTCTCCTCGGGGTCGATGCCCTCCTTGACCCAGATGACCTTCTCGACGCCCAGGTAGTCCTTGAGGTGCTCGTCCATGTAGGCGCGGAGCTCCTCGCTCCAGGGCTCGAACTTCTTGCGGTACTTGGGCCAGATGGACTCGGGGTCCTCTTCCTCCTCGAGCACCGCAGAGCAGGTGCGGCCCGGGGAAAGCAGGCACTGGTCGGTCACGACGAGGGTGCCCTCGCCGTCGACGGTGATGGAGCCGCCCTCGAGGATCATGTCGTCGGGACGGTAGCGGCGGCAGCCGGAGAGCTCGGCCATCTTGAGGGCGATCTGCTCGTCCTTGTCCCACGGGAAGTACAGGCCGTCGACGAGGCCGCCGTAGGCGTTGAAGTGCCAGTGGTTGGCGCGCTTCCCGCCCTTGCCGTCGATGACGTAGGTGGCGGCGGTGTCGCGGAACCAGGCGTCGTCGGTGGTCATCTCGATGACGGTGACGTTCTCGTCCTCCTCGAAGACGGCCTTGCAGTTGGCGTAGTCGACCTGGTTGGCGCACATGTAGACCGGGGTGAACTCGGCGATGGCGCGGGCGATGGCGGCATACTGCCTCTGGGCCGGCTTGGCGCCGTGGGCCCAGGTGTCGGTGCGGTGGGGCCAGCCCATCCACACGCGGTCCTGCGGGGCGAACTCGGCGGGCATGAAGAAGCCGTCGGCCCTGGGGGTGGACTCGGACTCGGTGATCGTACGCATAAGATTTCCTCCAAATCGAACGATCGCTTGCTGCGGGCGGGTTACCCGCAGCCTAAAACCAAGAGATGGTAGGCGCCCGTTCCCCGGCAAAGGTCGGGGCGCCCGGCGCCGGTTTTCACGGAGTCGCACCGGCAAGCGACGACGTAACCCGGTGCGCGGAGACAAAACGCACGAAGGATACGGGAGAGAGATTGGGGTGGGCGGTGGTTACCGGAGCAATAGCTCACACCCACCCCGGGGGAATGGTTAGCAAACCTGTCGCTTGGGCACGCCTCCGAAGAGGCCGGAGTGCCCGGAGTCGGGAGCGACAAGCCCGACGAAGCGCACGTTGGTACGCGAGGAGGATCGGAGTCCCAGAACCGGGTGCTCTAGTTCTCCTCGGCCTCGGCGGCCTCCTCAGCGAGACGCTGGGCAGCCAGCTCGGGGGTGAGGCCCTTGTACTCTTCCTTGCGGCCCTTGGCGCTCACGACGCGGACGACCTCGCCGATGAGCACGAGCACGATGAAGATGACGATCATCGGGACCTTGTCGCCGATTTCGGCGGCGGAGAACGGCACCAGCGTCGCGACGATGGCCAGGACCAGCTCGATGCAGGGGATGGCCAGCATGACCTTCATCATCGCGCCCTTGAACGGGAACGTGAAGATGCGCTCGCGGTTCGGGTCGTTCTTGCGAAGGTTGAGGAACGCCGGGAACATCGGGATGTAGGTGAGCAGCAGGAAGACGACGGAGGTGCCGAAGAGCATCCAGAAGACGCCGTTGGAGATGGCGTCGATGGGCACCAGCTGCAGGCAGAGAACCAGGGAGGCGACGACGGCGTTGACCAGGTTGGCGCCGTTGGGCATGTCGTCCTCGGAGATCATCGAGGCGAAGACCTTGGGCATGTTGCCGTGCTCGGCGGCGTAGCGGGCGACGGAGTTGACGCCGAAGGACCAGGCGGCCATGTTGGCGAACAGGGTGATCAGGAAGGCGATGCAGATGACCTTGAAGAGCATGGAGTCGCCCACCATGGTCTGGACTGCGACGATCATGCCGTAGTCGGGGTCGATGGAGTCGGCCGGCACGGCGGCGCCGATGCCGAAGCCGGCGAACAGGTAGATGACGGCGATGGACAGGCCACCGACGATGATAGCCTTGGGGATATCGCGAGCGGGATCGGCCATGTCGTCGGTCATGGTGCAGATGACCTCGAAGCCCATGAAGTTGAAGATGATGATGGACAGGTAGCCGAGAGCGTTGGTGTTGGTGAGCTCGGGCAGGAAGGTGGCGGCGGACATGTCGTTCGCAAAACCGTTCTCCATGGCAAACCAGATGCCCAGAGCGCCGACGACAACGGCTACGGCGACCTTGATCAGGGCGCCACCGTTGAGGACCCACTCGGAGTCGGCAGCCTTGGAGCGGCCCATGAGGTACACGATCCACACGAAGGCAAGTTCGATAACCATCTTGGCGATCAGGTTGAACTCGACGCCAAAGACCATGCCCAGGATGTCGGGGAACATGGTTGCCAGCGAGGCGATCCACAGCGGGTAGTTAATCCAGTAGTAGTACGAGATGCGGGCGCCCCACTTGTCGCCCAGGCCATCGCGTACCCAGTCGTAAATGCCGCCCTCGCCGTCATAGGTGGTGCCGAGCTCGGCGACGACCATGCCGTAGGGAAGCAGGAAGGTCAGGATCAGGAAGATCCACCAGAAGAACTGCTGGTTGCCAATGGCAGCAGCAGGAGCGGCGGCCTCGCAAACGAAGACGACGCAGATGATGGTCGAAATGACCGTCAAGAAGGAAAGCTTTTTCTTTCCGTCGCTCATGATGAGCTCCTTCGCTCAGTCTTGGACAGATCCGAGGCCCTAAGGTATTAAGGCAATTGCTTGGGCCTCGGTGAGCGGGCGACAGGAGACGAGCATCCGCCGCCCGCAAACGTGCTTTTAGAAGCCTTGAGGCTTAGAGCTGCTCGAGAGCCTCGAGAGCGGCGTGGAGCTCAGCCTTGGCGGAGTACTCGACACCCTCGTCGTTGAGCGGGGTGCGCTTGCCCAGGGCGGCAAGGAGAGCACGGATGGAGTGCTTGCGGTTCTCGGCCTCGACCCAGCACAGGGAGCGCTCGGGATCGTCCATGACTTCGTCGACGACCTCCTCGTTGCGGGTGGCCGGCAGGCAGTGCATGAACTTGGAGTTGGGGCCGGCAAAGTTCATCATGTCCATGGTGACCTGATACTTGGGATAGAACACGTCCATGTAGTTCTCGCCCGAGACCTCCTCGTCGTACAGGCCATACCACACGTCGGTGTAGATGAAGTCGGCGCCCTTGATGCACTCGATGTCGTCGGAGATGACGACAGAGCCGCCGGAGACCTTGCAGTTCTCCTCGGCGATGGCCATCATCTGCTTGCCGAACTCGGCGCGCTCCTCGACGGTGCCAACGTGCAGGCCGCCGTCGGGAATCTGGTGGCCCTTAGGTCCAAACTGGACAAACTTCATGCCGACCTTGGAGGCGATGAACATGAGGGAGACGCAGACCTGGGTGGCGTCGCCGATGAAGGCCAGGGTGCAGTCCTCGATCTTCTTGCCCTCGGGGAGGTTCTCGAGCATGGTCATGAGGTCGCCCATCTCCTGCGTGGGATGGTTGAACTCGGACATGCCGTTGATGACGGGCACAGCGGAGCCCTCGGCGAGGCCGACGACGTCCTTGTGACGGTCAACGCGAGCCATCATGATGTCGAGCAGCGAGCCCATAACGCGAGCGGTGTCGCCCAGGGACTCGTGACCGCCGAGCTGGATGGTGCCAGGGCCATAGAACTGAGCATGGCCGCCGAGGTCGGTCATAGCGGTCTCGAAGGAAAGACGAGTGCGGGTGGAGACCTGCTGGAAGATCATGCCAAGGCTCTTGTTGCGGAGCAGGTGCGGATAATAACCGTCAACCTTGATGGCCTTCTTCATTTCCAGACCAAGATCCTCGATAGCCAGGATCTGCTCTTTGGTGAAGTCGTTGGTGTCGATGAAATCCTTAGGCAGTGCCATGTCGATTTCCTTTCCGCCGGTCTTGCCGACTATTACTATGAGGCGCTCGAACATCACGCCTCGTGTTGACAAGACCATCATTCACCCGTATGCAATTTTTACCTAGTTTATTCGGGATTAAAGACCGTTCATGGAGTTACACCCCCTCTAAACCAATATAAACCCGCAGGTCAAGAGTTTACAGGGGGTTTACCATCTAGAACCGCGAACGGTATACGGCTATGCTGTATCTCGGCGCCTAATCCGCAATGAAACGAAGGGTTGAGACGTCTATATCCCACAAGGTATACAGAGCTCGGCCATAGAATAAATGAGATGGGACGGTGACAGATGAACACCCTGATGTTCTTCTATACCCTAGCGATACTCGTGATCTGTATTGTGACGGCGGTGCTCTCGCTTGCCGCCTATGCCTCGTCTCGTCGACGCTTCTTTATCTATGGCAGCGGCGTATTTATCTGCTATGCCATCGAGATGACCGAGATTTTCTTTTTTGAATACACGCTGCAAAACCAGAGTTTTCCAGCCAGCGACTATTACTCAATTACCATGCCTGTGTTGCGGACCTTTGTGGCGACCGCTTCGCAGGCTTTTATTTGGCTCATTGCCATGGATTTGCTCGACAAGCATTCAAAAAAGCAGTTTGTCATTCCCGTCGCAACGTTCTTGCTGAGCGAGCTGCTGATTATCGTCGCTGTCCCCTACGGCCCCATTCATCAATGGCTCTACTACACGATGCGTCAGGTATTCCTTGTTTTCGTGGGGCTATATATCTTTTGGACGGCACGCAAGAGCACGCAAGTCGAGCTGAAGGCACGCGTTAACAACCAACGAAAGCACCTGATTATCGGCGCTATTCTGGTCGGTTGCATCGTTGCCGAGGATTTCTACAACATTCTGATTGTCCCCATGAGTCTGGCGCCCTCTTGGCTGCAACTATATCTGTCCGAGCGCAACTTTAGCGAAAACGTCTTTGCCTGCTACTTTGCGATTCTGCTGATCATCTACTCCTACCACGTGCTTTCAATCCGCATGCAGGAGGCGCCCGAGGAAAAGAACGTCAGCGATCTTGATCGACACATCGAAGAGCAGATGCCCTTCTATCGCAACGCCTACAAGCTCTCCAACCGTGAGACCGAAGTTATGCGTCTGGTCGTACTGGGCAAATCGAACCAAGAGATCGCTGACGAGCTATTCCTTGCCGTGGGCACCGTCAAGACCCACATCCACAACATCCTGGTCAAAACCGAACAGCAAAACCGCACGACGCTCATCCTCCACTTTTGGAAGCGATAACCTGCCAAAAAGGGACAGGTTTATTTTGGCAGGTTTTATCTGGGCAAACGCCAAAAACCGCCGCGAGGGAGCTACTTTCCCTCGCGGCGGTTTTCTAGCAGTAAAACCAAGTGAGTAGGCTTTTGGCGGGATGCCGAGCACACCTCAAAACGCCACAGCCCTGACCTGCGATTTTATTGAGCACTTGCCGCGATGTGCTCGGCAGATCCAAAAAAGCCTACTCACTTGCATCTGAGATGCTCTAGATACGCAAAATACCGCCGCGAAGGGAGCTGGACTCCCTTCGCGGCGGTTATTCGCTCTGATTTTGCGACGGTTTTGCCCGCTTGTTACTCGCTGTAGCGGGTGGCGATGGCGGCTTGTACCATGCCGGTGCTCATGAGGTAGGTCACCAGGAAGTAACCACCATAGGCTGCCAGGAAGATCGCGCAGGTGAGGCCCACGGTGCCGCCTATGCTCATGTTGCCGAACGTGCTCACCAGCTCGATGATCACCTTAAGTGCCACAAAGGAGTGCGCCAGGCCCACTGCCAGCGGGAACAGGAAGAATACCGCCTGCTGTGCCATCACCGAATGGCGAATCTGGCGGTCGTCGCAGCCAATCTGTGCCAGCACACGATAGCTGCGGCTGCCGTCGGCCACGTTGGAGAGTTGCTGAATCGACAGAATCGCCGCGCATGCAACGACCAATACAAAGCCGATGTAGATGGCTAGGTAGCTAATAAGACCGTTCATTTGCGCTGCTTGCGCGTACATCTCGGAGCGTGTGATGAAGGTTCCCCACGACCCCGGCTCCTTGCCGTCAACGAGCAGATTGTCGAGCACAGTGTATTTAATACTCTCGTCTGCCTCGGTCGTATCCATCCCCTGTTTATAGTTAACGAGCAGACTACTGGAATACGGCTGCAGATTAAGTTGGGACAACAGCTCGTCGGCAACGACGACGGTACCCCCATTACTGCCCATCGCCGAGTTGGCGATGGCCGCCGTATCTTCGTCCGACTTATCGGTTGCGGGCTTGAGCGTATGCCCGCCCAAGGTAAGGGTATGGCCGCCAGCCATATACTTGGTGTACAGGTCGACCAGCTCGCCGCCCATATCACACGTGAGCAGATACTGGTCGTGACCGATGTGCACCGGCTCCTTGCCCATCATCTGGCGCAGTTTGTTGTACTGACTTGCCGGCGTCACAGACAGGCCTGTCATGTCGGCATTGCTACCCCCGAGCGCCTTGGGGAGCTTTTCGCCCATGGTCTTGCACATCTCACCCGCAGACACCGAAGGATTCGAACCGCCAAACGGGTAACTCAGATACGAATCGATCTGAACATGCTCACCGGCAACATCG
>DBGAZC010000046.1:0-4910 GCA_048472015.1 Collinsella sp. | reverse complement strand
ATCTTGAGCGTCTGGCCGTCAGCCTTGCACGTGGGCTTCATGGGCGTACGATCCATGAGGTCCTCGCCCGAGAGCATCGTCAATCGCGTGTCATCGGTACCAAACGTCGTGCCGTCGACAAACGTCAGCGAAAGACCGCTCAGCTCCTCATCGGCATCGGCTTGGACCTCCCAGGTAATGCGCGTCTCGGTACCGCCGACCACAGCGCTGCCCGAACCGGTGTTGGGTCGGGCGGTAATCTTTGCGGTCTCAAGCGCCTGGGCGGTCGTGGGCGCATATGCCCCCACGCAAACCAGCGCGAGCGCCACGGCCATGACGCAGACTAGCTTTTGGAGCAAGGCGGGCAGTGGAAAATGCTGCTCCGCGGCCCCTTTGTTCAGTCGAGACAAGGTGGCTCCTATCGTAGAAGTTGCCGGCAAAACGAGACGGAAATGCTCTCCGTCAAGAGAAGCGCAAAGGCCCTCTCCGCCAAAACGGAAAGGGCCCGCGCGCAATCAAGTAGTTATTTTACTTGATGTTGTACTTAGCCATGAGGGCGTCAACGGTACCGTCGTCGGTCAGGTCCTTGATGGCCTGGTTGATGTCGTCCTTGAGCTTGGTGTTGCCCTGGTTGATGGCGATGGCGTACTCCTCGCCGGTGCTGATCTGCTTAATGGTCTGACAGGTGTTGAACTGCTCGGCGGTCAGCTGGCTAGCAACGGAGCGGTTGGTGACTACGGCGTCGCCCTTATCGGACTGCAGGGCGCTGAAGCACTCGGTGGCGTCCTTGTAGGGGACAATCTTGGCCTTGGGGAAGTTCTCCTGGGCAAAGGACTCGGCGGTCGAGCCAGACTGGACGATGATGGTAGCGTCAGCGTTATTGAGCTTCTCGCTGTAGTTATCGGCCGTGATGTCGGTGTTATCGACCTTGGTCACGATAGCCTGATCGTCCATGTAGTAGGAATCGGAGAAAGTGACTTCCTTCTCACGCTCGGGCGTGTCGGTGATAGCCGCGATGGAGACGTCATACTTGGCGCCCGAAGCGACGCCCGGAACCAGCGTGTCAAAGTCGTTATTGACGTACTCGACATCCAGGCCCAGCTTGTCGCCGATGGCCTTGATGAGCTCAAGGTCAAAGCCCTGATAATCGCCGTTGTCATCCTTGTACTCAAACGGAGCGTACTCGGCAGAGGTGCCGACGGTCAGCGTACCGTCCTTGACGAGCGCGTACTCCTTGGAGCCGTCGACCTTCTCGACCTTAGCGTCGTCAGAGCTGCTAGAACCGGCATCAGAGCCAGAGGTGGCGTTGGACGAGCCGCAGCCCGTCAGAGCGAGGGCGAGCGCCATAGCACCCGTGGCGGCAAATGCGCCAAGCTTCTTCAGCTTCATAATCAGTCTCCTTCCAATGACCCCATGTGATTCAGAGGTCTGCAAAAACTGAGGGTTATTATGCACCCGCTTGGAAGAATCTGCAATTAGAAAACTGATTGAAACAAACCCATAACGTGAATGGAGCACTCCACTTTATGGCAGTCATTACTGCTGCAAGGACCTTAACAGGTTGATTTCAGCCGCATAACCTGCAAGTTCGTTCGGTGTCTCCAAAATAAATGGCAATTCACGCAAGCGGTCATTCGATACAATATTTTGCATAACCTGCATACCGCCGCCAAACTCTTCACTACCCAGGTAGCCCTTGCCGATACACTCGTGGCGATCCTTATGGGCGCCGCAGGGGTTCTTGGAGTCATTGATATGCACGGCGCGCAGGCGCTCGATACCCACCACACGATCGAACTCGTCGAGCACACCGTCAAGATCGTGGACGATGTCATAGCCGGCATCATTCACATGGCAGGTGTCCAGGCAAACGCCCAACTTGGCCGACAGCTCGGGGCGTTTGTCGGCAACGCCCTCGATGATGAGCGCCAGCTCCTCGAAGCTGCGGCCCACCTCGGTGCCCTTGCCGGCCATAGTCTCGAGCAGCACCGTCGTCTGCTGACCCTCAAACATCACCTGACACAGGGTGTCAACGATCATCTGAATGCCGGCGTCGGAGCCCTGCCCCACATGCGCACCGGGATGGAAGTTGTAGTAGTTGCCGGGCAGCGCTTCCATGCGACGCAGGTCCTCTGCCATGGCCTCCAGGGCAAACTCGCGCGCCCGCTCTTTGGCCGAGCAGGGGTTATAGGTATACGGGGCATGAGCCACGAGCGGGCCAAAGTCGTTTTGCTCCATAAGCTCGCGCAGGGCCGCCACGTCATCCATGTCAAGGTCTTTCGCCTTGCCGCCGCGCGGGTTGCGCGTAAAGAATGCAAAGGTATTGGCGCCAATGGACAGCGCCGTCTCCCCCATTGCCCGATAGCCCTTCGTCGTCGAAAGATGACACCCGATCGTCAGCATCTCCAGCTCCCCCTCATCAGTTGCGGTGAAATAGTTCCTGTCGATGCCCTATTCTGCCGCAAACAGGAACTATTCCACCACAAGTTATAAAAGGGGCATCAGAGATGCGGGCCACCAAGCACTACGGCTACGGGCGCGGGCGTCATGATCCCTCACGCGTCAGCGCCAGGTCCTAGAGGGCTAGACAGATTGCATCGATGATGCGCGCACAGCGCTGTGTGGCGGCTAGGGGCATGACGGGACTCTTGAGTTTCCCCGCCCGGATGAGCTGGGTCGCATGCCGGATTTCGCCGTAGAAATCATCGACCTCAAACGGGGCATTTATTTCGAGCATTCGTCCGTCGGAGTACTTCACATGGGCGAGCTCGGGGCGATGGAGGCGCTCGATTTCCAACGAACCCCGCTCGCAGGCAATCGTTAAGCGGCTTTCATATGCTGCTTTGCCGTCGCACACCATATGAATGGGTATGCCGCCGACACTCATATGGATCTCATCGGCCCAATCCACGCGGCCGCCCGATACGTCACGCCAGCGAACTTCACGAGACGAAACATCGCACGCGCCCGTAAGCAGATCCTCAAACCACCCGACTGCATAGCAGCCCATGTCATATAGACAGCCGCCCTGCAACGGATCAAGCAGATAGCCCGAAGGAGACTCGCCGTAATCGAGCTTTTGCACGCTTTCAATCGAGACAATACGGCCAAGCTCACCCGACGCAAGCAAGTCCTTCACGCGAGTGCGCATCGGGCAAAACCGATTCTTCATCGCCTCCATAAACGGCACGCCGTACTCACGGGAAACGGAGGCGATCGCATGGGCCTCTTCTTCATTCAAAACGGCCGGCTTTTCGCACAGTACGGCCTTTCCCGCGCGCAGTGCCCGACAGGCCCAATGCGCATGCATGCCATGTGGAAGAGCCAAGTAGATTGCGTCGACATCGGGGTCGGCAATCAGCGCATCATAAGCCGCATCGCCGCTATCGTCAGCCGTGGCATAGCCGTGCGCGGCATCAATCGAAAACGCCCTGCAAAACTCCTCAACATGCGAAGGAGTGCGACCGGCGGCAGCCACAAGCCGTGCCCCGTCCACCTCCTTGAGCGACGATGCGAATCGATGCGAAATGTGTCCAGCGCCCAAAACGCCCCAGCGAACATCACGCAAACCATCACATGAATCCCGATAGCCCACGACAGCCCCCTTCAGTTGCGGTGGAATAGTTCCTGCTTGGCCCCTATTCTGCCGCAAACAGGAACTATTCCACCGCAAGTTATAAAAGGGGCATCAGGAGCGCGTTTTGCAAAAGGCTTTAAGCGCGGCCGTTACGGGACCAGGCTGGAAACGTCGGCGCACATCGTCGAGACGCTCGGGAATATCAATGTGCTGCGGGCAGTGACGTGCGCATTTGCCGCACTTGACGCAATTGCTCACCAGCTTGGGCTCGTTCGTCCGCACCGCGCTCGCCGTAAAGTATTGAGACAGCCCCGTAAACCAACTATGCGCATAGCTCGCGTTGTAGGCGCCAAAGCAGCCGGGAATATTGATACCCTTGGGGCACGGCATGCAGTAGCCGCACCCCGTACAGGGCACGCGATTCGATTTCTCAAACTCTCCCAGCACGCGTGCGATGGTATCGAGCTGCTCTGTCGTCATCGAATCCGGCAGTGCGCGATCCGCCAATGCCGCGTTCTCGTCCACCTGCGCGGTATCGGTCATGCCCGAAAGCAGCATCGTGACTTGAGGATGGTTCCACACCCACGAAAGGCCCCAAGCAGCCGGCGTCTTCAGGTACGGATCGCGTACGTCATCGAGCACGGCGCGGGCCCGCGGAGGCAGCTTGCCCGCCAGGCGTCCACCCAAAAGCGGTTCCATCACAAACACCGCGAGCCCGCGCTCGGCGGCTGCCATGAGTCCCGCCGTTCCCGCTTGGTAGCGCTCTCCGGCATAGTTGTACTGGATCTGGCAAAAATCCCAGTCATACGCGTCAAGCATCATGAGGAAATCCGCCGCACCGCCGTGGTACGAAAAACCTATCTGGCGAATACGCCCCGCAGCCTTTTGGTGCGCAATCCAGTCCTCGATACCCAAAGCTGCCACGCGCTCCCACTGCGCAGGCGAGGTGATGTTGTGCATGAGGTAGTAGTCGATATGGTCAGTCCGCAAACGGCGCAGCTGCTCGTCAAAAAAGCGGTCGAAATCCTCCGCACATTTGCACGAAGCGTGCGGCAACTTGGTCGCGAGCAAAATCTGGTCACGCAGACCCAGGCGCTCAAGCGAAGCTCCCACACAAGCTTCGTTACCGGGGTAGAGATAGGCCGTGTCCAGATAGGTTATCCCTTGCTCCACCGCACGGGAGATGATGGCATCGGCCGTCTTCGCATCGGGATGTCCCGGCGCACCGGGAAACCTCATGCAGCCCAGACCCAGAGCGGATATTCGGTTACCACTTTTGGGGTCAACACGGTATTGCACGGCCCCTCCCTTCGCCATCAGCGCCCCGGCAAGGCGAAACACAATGGTCACGCAG
>DBGAZC010000045.1:0-9371 GCA_048472015.1 Collinsella sp. | reverse complement strand
GCTCATACCAGTGATCCTCCTTTATGGATCTGTGCCGCCCCGTGTCGTTCCGGGCGGCGTCGTACAGATTTGCCCAGCCTGCGTAAACCGCGCAGCCAGACATGGCGTTCTATCTTATCGCACCTGTGTCGATGTGCCGCGGAAAAGTAGCTCCTGCCCAAAGACTTGACGGAGACGAAACAATTGACGCACCGCGGCACCCGCCCGCGCTCGTCACGTGCGACAATATGCCCCAATAAAACAGCACTTGGAAAGGCCCGTCATGACTGCACGCCTCATTGTTATGGATATCGACTCCACCCTCATCAACCAGGAGGTCATCGACCTGTTGGGCGAGGAGGCCGGCGTGGGCGGGCAAGTTGCGCAAATCACCGAGCGCGCTATGCGCGGCGAGCTGGACTTTAAGCAAGCGCTCGAGGAGCGCGTGGGGCTGCTTGCCGGCTTGGATGAGAGCGTGTTCGAGCGCACTTTTGAGCGCGTGACATTTACCCCCGGCGCGTTAGAGCTTGTGCGCTCGGCACACAGCAAGGGCTGGAAGGTCGGCGTGGTAAGCGGCGGCTTCCACGAGGTCGCTGACAAGATCGCAGCCGCCGCGGGCATCGATTTTTGCCTGGCCAACCGCCTAGAGGTCGTGGACGGCAAGCTTACCGGTAAGTTGGCTGCCGAGATTGTGACCAAGGAGTCCAAGCTCATCCAGCTGCTGGACTGGGCAGTTGAGTGCGGCGTCGACATGGCCCACACGGTCGCTATTGGCGACGGAGCAAACGACATCCCCATGATCCAGGCCGCGGGCACGGGCATCGCGTTTTGCGCCAAGCCAAAGACGCGCGAAGCCGCCCCGTTTGCCATCGACGAGCGTAACCTGATGCTCGCCATGGACATCATCCTGCGCGACTAGCCGATCCGTCTAACAATTGAATCAGTCCGTCCTATAGTTTCCGAACAATTTTGTCTTAGTGTTCGGAAACATACCCTTTGAGTGCTAGACTTTGCGCCGTCGAAGGGAACATATATGGATAAGCGAGATCTTGAGCAGCTGCTGAGCGACGTTGCCGGCGGATCAGTCACCCCTGCCGACGCCCTCACGCGCATCCAGACGGCTCCGACCGCCGATTTGGGCTTTGCGCAGCTCGATCTTTCGCGCGGAGTGCGCCAGGGAGCCGGCGAGGTTGTCTACGGTGCCGGTAAAACCGCCGAGCAGATTGCCGCCATTATCGAAGCGCTGCGCGATGCCGGCCAGGAGCGCATCCTAGTCACACGCTTGGATGCCGAAAAAGCCGCACGCACCACGGAGCTTCTTGGCAACGACATCGACCTGGGATATATCCCGGACGCCCAGCTCGCCCTGGTGGGTGGCAAGCCCTCCCCCACCGGCAACGGACACATCGTCGTCGCCTGCGCCGGCACGAGCGACCTGCCCGTCGCCGAAGAGGCGGCACTGACGGCCGAGTTCTACGGCAACGAGGTCGATCGCCTCTACGACGTGGGTGTCGCCGGCCTGCACCGCCTGCTCGCTCATGCTGAGGAACTTGCCCGGGCGCAGGTGGTCATCGCCATCGCCGGCATGGAAGGCGCCCTGGCGAGCGTTATCGGCGGTCTTGTGAGCTGTCCGGTCATCGCCGTCCCCACCAGCGTGGGCTACGGCGCGAGCTTTGGCGGCGTGGCCGCACTGCTCGCCATGCTCAACTCCTGCGCCAGCGGCGTTTCAGTCGTCAACATCGACAATGGCTTCGGCGCCGCCTACCAGGCAAGTCTTATCAATCATTTGAGCGCCGGCACGCCCTGCGCCCGTTAAGGAGCATTCTATGTCCAACCATCAGCACACGCTTATCATCGACGGCACCTCGGGCATCAGCGGCGACATGACCGTCGCGGCCCTGCTCGACCTGGGCGCCAGCGAGGAGCACCTGCGCGAACAGCTCGCCACGCTGCCGGTCGACGGCTTTGAGATTGCCGTTACGCGTGCAAACAAGCATGGCATCGACGCCTGCGATTTCGACGTCCAGCTTGCAGAGGAGCTCGAGAACCACGATCACGATATGGCCTGGCTCTACGGCAACGAAGCAACTGCCGAGCACACGCACGAACATGAGCACCACCATCATGACCACGACGAGCACGAACACGAGCACTGCCACGAGCATGACCATGAGGGTCACCATCACGCCCACCACCATCACCACCGTTCTTTGGCGGATGTCACCGCCATCATCGATGACTCACGGCTAAGCGATGGTGCCAAGCGTCGTGCCCTCGCCATTTTTTCCGTACTCGCCGATGCCGAGGCAAAGGCTCACGGCAAAACGCCCGACACCGTCCTGTTTCACGAGGTGGGCGCCGTCGACTCCATCGTCGACGTCTGCTCTGTCGCCATCTGCCTCAATGACCTGGGTATTGAGGACATCGTGGTCGAGTCGCTTTCCGAGGGCCACGGCACCATTCGCTGCGCCCACGGCCTCATGCCCATTCCCGTCCCCGCTGTCGTCAACCTGTGCCAGGCGGGCAATATCGCCCTCACGCCTGCACCGGTCGCCGGCGAGCTCGTGACGCCGACGGGCGCCGCCATCGTCACCGCGCTGCGCACGTCCGACCAACTGCCCTCACGCTACCGCATCGAAGCCGTCGGCTACGGCGCCGGCAAACGCCCCTACGAAGGTTGCTCCGGTACGCTCCGCTGCCTGCTCGTTCACGCGGACGCATAGCCATGGATGCCCGCAAGGCAAAAAGCCGCGCTGCCATCGTTACGGCGTTCTCCGAGCTCCTGTGCGAGAAAGACTACGGCAAGATCACCGTCGGCGACATCATCGCTCGTGCCCACGTAGGTCGGGCCACGTTCTACGGGCTCTTCAAGAGCAAAGATGACCTGCTCGCTGAGCTCGTGCGCGATATCTGCACCCATGCCCTCGACGATGACGGTACGCCCCTCGATGACCCACTCGTACAGGTCGAGCATATCCTCAACAACCTCTGGAATCGTCGGCAGGGTGTACGGGCACTGGTAGCCGGCGCCGGCTCACGCGTCTTCGCCGACTGCTTACGCAAGACCATCATGTCACGAGCAGCCGAAACCGTGCCCTTCGACCCCTCAGTCCCCGCCGGCACCATGGACCGAAGCTTCCTACTACACCACATAGCCTCAAGCTTTGTAGGAATGGTCCAATGGTGGGCCTGGCACAATTTCCAAGCAGATAAAGCCGACGTAGCCAAAGACTACCTCTCAGCCATAAAGCCCCTCTTCACCTAAGTAAGAAACTCATCCCAAATCATCGACCCAACCCAGGGCTCCGCGCACCCCAAAGTGTCACTCGCGCCTCAACGCCCCCACCAGCAACAAGCCCCTCCCATCCAAATTCAGATATATATGTTGGGTTGCTTGCTCGAGCGCAGCAAAGACCCCGCAGCCGTCCGCATGGGGTAACTTCCCAGCGCACTCCGCAGGACGAAAGAACCCCCGCCGCACGAAGTGCGCAGCGGGGGTTCTTTCATGTCCGAGGACGCGCTGGGAAGTTACCCCATGCGGACGGCGGACAACCTATGTAGCCTCAGACTAGAACATGCCCAAGAAACCATGCACAAACAGCGCAGCCAGAGCAGCGCCGACAAACGGAGCGATGCCAGGAACGAGCAGGCCGTACTTCCAGTTGTTGTCAGCCTTGTTCTTGATCGGCAGCACCTGATAGGCCATGCGAGGACCAAGGTCACGAGCCTGGTTCATGGCGAAGCCGGTGATGCCGCCCATGCCCATGCCAACGGCCCAAACGATCAGGCCGACGCAGATAGCGAGCATCAGGACGTTCTCGCCAGCACGGTTAGCAGCAGCAAGGATGGCGCTGATGAACACAAAAGTGCAGATAGCCTCGCAGAAGAAATTACGGGCATAGTTCGTACCCTCGGTGGTGGGGTTGGTCGAGAAGATATTGCGCTGGGCAATGGGATCGACGACGCCATCGGAAGCCTTGAACTCATCGGCATACATAAGCCAAGCGATTACGGCGCCCACAAAGCCGCCGAGCATATCGGCAATCATGAAGGGGATGCAGCTGCTCCACGGCACCAGGCCTACGATGCACTGGGCAAGCACCATGGCGGGGTTCATGCACACGGCACCGCCAAAGACAAACAGGCAGACCGAGATGCCAAAAGACCAAGTGGTGATGGCAAACATGTGGCCGGAGCCCTGATACTTGGTGCCCTTGAGCACGGTATCGCAGTGCACGCCCACGCCAAAGATGATCATGAGGGCAGTTGCGCCGAATTCGCAGAGGAGTTTGGTAAGCATAAACCTTATCTTTCTTGTCGGTTAAAAACGATTCGTTTAGGCCACGCACTAGTGCTGCGCGACGACAACACCCAGGCCATCGGGGATGACGGCAACCTTGGCATCGGCACCCTTCATCTCAAAGGCGAGCTTGAGCGCCTCCTCGATAGTATTAACCGGCGTCATGTGCATATCCTTGAGCATCTGGTGATCGCACAGGTCGGTGACCATGATCACAGGGTGATGCGCCAGGATGCGGGCAAAAATCTGGCTCGTCCACTGATCGGGCAGGGTCTCGTCCTTAGGACGGTCGATGCAGGCGCGCTCAAACTCCGCCGGGTCGTTGTCGGCGATGTTGTGATAGAAGCCCTCGCCGCCGTGACCGTCGGCACAACCGGCGACATCAATGATCACGCCGCCCTCGGGAAGCGTGGCCTCGGCAGCGCACATGCCCTTCACGGCCTGATAGATGTTCTGGTCGAGCGGGTAACCGCCGTTGGTGGTGATGGCAATCTCGCACTCGACGGGCTCAACGCCGGCAAGGCTCTTCACGAACTCGCAGCCAGCCTCGTGCGCCTTGTGGATGTCACCGGCAAAAGAACCGATGACCTCGTGCTTGCCGTTGAGCACCACGTTAAGCACAAAGGCGAGGTGGGCCATCTCGGCGGCGGCGAACATATCCTCGCTCACGTGGTTGTGGCACAGGTTGCCGGCACGCGAATGGGAATCGTTCACAAACTGACCGTTGTGGTTGTACATGATGGTCTTGTAGCTGGCGATACCGGGCAGCACGGACTTGCGGCTGCCAGAGAAACCGGCAAAGAAGTGCGGCTCAATGAAGCCCTCTGCAAGCAGCAGATCGCAATCGGCGGCAATCTTGTTGATGATGCACTCGCCACCAGAAGGCAGGGTACCGATCTTTTTCATCATGCTGTCGTCAGTCGCGACGTGCATAACGATTTCCTCGTTGGCAACGATCTCCTCACCGTACTTGTTGACGAGCTCCTCGTGCGTCGACGGACGATGCATACCCGTAGCAACCAGAATGCGAACGCGCGCCTCAGGCGCAGCGGAGTGGATGTGATGCAGCAGAATAGGCATCGTCACACGCGAGGGAACGGGGCGCGTATGGTCGGAGCTAATGATGACGATATCCTTCTTGCCAGCACAAAGCTCCTCGAGCGAAGGCGAGCCATAAGGGTTGGCAAGCGACTCCTCTACCAGCTCTTCCTGCGATTTTGTAGTCTTAAACTCGTTTTGATGACCTTCCATCACACCTGCGAAGTTCTTATCCTCGAGCTCCAGATGCAACGTCTTGTGGTCAAACGGCAGTTCACATTCAAACAATGACGAGCGCCCTCTTCCTTTCAACTGACACACTAGATAAACCGTTGGAAGGATACGCCGCTCACCGAAAAACTCCACCGTCCACCGACTCATTAACACAACGTTCATATTTGACCCTCAACAAAACGGCCGCGATCCCAAACGGGACCGTGGCCGCCTGTCAAAGACACTATAGACAGGATGACTTACGCAGCGCCGAGGCAAACATCTACCCCGATGGCATGCGCGCGTAAGTCATATTGCATAAATACGTCAATAATTTGCATATAATGACGCATGGATTTCTAGCCGTAACAGGGTAGTACCCTCCGGAGCGTGCATTTTTGCGAGTATTCAGCATCGCGGGATAAGATTTTGGTGTCAAAAGTCTTTCAAAAAGTAGATAGTCCTCATGACTCGACCCATCTGGATAGCATGCGGCGAGAAACCAGCCATATACGGGCATCGCCAAGGCCCCAATTAGCGTGCAAAGGCATCAACAAAGGCAGCGAAAGCCGGCTATGGCCTTATGCATCAATCTTTTGCTGCTGAAAACTCCGTTTTTTGCACGTCGCCCCAGGCACCACCCTCACCCAGCAGCTGATCCGCCGAAGACCGGACATCGCAGGGCCCGCCATAAGTTTACTTTTAGGCACACTCCGCAGGACGCAAGAAGCCCTCGCCGCACTCCGCATTGGGCGCGAAGCGCACTTTAATCCCTTCAGCCCAATCCCCGAAGACCGAGGACGAAGGGACCCGATGGGTTTCCCTCTGAATGCACTCCGCAGCACGAAGCCCCCTTATCCGCAGCTCCGAAGGAGTAGGATAAGGGGGCTTCAAGTGCGAGGACGCATTCAGAGGGAAACCCATCGGGTCCCGGTGAGAGCTACAGGGCTATCGATTACCCCGTGTTCTGCAAACCTGCCGAGACGCCGGTCACAGTCGAAAGAATCAGGCTCATGTACTCGGCCTTCTTCTCCTCTGCCATCTCGTCCTGGTTCATACGCACCTCGCGAAGGGCGCGGACCTGGGCGATGGACAGGGCGTCGACGTAGGGGTTGCGCACGCGGACGGCGCAGCCGAGCACGCGGCGGCGCTGCAGCGGCCACTCGTCACCGACGATGGCAAGGACCCACTTACGCGTGAGCTGCATCTCGGTGAAGACCTTCTCGGACAGATCCTGCCGATCGCCCAGGTGCAGATACATCTTGGCGATGCGCTGGTCGGTCTTGGCAATCGACATCTCGATGTTGTCGATGAACGTGCGGAAGAACGGCCACTCCTGGTAGGCAGCCTTGAGCTGGTCAAGATCGCCAAGCTGCTCGCAGGCGGTGCCCAGACCGTACCAAGCGGCCAGGTTAATGCGCGCCTGGCTCCAGCTGAAGATCCACGGGATGGTACGCAGGTCATCGAGCGACTTGGCGCCCAGACCGCGCTTGGCGGGACGCGAGCCGATCGGCAGCAGACCGACCTCGGTCAGCGGCGTCACGGTCGAGAACCACGGCGTAAAGTCCTCGGTGTTCAGCAGGTCCAGATAGCGCTCGTGGCTTGCGGTGTTGAGCTTCTCGGCCATATCCCAGAACTTCTGCGTGGTCTCGGTGTTGGTCTTCTCGACGCTCGGGGCCGACTGCAAAAGCGTTGCGGCGGCAACGGACTCAACATGGCGCTGAGCCAGCGTGCGGTTGCCGTAACGGGCAAAGATGACCTCGCCCTGCTCGGTGAGCTTAAAGAAGCAGTTGACCGAACCCTTGGGCTGCGCCAGCACGGCCTTGTTGGCCGGGCCGCCGCCACGGCCCACGGCACCGCCGCGACCGTGCATGAGCACCAGGTCGATATCGTTCTTCTCGGCCCACTTGGCGATGCGCTCCTGCGCGGAATGCAGCGCGAGCATGGCCGTGGTAGGACCGGCATCCTTGGAGGAGTCGGAATAGCCCAGCATGACCTCCATGCGGCGGTTGGTCTGGGCAAGGCGCTTTTGCACCACGGGCAGCGTAAGCATCTGGTCGAGCACGTCGACGCAGCCCTCGAGGTCCTCGAGCTGCTCGAACAGCGGGATCACGTCGAGCTCGGGGACATCCTCCTCGTGTGCGAAGGACAGGTGGGCCAGCTCAAAGACGTCGGCCACATGCTGGGCGCTCTTGGTGAACGAGATGATGTAGCGGTGCGCCATCTTCTTGCCGTAGCGCTTTTGGATGGAACCGATGGCACGGAAGGTGTCGATGACCTCGCGCGTCATGGGCTGCAGGTCGCCATGGATACCGTTCTCGTGGATATCCTTGAGGGCGCGGGCATGCACCACGGAATGCTGACGGAACTCCATCTCGACCATATGGAAGCCGAAGGACTCGACCTGCCAGATGATGGTCTGGACCGGGCCGTAGGCAGCACGGACGGCACCGCAGGCGGCCAGCGAACGCTGGACGACGCGCAGGTCGTCCAGGAACTCATCGGCGCTGTGGTACATGGTGTCGGTGATGCGACGCACGGTGGCGTTCAGACGGTCGGCCATGACGAGCATGACGGCGCGATGCGGCTCGTGCTCGGAGATCAGCTCGGCGCGGGCCGTGTACCGAGGGCTCATCTCGACCTGATGGTTCCACAGGTTAATGAGCTCGGCAGAAGGCTTGCTGTAGGTGGCCTCGAGCGTGAGGTTACGGCCGATGCGGCGGCATTTGTCCTCGAGTTTGAGCACCATGTGGGTGAAGTACTTGGCGGCGACCTCGCGGCTCACCTTGGCGGTAACGTTGGGGTTGCCGTCACGGTCGGAACCGATCCAGCTGCCGGGGTGGAAGAACGCCGGGCACAGCGGCGGCACGGTGCCGGCCTTGTCGCCCAGCACCCAGTCGTCAAAACGACGGTAGATGACGGGGATAACGTCGAACAGCGTGTTATCGAAGATGTCGATGATGGTATCGGCTTCCTCGACCGGCGTGGGCTTCTTTAACGCGATGGGGCTCGTGCGTACCAGGGCGTCGATCTCTTGCAGCATATGGCGCTCGTTCTCCACCAGGTCGGAGCCGCCCAGACGCGGACGCTCCTCCAGCAGGTTGGAGATACGGCGAATCTTGCCCTCGACGGCCTTGCGACGGGCCTCGGTGGGATGCGCGGTAAAGACGGGATGGAACTCAAGCTTGCCGAGCAGCTCGTTGGCGCCCTCGACGCCCAGCTCATTCACCAGCTGGTGATAGGCGACGGTGAGCTCGTTGGCGGGATCGACCTCGGTATCGGTCGACGCACCGGCCTCGCGCTCGCGCAGCTGCGCCACACGGTAGTTCTCCTCCGACAGGTTTGCCAAATGGAAGAAGCTCGTAAAGGCGCGGACAATGACCTGCTGCTTATCGAGCGGCAGGCTGTCGATCAGATCGACGACCTCACGAAATGCCACGGCAGTGGGCTCGTCGGCGGTGGGCACGCCCTGCTCGTCGACGACTTCGTCGGCAGCGCGGGTACCGGGGTTGCCGGCATTGGCCACAATCTCGGCCAACAGGATCTTGTCGAACAGGTCCGCGATCTCAGGATCATACTCGCTAAGCACACGACGCTCCAGGCGCAGGAACAGCGCCAGATTATCGCGCAGCTCCTCGGGGATCTCGATCTCGGCGAGACGCTCCCTGGACTCGGCATTCGAGCCGATTCGGTTAACGAGGCGGTTGACCACGGCAGCGACGCGCGCCGCGGCTTCGGGTACAGACTGGTTGCTTAGGTTCTCAGCCACGTTTCCTCCCATTCCTCCTTCTATGCACGTAACATGCGGTATTCATTATAGGCGCTTGAGAAATACTTTCGA